>NZ_JADGMM010000002.1:0-467847 GCF_020662275.1 Clostridioides sp. ES-S-0006-03
CATATGTAATAGGTGGAGAATCTTTATTTAATACTAAAGAAGTGAGTAATACATTACCATCTGTAACTAAAATAGCGGGTTCTGATAGAACAGAAACTAATTCAAAAGTAATAAATCATTTCTATAGAAAAGAGATACTTAATGACTTATATGTAGCTAAGAATGGAATGAATAAACAAGATGATTTAGTAGATGCTTTATCAGTAGGAGTACTTGCAGGCAAAACTGAATCTCCAGTAGTCTTAGTTGGAAATGGATTAGATAATAGCCAAAAAGAGTTAATCAAAAATAAAAAGTTCAAAAATATAACTCAAATTGGCGGGGATGGGAATGAGAAAGCATTTAGTGAAGTAGAAAACTTAGTTAAATAGACTAGAAGGTAGCAACTAGAGTTAGTTGTTACCTTCTTTTTATATATTTTCTTTCTATAAGTTTTTTATTTTCCATGTCATCCAACATTTGTAATGAAGTCATGCAATATATCTGGTATTCTTTAAACTCCATTGATTTTTTATTTGCTTTACCTAGAATAAGAATAAAGAAAATCAAGATAAAACTTTCAATGATAATAAAGTATATTTTTAATTTACTAATTATAATTACAAAAAAGGGTGTTAAAAATGCTACATACAAAGTAATATAAAATGAGGTTACAGGGTTATTTTTAGATTTCAAGGATGACTTAATTCTAGCCTTTTCTTATATTTTCAATAGAGTTCATTTCTTTCATATTATTATAAAATTTAAAACTATAATCATAATATTTTCTATATTTTTCTATATCAATTATTTCCTCTTTATGAATTTTTTTTAATTCATCCATATTATATCTCTCATTTTTAACAATTCTTTTTTTATCTATATTTCCATACATTGATTCTAATTTATTAAAATATTTTTCACTACAAAAAATAATTTTATATTTAATTAAGTATATTATTGTAGTTAATATTATAATTCCTATTCCAATAAGTATAAGATAGGTATTCCAAAAGTTCATATAGTATATCTCCTTTACATAATAATTTTTATGTGTTTTGCTTATATTCTTTTGTAAATAGAAATGGAACATAAAAAATTAAAATAAGTATGGATATTTCTAATATATCAGAATAAGTAATCGTTGAACCATAGGTAATACTAGAACCTGATATAAGAAAAGATGTATTATTTAAAGCGTGGATTATAGCACAAAACCATACATTTTTAGTCTTCATGTATACATATCCTAAAAATATTGAAATTCCAAATATATATATTGAGCGAGTTATTAAGCCTAATACTGGTGTTTCGGGTGTATATAATGTAAATATTAGAGGTAAATGCCACAAACTCCAACACATACTTAGTGCTAGAATACCAATTTTTTTACCAAATCTATCAAAAAAAATATCTTGCAAAAATCCTCTCCAACCATATTCTTCACCAAAAAAAGGGTATATAGAGAAGAATAACATCATAGAAGAGAATATATAATTAAAAATACCTTCATAGTTAGGTTGATTTCCTTGTATTATTAGGCTAAGTGATTCTGGAATAATTTTGGAAAATATGAAATAAAAAATTAATAAACAACCTACTTTAATATTTTTTATAGGAGACAAATCTTTTATACTGTCAGAATAAAGAATAATAGATAAACTACTTATAATAACCAATATAGTATTTAATGATTGAAATTGCTGATTATTTATTAAGTTTAATAATTCAATAATAAGTAAAAATAAGTAAATTAGAAAAAATAATATTATTAATGAATAAAATTTATATTTATCATTAGTCATTCCTTCTGTATAAAATTTTGCGATTGCAACTGAGGATAAGGGCAATATCATCATAAATAATCCGAAATTTTCTGGGTCAATAAACTTATTGAAATATAATAGAAAACCTAATAAATAAGTTAAACCAAAAGTTATAGAAAAAAATATTATAATCTGTATTTTATTTCTTTTTTCCTCGTTTTCAATATATTTTGGGTTTAATAAATCAATCCATTTTTCTTTTAACTTCAATAGAAAAACCTCCTTTAAGATATGACTTTTTTTAAATAATCGCAAAATTATATTATATTTAATTTTCCTAATCAAAGTATAGCAGTAGTATAAGTATAAAGAGTGTCTAAAAAATTACAAATACAAATTGATTTAATTTCAAATATAATATAACAAAAATAAATTAATAAAATTTTATTTAGAAGGGCTAATTTTTATGGAAATAAAAAAGATAGATAGTAATTATATAGAACATTTACTTAATAAATTAATCAATGAAGATAGCATCAATGAAAATATTTTATCCAATTTACTTGAAGTGGAAGTAGAAAAACTAAAAAATTATAAAAAGTATGAAAAAGAGCTAACAATAGATTTAGATACTTGGGTAAATGGGTAAGCTTAGCACTACAACTTGAATATACTATAAATGTTGATTCAGATTCTAGACTTAGAGGTATTTTAAGTTTATTAATTGATTTAAAGTAGTGCCTTCCTGAAATATCAAGTTTTTTGACATTTGGAAAAATCGCATTTCCATCTTTTGATGCCAAGAAAAAACTGTCAGTAAAAGGGGGATATTCTTTAAATTTTTTGTTTTCATAGTATTTTTATTCTTTAAGCATATGAAAGATGTTTTAAATAATTTCAGTATATCATCGAGATGACTTATAAACAATAACACAAATTAAAAATACATCTTATTAAATTGACAAATATTTTAACTTATACTATTGATTATAAAATTAGAAACTTATATATAACGAAATGTTTTTATACAAAAATATTTCGTTATATATAAAATATGTATAAGATTAAAAGATAGTATAAAAATCAGTAAAGAGGTCTATATGTTAACCTCAGAAAGTTTAATATATAAGTAGTAGTTAGAGGATTGGAGCATATAGTAAAGAAGTTGAATTATTAAAAATTATATTGATTGTAATAATTTAACTTGGGAAGAATTTACTGTTTACAGTGCTTCATTATAGCATTTATAAAAGTATATGTCTTATAAATTATATTTATATTAATATGGAATATGTTAAATAAATATATTATTCACATATTCTGTAACAATTTTTACCACTTGCTTTTGCTAAATACAAAGCTTCATCTGCTTTAGAAAATAAGTTTTTATATGATTTACTTGAATCTGTAGCAAAAGCAATACCAATACTTAATGTTATTTGATGATTGTTTTTTACTTTTATTTTGCTTACATCAGTTAAAATATCATTAATACTTTTTATTACAAAATCCTTTGTCAACGATTTCATAAATATCATAAACTCATCTCCGCCAATACGAGCAACTATATCCTTATCATCTGCATTTTGCATTAATATTTTTGAAACAGCAACTAAAACTTCATTTCCTTCTAAATGTCCAAAAGAATCATTTACAGTTTTAAAGTCATCAATGTCAATGACCATTAAAGCTTCACTATTTTTTTGTTTAGTATTGTTAAGATACTCATCTATAAAATTTTCTGATGCTTTTTGATTATAAAGCTGTGTTAATGGATCTCGTTGAGTTTGAGCAATTAATTTTTCTAATTTAGATTTGTCTTCAGTTATATCTTTCAAAACACCAATTGTTTTGATTGGATTATGATCACCATCATAAATAACTGAACATTGAACACGAATCCATCTCCATTCATCTTTAGTTAATGATTCTAACTGTCGTATTTCAATTGTTTCACGAAGATTTCCGCGAAGTACTTCTAATAATTTACCAATATCATCAAGATGAATGCTTTTTCCATCTTTCAATATGTTAGAATAATTTTTCGTTTCAAAATTTTCTAGTTCAATTTTTCGGTCTATTTCAACTCGTTGATATATCATAAAGTTATCGTTTTCAATGTCATATTCAAACATAATATCTGTAATGTTTTGTAAAGCAATGCGATAGCGTTCTCTCTCTAACTTTAATTCAGACTCTATATTTTTTAGTTGAGTGATATCTGTAATAATGCTATTAATTTTTACGATACCATCACTATTTAAGGATTTCATTCCAGAGTCTAATACCCACATTAATGTTCCATCTTTTTTACGTATTCTATATTCAGATGAATAGGTAGTGCCTTTTGCAAAACAACGTTGGCAATCTTCTAGTGCTTTAGGTAAATCTGGTGGGTATACAGCACCTACTGCAGAGCCACCACTCATTTCAATAAACTCATCGTATGTATATCCTAATATTTTGGGTAATCCTTCATTGACATAGAAGAATGAATATGTATCATCATCATTACTTCCTTTTAATCCACCATTGATATTATTGGTAATCATTTCAATTACTTCTGTTTTTTCCTTTAGTAATCTTTGCAAATAATCATAACTTTGTGTTCCTATTTTATTAGGGAAGAATTCATCAACTTGCATTTCACTATATGGATTTGATATGTGCATATGTCTCACCAATAACTGTCCATTATTTTCAATTATTTCAAATGTACAACGCTGACACACCTCTAAAATCATTTGGTCATTTTCTTTAGTACGAATAGTATATTTTCCTACTACAATACATCTATATTTATCTTCACTTACAACTTCAAATGTTTCATTATTCATATCACAAGAAGGGACTTCATTTTGACCAGCATAAAAATAGTCTTTTATTTCATTAAAAGAAGTGAGAAACTCTTGTTCTCCTGGACCAATCCAAGTAATATCTTTTGACAGATATCTTAATACCTCATTAATATCTCGATTTACATAAAAACTCATTAAAATATGTCTTACCAATTCAGGTGCTTTTTTTGAGAGTGTGCTCATGATATTCCCCTTTCTTAATATTATATAAATTAATTATATTATACATTAATGCTTTTAAATTAGAAAACTTTGTTGAACTATGACATTTCTATGAAATAAGAAAAATTTATGCAATATTTTAAGTAAAAGTAGGTTTTTTATATAAAAACTTATTTTATCTATGTTAACTCTGATTTATAGCATCAAATGATTTTATTATAAAAACACAAATAAATCAAAAATAGTTACTCTAAATAGCCTAGTGCCTTAAATTTAAATTAATTTTATTGCATTATATATTAACTTATAGCACATAGTGGGAATTTTATCATCAATTTGTCGAACGATTGTTATTAATTATACATAAATTGGAATTTTAATTTAATAAATCTATAACAGTATTTGTAATTTATTTATAGTTGAGACAGTTAAAATTAAATATCTATTAAATTTTTTATTTTATCAACATCGATATACATACCTTGTGCAATAGATCTTCCATCAATTGCAGAAAGATTACATTGTTTATACATAACTGTAACAATCTGACCATTACGTTTTATAAATCTGTATAAAAAAGGATTAATATTATTTGTGTCAATCATTTCTAAACTTTTTTTATAAACAAAATCTAAATCATCTGGATGAACAATTGCTCTTAAGTTGCCACTCATTTCACCAAAAAATTGTTCTTTTGTATAACCTATAATATCAAACATTTCCTCATTCATATATGTAATAATCATATCACCAAGTAAATCATAGCGAATGATACCTACAGGTAGCATTGAATAAAATTGTGATAAAGTACTACTTTCATCGAGATGAGTGTTTGTCATTTTAGGTATTGAATATGATTCAAATTCATTTATATAACCAGCAGTTTTAATTAAATCTAAATGTATTTTTGTTAAGATTAATTTATTTTCTGAAATAATACAATTTGCACTAAAATAGAAATTACTATATTTTTGATAATCAGTAGTTTCATCAGATAAAACAGCTTCTCCACTAATTAGTAATGAATCTGAACCAACATCATGTGGAGTTATGCTTTTATAAAGAATAGAAAATTTTTTACCTTTGATATGTTTTTCAAAGTGTTCTATCACCTCAGAAAAAGATATAAGTTCTTTTTTGTTATAAAAATCAAACCATTTAATATTTTCAATAACATTTGCTCTTAGTTTTTGCATATCTTGCATAATAAAAAATGCATCAAAGATTTTTTCTATTAAAGATTTTCCTATATCAGAATATTTGATAAACATTTTATCTGAAGTATTTTTTTTAGATAGTAACCTTTCAAATTGCTTACATTCCATAGGTTTTGCATAATAAAAACCTTGAGCAATGTCACAGTTTATGCTTTTGATAAACTCTACTTGTTGTTTTGTTTCAACTCCTTCACATACTGTAAGCATACCAAGAGCTCTTGCAATATTTATTATAGAATACAAAATTGTTGTATTTTTGAAATCATTTAAGTCATGGGATAAAAATATTTTATCAATTTTTATTATATCCAAAGGGAGATTTTGCAACATACCAAAGGATGAATATCCAGAGCCAAAATCATCTATTGATACAGAAAAACCAAAAGAACGTAATTCGTTTAGTTGTTGAATAATTGTATTTGTATCTTCTATTAATATATTTTCTGTAATTTCAATACTAAAATTTGATGTAGATATACTGTATTTCTCAGTAATATTTTTTAAAGTACTTGGAAAATTAGGGTTAAAAAAGTGAAGACGAGAAAAATTACAACAAATTGATACAAAAACATCATTGTTATCAATCCATCTTCTTATATTTCTACAGTTTTCTTCAAATAAATATAAATCTAATTCTATTATAAGTCCAGAGTGTTCAAATAAAGATATAAATTTATCTGGAGTGAGAAGCCCTTTAAGAGGATGTCTCCAGCGTGCAAGTGCTTCACATCCAACTATAGTATTACTTTTTATGTTATAAAGTGGTTGGTAAAATACCTCAATTTGTTTATCCAATAAAGCATATGATATTTCTGATAAAAATTCTTTATCACTTTCTAATTTATTATAAAAATTATTATCATTAAAATCAAATGAAATGTATCTATTTTTACCTTCACTTTTAGCTTTTTTTAAAGCACTATATACTTGATTTAAAAGTATTAAAGTAGTTACATCTGATTTCCCATTCCAAACTGTACTACCAATACTAAATGTAACATTAGAATAGACTTCTTTTTCATTAGGAAGTTGTATTTTTAATTCCCTAGCAGATTTTATAATAGATGTTCCCATATCATCTAATTTTTCCTTTGATATATTTGGGATAGCAATCAAAAATCCTTCTCCTTTTAAATGGCCAACTATTCCTTTAGATTCTGGAACATAATACAATAGTTTTTGAATGAGATTAATTAATAAATTTTCTCCAACTAGGTATCCGTATATATCATTGAATAATTTAAAATTATCAATATTTAATAACATAATTCCAATAGAAGTATTTTTTGAAATACAATTATCAATATATTGATATATACATTTTCTATTTGGCATTTTAGTAAAAAAATCTATTTCGTTTGAGACTTTTAATTTACAATTTCTTTTCTCTAAATCTTTAGACAATAGTTCTACTTTTTTATTTAACATTTTTATATAATCATAATTTGGCATAGCATTCCTCCATAAGATACTTTGATTTTTTGATACTAACTGTGTTTATATTAAAAATATTTAAATGTTAATTAATATTTGAACAATATACTGAAATAATATATCAATATTATTAAATTTATAAAGGTATATTTTGGAAATAAAAAATATCATATAAAAACATAATGGCATAGATGTAAATACAAAGTCAAATATATCTTTTGAAAAGCGTAGAGTCAGAAACATCATAATCAATATTATAATAGAATAATGAACAAAATATAGATATATTTAGATAGTTAACAAAATACAATTTATTTTTGAAAACTTGTTTTAGACGATTTTTTAGTATATTCTAAAATAGAATTAGGGAAATAGACGAGTTATTTATTTTTAAGAAAAAATATAATTATGGAGGTCTTTATATATAAATGAAAGATTATTATAAAATAGGAGAAATATCTAAAATATATGGTATAGGAAGAGATTCTTTAATGTACTATGAAGAAATAGGAATTCTAAAACCATTTAGAGATACCAATGGATATAGAATGTATAATATATCTGATATATGGAAATTGAATTTGATAAAAGAATTTAGAAGTTTGAATTTTCCAATGAAAAAGATAAAAGAATATTTAGACGATAGAAGTATAGAATCTACAAAAACTATATTAAATGAAGAACTTGATTTAATTGACAAAAAGATGCTTGAACTTGTAAGTCACAAGGAAAATATCATAACAAGATTAAGTTCAATTGAAAGTGTGATTCAAAATACTAAAATAGATGAGATAGAAGTTGTATATATAGAAAAAAGAAAAGCCTTAGAATTAAATGCTGATATAGAAAGAGATGAGGATTTTGATTTCTTAATTCAAAAGCTTCAAAAAGAATATGAAGACAGATTTAATATACTTGGAAATAATAATATTGGTTCTGCTTTTTCTATTGAAGCAATCAATAATGGTATCTTTAATGAGTTTAAGTCTGTATTTTGTTTTTTGGAAGATAATGAGGAGATATATAATATAGTTTTTGATGAAGGGTACTATGTAACATTAAATTATACTGGAAGTAACTCTAATAATAAAATATATATGGAAAAAGTATTTAGATTTATAGAAGAAAATAATTATAAAATAAATGCTGCGCCAATAGAGATATATAAAATAGATATACATGAAACTGGAATTGTAGATGAATTTGTAACTGAAATTCAAGTTCCTGTAAATAAATAGCTAAATTTTAATAAACTAGACAATAAATAACATAAAAAAATGTAAATTTGCCACCAATTTGCCACTTTATTATAAAATCGGTGGCAAATTGTATTTTAAGAACTTCTAAAATATTTACTGTTTCATTTCCATTCTATGTGTGACATAAGAATAAGTCTTAATTATGTTTTATATTGGTTAAAGTATAAGTAGATAGTGTTTAGATTGAAAATTAGTAATAATTATCTTTATACCCAATTAACAATATATAATTTTGATTTTCGACAACATTTATTATTTGTTTACTATATAATTTAATTAATAATGTATAAACAGGGGGATATAGGATGAAAATTAAGGGATTATTAAAAATTAACATCAATATTTATCAGACTTAAATCTTATTAGATTGATAGTCATGGATGATAAAGTAGTTAACTTATTGTTTTGGAGGGGAATTTATGTTTGAGAAGTTTAAAGTATTAAAAAGTTGGCAAAAGATATTAATTGTTATTATAGGAATTTTATTATTACCATTAACATTATTATTATTGTCTATTCTATTTTTAGTAAAAAGTATAAATAAAAATAGTAATAAAATAGTGAAAACATTAAAAGTTGTTATAAGCCTATTTGTAGTGTTTATACTCTTAATGTTCAATTGGGTATGGTGGGGAGCAACGTTTAAAGTAGCAACGGAACCTAACTTAAATGAGCAACAGGAAATAAAAAGAAAAGAAGAACAGGATACAAAAGACAAGGAAGTAAAAGAAAAACAAGAATTAAAAGCAAAAGAAGAAAAAGATAACTTAGAGAAACAAAAGAAAAAAGAGTTAGAAGAAAAGAAAAAACAAGAGGAGTTAGAGTTAGCTCAGAAAGAAAAAGAAGAAAAGGAAAAAGCAGAAAAACTTGATAAAGAAAGCGTCGACAAGTCAACTGAAAACGTTCAAGTTCAAAATCCTAAAACTGAAGAATCAAATCCAAACAACCAAAAAACATCTGAAACTGTATATGCAAATGGAGGAAAATCTAAATCAAATAAATATCATTCTTCTCCTACTGCACATAATATGGAAGGTGCAATTTCAATGAGTAGAGAAGAAGCAGAAGCAAATGGATATGTAGCTTGTAAAATATGTTATTAGTAACAAAGAAATAGACTAGTGTTTAGCTAGTCTATTTTTTATATTATATCTCTAAAGATTCTATAAGAGGATTATCACTAAACAACTTTAACAGATTTGTCTTTTTATATCCTTTGGGTAATTTAGTATAGATAATTACTTCTAGCCAATCTCCATCAATGCGTTTAATATTCATATTTATAATTTCAATTTTAGACTGCTTAAATTTTTCTTCAATATATGAGATTGAATCAGTGCTGTTAGAAATTTTGAGAGAGACCTGCTCTGCTGTAGGGAGTTTCATCCATTTCCTATCTCTATGAAGTAGTATTTGCGTGATAACGATAATAATGCTTGAAACAATACCAAGTAAGTATAATCCACAACCAATTGCAAGCCCTGTACCTGCTGTCGCCCATATACCAGCAGCTGTAGTAAGTCCACTCACTGATTGATTTCTGATAAATATCAATCCAGCTCCTAAAAAACCTATCCCACTGACAACCTGTGCTGCAACACGGGCAGGGTCTAAACCAATACCTGGAGTACCTACTACATCATCAAACCCATATTTAGAAACAATGATTATAAGTGCTGATCCTAGTGCTACTATAAAATGAGTTCGGATTCCAGCTTCTTTTAGCCTATTCTTTCTTTCATATCCAATCAAAGCTCCACATAAACCAGCAATAATGATTCTTGCTATATATTCAAATTGAATAAGTATATGATTATTCATCTATTTAGCACCCCCTTTTATGTAATATTATATATACTATAACACTACATTTTTTATGTGGATATAGTAACATTTGAAAATTATATGATTGTTGCACCTAAATCTAAAATCAGAAAAAGTATTTTATATATATAAAAATACTAGAAGGGATATATAAGATTATATGATTAAAGAGCAAACTTAAATTAATTAAGTTTGCTCTTTATAATGGTAAATATTTTTATTTACAATAATTAGACAAAAAAATGTCTGTATTTTTTATATCTGCAAAACTAGATTGTAAGGATGCCATAAATACTTGATGTACAATTTCAGCATTAATCTCTTTGTCATCCCAAAATAAATTTTTTGTTGTGCAAGCATCGCTTATAAGCGTAATATCGTATCCAAGTTTCTTTGCTGTTCTTACACTTGTATCAATACACATATGACTCATCATTCCACAAATCACTAATTTATCTATGTTTTTTTCTTCAAGACAACTTTGTAAACGTGTTTTAAAAAAACTATCTGGTGTATTTTTAATGATAATTTCTTCATTCTCAAGTGGAAAAACATTTTTATTTATTTTTGCACCATAAGTGTCGGGGAGAAAGAATGATGAAGTTGAACTCATTGATATATGCTGTATATGAATAATTGGTAAGTTATTTTTTCTAAAGAGTGTCAGTATTTTTTTAGCATTTTCAGCAGTTTTTTCTGTATTAAATAATTCACATTTCCCATTTTTAAAATAATCATTTTGAATATCAATTAAAATTAAAGCTATAGACATATTTATACCTCCTTATATATTTTAATTATAATACTGCTAAATGAAATGTAAATTACTTACTTTTTGGTATGTATAGAATTATTTATTATAACAGATTCCTTTATTGTGTAAAAATTCTTGTTGTCCATGTTCAAGCATATATTCTATACCTATTTCTTGCATTATCTCTACAGCTTGTAGCATTTTTTTGCCACGATTGGTAAGAAAATATTCAGTATGTAATGGATATCCAGTTGAACTGATTTTATCAACAATACCAAATTCTCTAAGTTCTTTTAATTGTTGGATTAACATTTTTTGACTTATTCCATCTATACTATGCTCTAAGTTAGAGAATGTTTTATTACATTGTCTCAACTTGAATACAATTATAGTCTTCCATTTACCTTTAATGATATCATGTACAATTTCAAGAGGGCATGTATATTCATCTCTTATTTTTATAATATATCACCTCCATAAAATGATAATAAATTATATCACTGTTTTTATAATATGACAAATCTATATGAAGTATATATAAAATTTGTGTTTTATTAAGTTCTAAATTTCTTCTAATATAGTTCACACTTAGTACACAAATAGTTAGTAATATATAAGTAAGTAATATATTTGATACAAATTAAATAATTTTAAAATAATTTATGATAATTTAGAGGAGGAAAATATATGAATATATCAAGAAAAGCTATGAGAATAATAGAATTAGCACAAAGGATTGCAACCAAGAGAGGTATCTCAGTAGAAGAAGCCTGGGATGAGGCATTAAAAGAATATAAACAGAAATACCAACATATTGCATAGAAATTTAAAAATATAGTCCAATTTTGTAAAGTAGAAAATATAATATAATCACTGATTGATTTTTCTGAAAAAATTATAAATTTACAAATTTAAATTATTTACAAAAATTTAGAATATTTAGTAGAAGTTAATAACTTTAAATGATACTATAAATTATAAGGTATATCATTATTAACACAAAAGGAGGATGTACACTTGATTGTAAAAATAGATAATACTTTAGAAAAAAAATTCTGGCAATATGTATCACATGAAGAAAGTTTAAACTTATTTATAATTGGATATGTTGAAAACTATGGATTTAGTTCTGATTCTCAAAAAGTATGGTCTCAGATAAAAGAAGGAAGTATAACTTCTATAATATTAAAAAATAAGTCAACACTTATAATCTATAGTTTAGAAAATAATTTTGATGTAGAAGAGATGAAAAGCCATATAAAAGGATTAGATATAGAAAGTATAAGTGGAAAAAAGTGTGTAATAGATAGGCTGGTGAGTATATACAAAGATTTTTATGAAAAATTGGATAATAAATTTTGTATATTAAAGAAAATAAAAGAGCTGGAATTTTCTACTATGAATGAATATAGGATAGAAAAGGCATATGAAAAAGACATTGATGAAATAGGAAAACTTTTAAATGAATCAGGATATAAGGTAAGTCCAAATTACATAGAAGCAAGAAAAGAGTACTTAAAAGAAGGTAACGTAAGAGCATATTTCATAAAAGATAATAATTCTATGATTAGTACTGTATCAACTGGTATGGAAACTAGTTTTTTGGCAATGATAGTTTCTGTAAGTACAGACAAACAGCATAGAAAAAAAGGGCTTGCTAGTTATATGGTGTACAATTTAAGTAAAGAACTATTGTCAGAAGGGAAAATACCATGTCTTTTTTATAATAATGAAATAGCAGGAAAAATATATCAAAATATAGGATATGAAGAGATAAATGAATGGACAATGCTTTTTAAATAATTCTAAAACACAAAACTCCATCAAGAATTAAAGTATTTATAAATAGATTTATTTTTACTATAATTCATGAGGAGTTTTATTTTAATTAAAATGTTATTTTTTACTGCTTAAATAGTCAAGTGTTTTAAGTTTGTAACCTTCTTTTTCCCAATGTGTAAGTACTTCATCCAATATCTCAGTATTAGTTGAAGAATTTGGATGTAATAAAACTATTGCACCAGGATGTGTTCTAGAGTAAATTTTGTTTTTAGCAAACTCATGAGTAGGTTGTTTCTTTTCATACCAATCTACATAAGCAAAACTCCAAAATATAGATTTATAACCCAAGTCTTGTGTATATTTTAGAGATTGTTCACTAAATTTACCCATTGGTGGTCTAAAATATTTAGGCATTTCTTTTCCAGTAACATCTTTATATGCTTTTTCTACACTTGTAATTTCTTCTTTGAATTTTTCAAAATCTGTAATCCCAGCCATTGATGGATGACTTTTTGAGTGATTACAAACCAAATGACCTTCTTTTTCCATACGTTTTATTAAATCTGGATTACTTTTTATATAACTCTCAACTACGAAAAATTGTGCCTTTGCATTGTGTTTTTTTAGTGTATCTAACAACTTTGGAGTGTTCCCACTTTCATATCCAGCATCAAATGATAAGTATATAACTTTTTCATTAGGGTTTCCTACATAATATGAATCATATTTCTTAAAAAAATTGGCTTCTTTTATAGGTGATGGTTGTTTACCATCCTCTCTAGGATTAAAATACCAATCATATTCATGTGTATCAAGTGTTGGACTAGAAATTTGAGTTTTTGTTTTATCTAGGGATTTAAAGTTCATACTAGCAATTCCAAAAAGTATTAAAGCGAATGCTCCTATCATAATGTATTTTTTCAGGCTATCTTTTTTCACAATGTCACCTCTTATTTAAAATTTCAAGTAAATCTTTCTTATAATATAGTTTGAATATTTATAGTTAAAAATATTCATATATACAAATAATAAATTAAAGAAGTTTCTTTTAAGATATATAAAATAACATTAATTATCTTAAACAAAATACATTATAAATGATAAAATATAAGGAGCAATTATTGTGTAGAAGTGAAATTGGTTTAACTTGAAGGGATAAAAAAATGAATAATATAATAAGTATATTGAATGATGTTGTTTTTTTAGATATAGAAGTTAGTGGAATAGACTATTTAAATTCAGAAATTTTAGAAGTTGGAGCTGTTAAAATTAAAGATTGGAAAGCTGAGACATATCAATCGTTAATAAAAAATAAAGCTGAAGTACCTATAGAAGTATTCTCTCTATGTGATAATCTTAAAAAAATTGATTTAGAAGATGCTTTTAATCTAAAAATGGTAGAAGAGGAGTTAAGAAATTTTGTAGGAGATAGTCTGATTATATGTCATGATTTAAGTTTTAAAATAAAGTTTTTTGAGTACTATATGCCAAAGCTAAAAAATAAATTTATTGATTCAATTGAGTTGGCAATTATTTTAGAGCCATATCATAAGGATTATAGTTTGGTGTATTTAAAAAGTATTTTAACTAGCGATAAATCTGAGACCAAGAATAGAGCTTTATCAGATGCTATTAATACTATAAATATTGTAAATTCTCTTTTAATAAGATTTAATAACCATGAGAAAACTAATTTAGAGCCATTAAGTTTTAAAATAAATTCATATCTAAATAAGTTTAATCTTGGAAAATGGGAATGGAGTAAATTTTTAGAAGAAGCAAACTATGATTTATCTCATGATGTAAGTATTATAAAAGAACATGAGGAGTTTAATCCAAAAGAAGAAAATATAAAAGAAAAAGAAACTTTAAAAATTTTACGTGAGCAAGAAAAGAAATATGAAGAATTATTAAAATATAAGCATATATGGGAGAGTAAAGAGGGATTTACATATGAATATAGACCAGGTCAGTATGAGCTTACTAAGGCAATACGAGAATTGTTTAGAAATAATGAAGATGACGAAAAAATTGCGTGCATAGAGGCGCCAACAGGGATAGGAAAAAGTGTTGGATACTTATTGCCAGCTATATTAGAAGCTAGAATTAATAAAAAAAGATTGCTAATTTCTACTGATACAAAAGAATTGCAGATACAATTGATAAATAAAGATATTCCAAATGTGTTAAATTCTTTAGGGTTAAATGGTAAAGTAAGTTATGGATATATAAAGGGAAAAAACAACTATATATGTATAGATAGATTAGAAGCATATATAGCAGATTATGAGTCTCAAGAACCTACTAAAGAAGAAATATTATCTTTAATATTTTTAGAAAGATTAGTTGAAGGTGGTAAATATGGAGATATAGAAGAAATAAATTATTGGGTGTTGGATAACTTCAAGGAAATAAATACTCACTTAAGAAATATAAGTTGTGACCCAAACATGTGTAAACCTAAAAAATGTAAAAAAGATTGTCTATATAAAAATAGGACAGAAGAGTTAAAAGATGAACATATAACAGTAATAAACCACTCTTTACTGGCTAAATGGCCATATAAAGATGAAAAGCCTTTAGAAAATATAATAGTAGATGAGGCTCACAATTTAACTGAAAAAGGATATGATTTTTTTTCAAGTATCATAAATTCAAAGTCTTTAAGATACTTATTGCAAGAAATTTATCCTTATGAATTTATACAAGATAGTAGTTTTATGTATAAAAAAACTAATACAAACATGAAGAAAATAAAGGCTTTTGATAAATTCTATCATATATTAAAAATTGAAAGAAAAGATAAACAAAAGATTGCTAGGAGTATAAATCTTATTATTGAAGAAATAGATTCAATATTAGCATTTGGCAATTGTAGTGAATATGGTAATGTAAGCAATTATAACCTAAGATGGGAATTAAATTTACAAATAGATGAAATTGCAGGAAAAATAAAAAAAGATGATATAGATACTGAAGTTAGCTATAGATTGTATAGTGAAAAGATAAAACTAAGTTGTGAAAAAATAATAAAAAATTTAGTTTCAATAATAATTGTAATTTGTAGGAATATTGATGATGATAGTATAGATAAAGAAACAGATATATATAAGTTTGGAAAAGCAAAGACAAGAGATTTAGAGGATATAAAAATTGTTTTTGAAATTTTCTTAGAGTATGATGAGAATGATGATTATGCAAGAATAGTTGAAATTGAAAAGAATTATAATGATTTTGAATTTAGAGTAGTTCCATTAAAAATAGCAGATTTATTTGAAGAAAATATTTTATCTCAGCTAGAGAAAGGAATATTTTTATCAGCAACCTTAAGTTTATCTCAAAATATGTCTTATTTTAAAACTACATTGGGAATAGATAGGGTTAAGAATATAGAAAAAATTATAGAACCAATTTTTGATTATAAGAATATGGTTTCTGTAGTAGCGTTTTCTGATATTTGTGAGTATAAAAATGCTGAATTTCCAAATGAAATAAGTAAAATTATATCGAATATATCATGCATTACAGAAGGGCATATGTTAGCTCTTTTTAATAGTAAAAATAGACAAGAAAAAACTTATGATATATTAAAAAAATATTTGCATGGTTTAAATTTAGAAATTTATGCTAATAAAAAAGGTGTTAGACATCTTAATGATTTAAATAGAAAGTGTGTAGTACTTGGCTCAAAAGGATGTTTTGAAGGTGTAGACATTCCAGGCGATGGTTTGGTATGTGTAACTTTGGACAAGCTTCCTAATTTAAACCCTAAAGACCCTTTGTATTATACTATAATGAAGAAGTATAATATAGATTATTACAGTATAAATTATCCCCAGATGACTATAAAAGTAAAGCAAGCTATGGGAAGACTTTTAAGAAGTAAATATGATTATGGATGCTTTGTGATTTTTGATGTTGGCACTAATATAAGCACATTAAAAAGACTAGAGCAAGATTTGCATGGTTGTAAAATTTTAAAGATGAATAGTAACGATTTTTATACTTATGCAAAAAAACACTTAAATAAATCTAGAAGCCTAATACTAAAATCTGTTATATTTGATACTATAAAAGCATTACAGGTCAATACTAAAATAGAAAATGATGAAGTTGATAAAAATACTATAAAAAAAGATATCAATGAAAATATAAGGCAAAGAGCTGTAAAAGGAGAAGTATATCATATAGATATTGAAAACAAAGATATGAGAGTAAAGTATTTCGATAAAAATTATCTAATAAATCTAGATATATTTATGAGAGAAACATAAAAACTAATGGTGGGAGTGATATATTTGGCAAAACAAAAGTTTTATGCTGTAAAAAAGGGCAAAAAAATTGGAATATATGAGACATGGGATGAGTGTAAAAAACAAGTAAATGGATTTTCAGGAGCTGAATACAAGAGTTTTACTACATCACAGGAAGCAAAAGAGTATGTTTATGGAGCAACAAAACCAACATTTAAAGAAGATGAAGAATTTATAGAAGCATATGTTGATGGTAGTTATGAGCATTCAATAAAGATGTATGGTTCAGGTGTTGTAATTCTAAAGAAGAATGAAGTTATAAAAACTTATAGTAAAAATGGAAAAGAGCAAACTTTAGTAGGTATGAGAAATGTGGCGGGTGAGATAGAAGCTTCTAAAATTGCAATGCAGTACTGTATTGATAATAATATTCAAAACCTGATTTTATATTTTGACTATGAAGGTATTGAAAAGTGGTGCACTGGAGTTTGGAAAACAAATAAAGAAGGAACTATAGCATATAAAAACTTTTATGATAGTATCAAAACTGAGTTAAATGTCAGATTTATGAAAGTTAAAGCGCATTCTGGAAATAAATATAATGAAGAAGCTGATAAGTTAGCCAAAAAAGCTATTGGTATATAATTAGGAATTAGCATGCTATTAAAAAAACATTGACTTATAACCAAAAAAGCAGGATTGTATTATAATAAGATAAGTTTCTGATTTCAAAATAATTGATATTATTATCAATTAAGTAAAACTCATTTAATATAATGCAATCTGCTTTTTTATATGTCAAAAGTATAAAATTTTATATTATGTCTAATTAGAATTGACCATAAAGACCTTCAAGTTCTTCTTTTAACAATTCAGGGTCATTTATACCAATAGACATAGTTCTAGCTAATATATTTGCCTGGTCATAAGTTGATGTCCAAGAGAATACACCACCTAAACAGTTTCTAAGCACATATTGAGTTTTTAAGAATATAGATAATGAATCATCATATGACATTGCAAATTCTCCATCTTTAACTAAATATGGAACCTGAGCAACTCTATCAAATCTATATTCATATCCATTTTTATTTATATAATCTTTTCTAAGTTCATCATAAGTTCTTGTTATAGTGGCACCTAATCTTCCATAAAATGGAAGGCCAAGAAGGATTTTTTCAGAAGGCATTCCAGCATTTTCAAGGTTTCTAACCATTGCATCAACACTATATCCTGGTAAGGATAAGTCTGAGTCAAAAAGGTTTGCCTGATGTTTTCTGCCATTTGGCCCTGTTTCACCTGCTGTGAAATCATAACTCATAAGATTAAAATAATCTATTATTGGAGCTATTTTATCTATTTCAGCACTTGAGTTTATATATCCCATATCCCCTGTTCCAGCTACACTAAGCCATTTCTCATCTCCTATAACGTCTCTTATAGCTGTTAGTAAAAGTGTGAAATTTTCTCTATCTTGAGGTCTCGATTTTATACCAGCTGCACTACTTCCAGGATATTCCCAGTCGATATCAACTCCATCTAAAGCATATTCATTTATCATTTGATTGACTTGTCTTGCAAAGTTATATCTGGATGTAGGCGTTAAAGCTGCATCGGAGAATCCTTCAGCTCCCCAACCACCAATGGCTACAATTACTTTTAAGCTAGGCTTTTCAGCTTTAAGCGCAAGCAATTGGTTTAGGAATCTAGGATAAGGAATAAATAAATTACCATATTGGTCTATTTCAGCAAATGCAAAAATAACTGCATCTAATAACTGAGCATCTACATTAGTTGGATTACCAAGAACATATTCCATTACAATAGGATTTATATCTGGACAATTTATATTTTCAACTATTGGATTATATGGGTCATTTATTTGTGGTCTAACTAACTTCTTTGAGTCTTTTAATGTTTTCATAGCTATTTTTTTAGAATTTTTTTCACTTGTATAATCATAGTTTTTATAATTTTGTTTATAGAAATCCTCATAGCTATTATCTTCTTTATCGCATTTATCATAGCTATTATCCTCTTTACTACATTTATCGTATTTGTATTTTATTTCATCACAGGATTTATCTTTAAGTTTATCCTGTTTGGAGTTATGAATTTTGTTAGTATTTTTAGTATGTTTTTGTTCACAATCACAACTATCTTTAACATCCTTATTGTATTCTTGTTTATGGTCATGAGATTTGTTTATACACTTAATATTTTCTTGTTCGTAATCATTTTCAATATTTTTAGTATGTTCTTTTTTACA
This sequence comes from Clostridioides sp. ES-S-0006-03, assembly GCF_020662275.1. Lineage (NCBI taxonomy): Bacteria > Bacillati > Bacillota > Clostridia > Peptostreptococcales > Peptostreptococcaceae > Clostridioides > Clostridioides sp. ES-S-0006-03. The sequence goes on from NZ_JADGMM010000002.1 coordinate 19,558, forward strand.
ACTGTAAGTATCATCAATATTTTTAGTATATTCTTCATCTGTGTAATTATCTGGCACAAAACATAAGTACCAATCCATACATGAATACTTTTTATTACAACTATTTACTCTATTTTTTAACTCTTTATAGTTTTTAGGATATGGCAAGATAACAGGCATTCCAGGGAACCAGTTTGCAGGAGTAACTACATTATCTCTATCACTAGTTTGAAGAGCATCTACTATTCTAAGTATTTCTGGTATATTTCTTCCTGTAGTCAATGGATAATAAAGAATAGTTCTTAATATTTGATTATTATCTATAATAAATACAGAACGGATAGTAGATGTATCACTCATTGGTTTTGATATCATGCCATATAATTTGGCAATTCTCATATCTCTATCTTCTATGATAGGGAATGGGATTTCTACACCTGTAAGTAAAAACATATTGTACATCCAAGCTAAATGAGAGCTATTGCTATCAACACTTAGGCCGATTAATTCTGTATTTCTTTTCTTAAATTCATCATAATATTTAGCAAAGCATAAAAATTCAGTAGTACAAACTGGTGTAAAATCACCAGGATGTGAAAATAAAACAACCCAATTACCTTTGTAATCAGACAGTCTAATAGGGCCATCTGTTGTATTGGCTTTAAAATCAGGAGCCTTGGATCCTAAACTTGGCAAATTTGGCATGTAAATCACCCCTCAATAAATTATCATTTATTTCATTCTATTAATTAGCACAGATTAGTGTTACTATTTTATTAAAATGAAGGAATACTAATGTCAAAAAAAGATATTTATTAAAAATATTTAATATTTTCGTAATATAAATGACAATAATAATTGCTATTTTTTTACTAATTTGGTATAGTAATGGATAAGGGGTAGTGTCAATATTAGTGATTATACGAGGTGATTGGATTGAAAAAAATTCTAAGAATTTTAGTTATCTCCATGATGATATGTTTTGCAATGACTTTTGCATTAGTATTAATAAATTCAGTTATGGGAGTACATGTAGGATTGGATTATTACTTTTTAATGGCGAGTGTGCTTACAGTATGCTTGACTACAGGAGTTGTTTTATGCAATGCTAGAAAAATATTTGCTAACAAAACTATACATACAACAAGAATGAAAAATGTCAGTGCTAATAAAAAACAAAAAAGTCATTCTAGGGATATAAAGAGAAAGATATCATAATTTATGTAAAGGAAATATTTATGTATAAAATAATGATTGGTAGGTAAAATAAAAACACGATTTAACTTGTGTTTTTATTTTTTTTCAGGAATTATGATATAATAACCAATAAGAAATTTAGTTTATCATAAATATAAATATTGCTAAATAGAGAGGGAACTATAATGAATTTTAGAGATTTATTTGAAAAAACTGTAGATTTTATTGATGAAAAAAGAAAATCTATAGTAGCAGTTTCATTATCAGCATTAGGCATACTTGTTTTAATCATAGTATTTTTCTTAAGTAGTAATGAATTTAGTGTAGGAAATGAAGCAAATGAGTTGTTAAAAATTGTAGAGAAAAGACAATACTCTATTGCTGTGGATTACTATGCAAGTGTAGATAAAAAGTTTTCTGATTCAAAAATGGAAAGGTTTAATAAATCCATTTCTAAAAAAATAAATAAATTATTATTAAATAGTGGTGACAAATATTTAGATGGAGATATAAGTCAAGAAAGTTTTATTGGATTAATAAATACAGTAAAATCATTAGATAAAATAAATATAAATGTAGATGATTTAATAACTCAAGCTAATAGAGTTGGAGAAATGTATAAAGAAGAAAATATTACTTACAATGTGGCAATTTCTTACATAAATACTATTTCAATTTTAAATGGTATAGGTGGCAACTTAGATGTATACAAGCAAAATGTAGAAACAATTAAAGAATCTAGAGATGTTTATGACTCTGCAGTAAAAGACCAAAAAGTATATAAATATTATGATGCTATTGAAAAATATAATAAAGTATTAAAAGAAGACGAAAAATATTACAACCTAGCTCAAAACGCTAAAAAACAATGTGTTGAAGAAATGTATGATTACTATATAAGTAAAGCAGAAGAAGCAAACACTTCTGGTGATTATGAGAAAGCATTACAGTATATAGACTATCTAAAAGAAGACTATTCAGACGATGAAAAGGTACAAAGTTTAGAGAAGAAATATAAAAAGAATTTATCATTGTATACTTTAACATCTGATGACATTATAAATATAATCTCTAAAAAAAGTGGGAAAGAAAAGGCAAATCTATCTATAAACTCACTTCCACAAATGGTAAAAAACGATAAATACTATTATGCTGAGGTATATGAGTATGATAAATTAATAAATGAAGTTTTAATAAGTGCAAAAACTAAAGATTTATATTCATATAAAGATGGTAAAAAAGATTATAAGGTGGACTATGGAGAAGGATATTTTAGAATATTAGAAGATGGAAGCTATCAATTTGGTATTACTAAATATAAAGCTAAATTTGTGTTGACTAATACTCTTGATGAAAAAGAAAATAAATACAAAAAGGTTGATATATTGGATATAGAAAAAGCTGATAAATATGTAAAAAGTAAAAAAAGTTTAGAAGAATTATTTGGAAAACAAAAAAATATTTATTATTATGCTGTAGTAAACAAAGGTTTATTTAGAGGAAAAGAAGTTTATGCTATCAACATATACAATGAAAAAATATATTCTATATCAGAAAAAGGATTGAGTGAATATTAGTTATTTATATTGATAATGTTAAATTATTATATAATTAAAAAGTTTTTGGGTTTTTAAGGCACATTATGTAGTAATATAATAGTAGGTGTATATAAATAATTTTATTGTAAGGAGAAGTAAGGGATGATTAATGTGAACAAAAAGCTAGTTATAGCTATTGGAGCTGTAGCATTATTATTAGTAATATTTGTAGGTATAATGTGTATGCAGTTTAAAGGGGAGAAAATAGCAAAAAACACATATGTTAATAGCATAAGTGTTGGAGGATTAACTAAATCTCAGGCTAAGCAGGAATTAGCTAAAAAATACAATTTAGATAATGTTGAATTTAATTACAACGATAGAAGTTGGAAAGTTAAAAGTCAAGACCTAAATTTATCTGCTGATTTGGATAAAACTGTAGAAAATGCATATAATTTAAATAGAAAGAATGGTTTCTTTAGCAACCTATCAAAAACTATTTCAGCAAATTTTGGTAAAAAGAGTAATTTAGTAGTAGTAACAAATTATGATAAAAATAAGTTAAAAACAGAAATGGAAAAAATAGCTAAAGAAATAGATGTAGAGGTAAAAGATGCAACAATTGATATAAGTAGTGATAAGGTAAAGGTTGTACCAGATTCTGATGGCCTTAAAATGGATATTTCTAAGAGTATGAATAGTTTTGACAGTCAGATTAAAAAAGGAAAGTATACAAATAAGTTAGTGGTAAAAGCTACTTCAGCAAAAATAAAAAAAGAGCAACTTGCTAATATAGACACAAATTTAGGTAAATATGCAACAACATTTAAAACTTCTCAGGTAAATAGAAGTATAAATATAAAATTAGCAACAGATAGTATAAGTAATATTTTACTTATGCCAGGAGAAACTTTTTCGTTTAATGAACATACAGGAAAAAGAAGCAAAGCGAATGGCTACAAAAGTGCTCCTGTTATAGTAGAGGGAGAAATGGAAGAGGATTATGGTGGAGGAGTTTGTCAAGTTTCATCAACTCTATATAATTCTGTTTTATATGCAGGCTTAGAAATTACTAATGTAAAAAATCATACTATACCATCAAGTTATGTTCCAAAAGGAAGGGATGCCACTGTTGCAGACAGCGGAATAGATTTCTTATTTAAAAACAATCTTAAGCATCCAATTTACATAAAAAATTATGTTTCAGGAAATCAAATTGTTTGCAATATATATGGAAGTGCAGAGGATAAACAAAATATAACAATATCAACAAAATTAGATGGAGTTTCACAAACTACAATGAAGAGGGTCAATGATTCTTCAATGCCTAAAGGAAAAGAAAAAGTAGATAAGAGTGGAAGAAATGCATACTCTGTATCAACATATAGAACATTTAATGATGCAAATGGCAAGAAAATTAAAACTGAAAAAATAGCTAATTCATATTATCCTAAGAAGGAAGGTATTATATTAGTTGGAACTATGGAACCAAAACCAGAAGAAAAGCCAAAGACAGATGAAAATAAAGATAATCAAAATACAAATAATCAAAATACAGATAATAAACCAAAACCAGAAACACCACCAACTGATAATAAACCTAGTGAGACACAACCACAACCACAAGCTTAAAGTTCTCAAGAATAGGATTTATGTAGAGTATTAAAAAATATAAATCTAAATAGGAGGGATTACTTTGAATTTAAATAATATAACTAATTACGTTCAAAGTATTTGCGAGAATATTTCTAATGTGTTAGATGTAGATGTTACTTTAGTTACAAAAGATTTGACTAGGATAGCAGGAACAGGAATATTCAGAGGTAAAATAGGAGAAACAATATCAGAGAAATCTGTGTATTCTCTTGTTTTAAAAGATGGAAAATCCTATGTTATAAATAAGGAAATAGAAGAGAACTGTAATAAGTGTGCAAATAGAGAAAACTGTAAAGAGTTAGCAGATATATGTACTCCTGTTAAAATGGGAGAACATATACTTGGAATATTGGGTATAGCTGCATTTAATGAAGAGCAAAAAGAAAAGATACTTTCAAAAGATAAGGAATTAACTGCTTTTGTAAGGAGTATGTCTGATTTAATATCTTTTAAATTGGATGAACTATACAAACAAGAGGTTAAGACTATGGATGACCTTGAAAGAGAAGCTATAGAAAATGCTATCAAAAAATATGGCAGTAATACAGAAGGAATGAAAAAAGTAGCAGAAGCATTGAATATAGGTATAGCTACTCTTTATAGAAAAGTAAAAAAATTCAACATTAAAAGTTAGTAATATTGTAAAAAAGGTAACCTTTTCATAAAAAGAATTGGATTACCTTTTTTATTGTGAGAATAATGGCAAAAAATGTATAGTTTTGACTTGACATATTAAATATGTTATCTTAAATATATATTTTGAAGTGGAGGTGATTATTATTTTAGTAAAAGATATAAAACAAGATATAGAAAACATGCCTAGAAAAATTTTAGATATATCTTTGATAGAAGAAAATAAAAGCGATTTAACTTTTTTTAACATAGAAGAAGAAGATGGTGATGAGACACTAAAAGCATTAAAACAAAGCTATGTGACTACTAATTATAAAGAAGAGACTCTTTTAAATTTACAAGGAGCTTTGAAGTCAAAGTCAGATACAACATCAAAGGAGTTAAAATTAGAATCATATAAAAGGTACAATAATGCATTGGACTTAGCGTATAAAGACTATATAACTAGTGCTGTTAATATGGTAAATAAAGCTTTAGAAATAAATCCTAAAGATATTGATATATTAAATCTTAGAGGGCTTCTAAAGTTATTAAAATGCGATTTTGCTAAATCATTTGAAAGTTTTTATACTGCTCTATGTTATGAAAATAATCATATATCAAGAAAATATGTTAATTTAATTTCATCTGAAGATTTCAAAACATTTTTAGGCAGATACAATCATTCTATAAGGTTTATAAATGAAGAAATGAATTATGAGTCAATACATATTTTGGAGAATATAGTAGAGGAAGAACCACAACTAATAGAACCATATGTAATCTTATCTTTATTGTATGATAAACTAGGTAATGTAAAAAAGAGAGAAGGATATTTGGATAGACTCAAAGAGATAGATAAAGATAATCCAGTATTTGAAAAAGAAGAAGAGAAACCAGAAGATACAAGTAAAAAAGAAGAGGAAAAACGAGTTAAAAAGAAGAAGAAAAATAGCTTACCATATATTATATTTGCTTGTATTGTAATTGCAATGGGTGTATATTTTATTCAAAGTAAAAAGAGAATAGAAACCTTGAATAATCAGATAAGTAAGAAAGATGAGAAGTTAACTGAAACTGATAAAAAACTGGGTGAAACAAATAAAGAATTAGAAAAAACAAATAAAGAGTTAGATGAAGCTAAAAATAAAGAACCAGAAAAAGAAATCACTGTAGCTAATGAGGAAGACTTATACTATAAGGCTTTAGATTTAAAGAAAAATAAAGAGTATGAAAAAGCGATAGATAGTTTCAAAAGTATAGTTTCCTCAGGAAAAACTAAAAAATACATTTCTGAATCAATATATCAATTAGCAATAACAAATAAAGCATTGAAAAATAAGGATGAAGCTATAAAGTATTATAAGAAGTATATAAATACGTATACTAAAAATGACCAGTACTATGATGATTCATACTATGAGTTAGGCATGCTATATTATGATAATGGAGATTTAGAAAATGCAAAAAAAACTTTTTATAGTTTAAGAAGTGAAGTTCCAGATAGTATGTATAACAATTCAAAAATAAAAGAAATTTTAAGCAAAAAATAGATTTATATAATTAAGTTTTTTGAAACAACCAAGTATGTATTTTATTAAATTAAAATAAAAATAAATTTAAAGAGAGATTGTATTAAATCATAACTTTCTATTTGAAGAAAGATATTTGCTTGTTTATAAGACTACAAATATATGGTTTGAAACAATCTCTTTAGTTTTTGGAGGTGGAAAATGAAAGTTTTCAATCAATTAGTAATAATTTTATGTATATGGGTAATAGGAGAGTATATAAGTTCATTTATACAAAGTGTTATACTTATTCCTGGGAGTATAGTTGGTATGCTATTATTATTCCTATTGCTACAATTTAAAGTGTTGGATTTAAGCAGTATAGAAAATATAAGTGGATTTTTCCTTGATAATATGGCTGTATTTTTTATACCAGCGGGAGTGTCTCTTATAAAATCACTAGACCTAATAAAAGAAAATGTATTAGTACTTTTACTAGTTATATGTCTAAGTACATTAGTAGTAATGTACACCACTGGAATTATAGTGGAAAAAATGATAAAAAAGAAGGAAGAAGGACAAAAGAATGTATAATGTATTACAAACACCAGTATTTGGTATAATAGTAACAATCGTGTTTTTTAATTTAGGGAGATACATTCAGCGAAAAACAAATAATCCTATATGTAACCCTATGTTAATTGCTATTGTAGGAATCATATTATTTCTAAGCATAACAAAAATTCCGTATGAAAATTACAAGATAGGAGCAGATAGCATAAATTTCTTTTTAGGACCTGTTACAGTAGTGCTTGCAGTTCCACTTTATAAACAGTTTGAATTATTTAAAAAGCATATGCTTGAGATTGTTATAGGAATAGGTTGTGGTATAATAATTTCTTTTGCATCTGTATTAATAATTGGTAAAATAGCTAATTCAGATGTAAGTATAATAAACTCACTTATTCCAAAATCTATAACAACACCAATGGGAATATCTTTAGCAAATTCTTTAAATGGTGTAGAGTCAATAACAGTAGTAGCTATAATTTTTACAGGTATTTTTGGTGGGATGGTTGCTTCAACTGTATTTAAACTTGGAAATATAAATCATCCAGTTGCTAAAGGAATTGCACTTGGGACATCAGCACATGCTCTGGGAACAACTAAAGCTTTTGAACTTGGAGAAGTAGAAGGAGCAATGAGTGGAGTTTCTATTGGGGTTTCTGGTACGATTACAGTAATATTAATCCCAATTATAATGAATTTTATGTAAAAATATAAAGTAACAATAGGCGTCTTTGAATACTTAAAACAAAATAAAATAAAAAAATTTTAAAGTAAAAACTGAATGAAAAAATTGCAAATAATGAAATAAAAAAATCATGTACTGAAATTATAAAAATAAAAATTTCATTTAAAACTTAATTATGAATAAAGAATTATATGGTTAAGTTTACTAAAATACTATAAAAATAAATATTTAAGAAAAAATACTATAAATTTACTATATTGCAAGTTGCATAATATATAGTATCATATTGTGCTAGAAGAATTTTAATTTGGAGCATAAATGAGAGAATTTAAGTACTTTGAAATTTTGGAATATAAAAAAATGCACTAGACATATATATAAAAGATACTATAATAGATGATGTAATAGATGACAGTTCAAGAAACTCTATGAAAAAATTTGCTTGAAATATTATCTATTACATCAGTAATAATATATATAAAAGTAAGTTTTTAAAATTCTAAAGATTTATAAGAATTGAAGGGAGAAAGAAATGAGTGAAGTTAAGAATACCCTACAAAAACATCCAGCTTTAAGATATTCAACAATGCTACTGGGGATGTTGATGACATCTATAGGAATAAATGGGTTCTTAAGACCAGCACATCTATTAAGTGGAGGTGCTACAGGTATAGCAACATCTATAAACTATTTGACAAATATCAATGTGGGTCTATTAACATTTTTAATCAATATTCCAATATTTATTTTAGGTTTTATATACCTAGAAAAAGAATTTTGTATTTCAAGTTTATTAAATATGATTGTATTTTCATTATTATTAGGTGCAACTCAGGAAGTAAGTAATATCATACCTATCAATGATATATTACTTCAAAGTGTGTATGGAGGTATATTATCTGGTTTAGGAGTTGGTATTGTATTTAGAACTAGGTCTTCTCAAGGTGGTACAGACATTATAGCTGCAATACTAAAAATTAAGAAAAATATAGAAATGAAAGATACTGCTTTAGCAATAAATGGTTTGATAGTACTTACAGGAAGCTTTTTATTTGGTTTAGATTTAGCATTATATACTCTCATAGGATTATTTCTAAATGCATATTCAATGACTTTTATTAAAGATGCAATGAATTATCAAAAATCTGTTATGGTAATGTCAACTGAAGTCGATTTGATAGCAGAAGACATAATGAGAAGTTTAGTTAGAGGTGTAACTTTCTTGGATGCAGAGGGTGCATACACTCATCAAAAAAAGAAGATTATATATACAATAGTTGCATCAAGTGAGATACCAAAGATAAAGGATATAGCTTTAAAATATGATAAAAAAGCATTTATATCTGTAAATGATGTTACAGAGGTAAAAGGAAGAGGATTTAAAGCAAAAGACTTATAAACTATAAAAATATAAGCTGAGGGTTTGTAATATGTAAATTTATATATTATAGTCCTCAGCTTCTTTTATTTAAAAATATAATAAATATGGTTTATTTACTATTTGTGTATCACTTTAAAAGAGGTTATTTTAAAATTAAAATTGAAAAAATTACTCAATGTGTAGAAAACATGACCAGTATTAGGATATAATAAATTTAATAGATTTAATAAAATATCTATGAATAACGTTGGAGGAATGGCATTATGAATTTATCTAAAGAATATGTTGATTTGTATGATAATTATTTAAAATATATAAATGAAGTAAATAAAGAGATTAAGAGCATAAAAAATATGAAAAAACGTGTTTTAAAAAAGGGTGATTTTGCATCAGAAAGTGAAGTCTTGGAATTAGAAGGAAAAACAATTCGTGATATAGATGATGTCGATACAAAAAAGCCAAAAAACAAAATATATAAATTTTCTAATGGAGATGTATATGTAGGAAAGTTTTTAGAAGGAAAGATGGAAGGTCAAGGTTCATATACTTTTTTTGTTGATGAAGGAACTGATATGGAGTACATAGGAGAATTTAAACAAGATAAAAAAAATGGAAAAGGAAATTTTGTATTTTCAAACGGTAATGAGTATATAGGTTATTTTGAGGAAGACATGATGAATGGCATTGGGAATATGCTCTATAACAGTAAAGATGAATATATTGGAACTTGGAAGAATGGCAAAAAAGATGGAAAAGGCATTTATAAATGGAATGATGGATGTATATATGCAGGAGAATTTAAAGGTGGAAAGATGGAGGGATATGGTATTTGTTATAATAGTGAAGGAGAAATACTTTATGAAGGAGAATGGAAAAATAATTTGATTCATGGAAAAGGAACTTACATATGGTCAAAAGGAAAGAAGTATGTAGGAGAGTTTATGCATGGTAAAAAACATGGTCAAGGTACTTTTTATCTAAATAATGAATTAGTTTATGAAGGAACTTGGAAATTTGATAAGCCATCTATCTTTGATAGAACTTTAGATGAAATATTTTCATTAAGATTGTAGCTTTATCTATTAATAGGTAAAGCTTTTTTATAATACTTATTAAATAAAAAACATATAAAGAGATGTTAATAGGATTTAATTAGTATATATTATCAGTATTAATACATGATAATGTATATATTAGAAATTTTTAGTGAAGCTTTTTAAAGGAGGAATATATTGAAAAAATTAATTGCTTTAGTATTAGTAATACTTATTGTTTTATTTTATAGTCCTGAATTATTGAGAGAAGTAGATGATTTGAAGGAAAAATTTTTTCAAAGCGAAATATGGAATGAGTTTTTAGATAAAATAAACTTAAGTGATAATTCAAAGAAAAAGGAAGATGAGAAAAATCAAAGCTCACAACTAAATAATAATGGAGAGAATAATTTAAACGAGACTAATATAAAAAATTTTGAAAAACTAAATTTAGGAGAAAACTTAAATCAAGTTTTAGCTAATATTGGAAAGCCTGGTAGAATTGATACTAGTGAATATGGATTTGACTGGTATGTATATAATCAATATGGAAAAGATTTTGCAATGGTTGGTGTTGAAAATGATGAGGTAGTTGCACTTTACAGTAACTCTATGAACTCATGTGAAAATCAAGATATAAAAATAAATCAAGATAGACAAACAGTAAGAAACAAGATTACTCCATTAAAATATAAGAAAAAAGGAAATACTAGATATATAATAAATTCAGAAAATCAATATGATATAATAAATAAGGAAGGTAAATATATTACAATTTTCTACGATATTCATGAAAAAAATAGAGTTTGTTCATATTTAATAATTGATAAAAGTACAGAAGATGAGTTCAAAGAATTATATCCAACTGATAAAGAAGAACTTAAAAAATGCTTTGAATTTGAAATTATAGACCTTGTAAATAGTGTTAGAAATCAAAGAGGATTGAATTCACTAAGATACAGTGAGCAAGCCACTTTAAGTTCAAGAAAACACAGTGAAGATATGAGAGATAATAATTTTTTTGACCATATAAACAAAAAAGATGAAACTCCTTTTGATAGAATGAAAAGAGAAGGAATAATATATACTTCAGCAGGAGAAAACATAGCAGCAGGACAGATTAATGCAATATATGCACATGAAGCTTGGATGAATTCAGAAGGACATAGAAAAAATATTTTGGGGAATTATAATAATATTGGAGTTGGAGTAATATTTGGAGGAAGTTATAAAACGTACTACACTCAAAATTTTTATAAATAACTAAAATATTTGAAAGGAAGTTTAAAAATGACACCAGGGAAAAAAAAGACAATATTTAAGAGTTTAATAGCAGTAGTCTTGTTTTGTGGAATAATACTAATAGCCAATTTTAGTAAAGTTTCTGCTTTAATGATGGAAACGAATGAAAATATTTTAATTAAACATGGTTCAAGGGAAAAGAAACTAATAGCAATTACCTTTGATGATGGACCTCATCCTAAAGAAACTGATCAAGTTTTAGATGTGTTAAAGAAGTATAATGTAAAGGCTACATTTTTTATAGCTGGAAAACATGCACAGTGGTATAAAGAACCACTGGTAAGAGCAAGTAAAGAAGGGCATGAAATAGGAAATCATACTTTTAATCATCCTGATATAAGCAATTTAACTTCTAGTCAAATTGAAGAGGAGATTGTTAAGTGTGAAGAAATTTTAAAGAAAGTTACTGGAAAGAAACCTACATTATTTAGACCACCATTTGGGAGTTACAGAGAAAAGGATTTAGTAGAAATTGCAAAAAAGCATGATTACAAAGTAGTTTTATGGACAGGTGTAGATGTGAGGGATTGGAAAAATCCTGGAGCTAATAGTATCGCAGATAAAATAATTAATAAAGTACAAAATGGAGATATAATACTTTTACATGACTATGCAACTGATGATACAGTCAAAGCTTTGGATATATTTATTCCAAAGATGATAGAAAAAGGTTTTAAGTTTGTTACAGTTTCTGAATTAATTAAATAATTTTTTTGGGGGGAGATTTATAGTATGATTCTCATGATAGACAATTATGATTCTTTTGTGTATAACTTAGTACAATACATAGAAGAATTGGGGGAAACAGTTATAGTAAAAAGAAATAATGAAATAACATTAAGAGATATTGAAGAACTAAATCCAGAGATAATTGTGTTATCTCCAGGTCCATGTTCTCCAAAAGAAGCTGGGGTTTGTATAGATATTGTTGAATATTTCAAAGATAAGAAGCCTATACTAGGAATTTGTTTAGGTCACCAAACTATTGGACATGTTTTTGGTGGTAACATAATAAAAGCACAACAACCTGTTCATGGAAAAGTATACAGTATAAACCATAGTAATAAGGGAGTTTTTAGTAGTCTTAAAAATCCTTTAAATGTTACTAGGTATCATTCGCTTATAATTGATTCTGATACAGTTCCAGATGAACTTGAAGTTACAGCAACAACAAGTAAAGGTGAAATAATGGGAATTAGACATAAGAAGTATTTAATAGAAGGAGTACAATTTCATCCAGAAGCTATTTTATCAGAGTATGGTCATGAAATGCTGAAAAACTTTATAAAAGAAGCTAGGGAAAGGATACATAGATAAAATGATAAGAGAAATAAAGACTAAATTAAATTCTTTTGAGATATTTACTATTTTTAGAAATGAAAATGATAGTTTTATATTAGATAGTGCTATGGACAAAGAAAAGTTAGGAAGATATTCTTTTATAAGTAGCCAGCCATTTAAAGTGTTAAGATATAAAAATACTGATGAAAATCCATTAGAAAATTTGAAAAAAGAATTAGATAAATATAAAGTTGTAAATAAAACTGACTTACCGTTTATAGGTGGAGCTGTAGGATATTTGTCTTATGATTTGGGAAATTATATAGAAAAATTACCTAGAACTGCTATAGATGATATTGAGATGCCTGATATGTATTTTGGATTTTATAACCATGTTATAGTAATAGACCATTTGAAGGGAAAAACTTACATAGCCACTCCAGATATAGATATAAAAGTAGAAGAAAAAATAATAGCTGATATAGAAGAAAAAATATTAACAGGAGAGAAAAAAGGAATAGATAGTATATGCTATCAGGAAAAAGATGTAAAACCTATTCAACTTAAATCTAACTTTACAAAGGAAGAATTTAAAAATGCAGTTGGAAATGTTAGAGAGTACATAAGACAAGGTGACATATATCAAGCTAATTTGACACAAAGGTTTAGTGGGGAAACAGAATTGACAAGTTTTGAGTTATATAGAGATTTAAGAAGATTTAGTCCAGCACCATTTGGAGCATTTTTAAATTTTGAAGAAGCACATATCTTATCAAATTCTCCAGAGAGATTTATAAGATGTATTGATAAAAAAATAGAGGCAAGACCAATAAAAGGCACTCGACCAAGAGGTAAAAATAAGGAAGAAGATTTAAAGCTTCAAGAGGAACTTAAAAATAGCGAAAAAGATAGAGCAGAGTTACTTATGATAGTGGATTTAGAAAGAAATGATATTGGTAGAATATCCAAAACTGGAAGTGTCAAAGTTCCAGAGTTGTTTGTAATTGAACCTTATGCAAATGTAAATCATCTGGTTTCAACAGTTGTAGGTGAACTAAAAGATGATAAGGATGCTACTGATATAATAAAAGCAACTTTTCCAGGTGGTTCTATAACAGGAGCACCTAAAATTAGAGCAATGGAAATCATAGACGAACTGGAACCAACACAGAGAAATGTATATACTGGTTCAATTGGATATATAGGTTTTAATGGTGATATGGATTTTAATATAGCAATTAGAACTATAATAAAAAAAGACAAAAAAGTATACTTCCAAGTTGGAGGAGGCATGACTTGGGATTCTGACCCAGATGAAGAATACCAAGAAACACTAGATAAAGCAAAATCTATAATGAAAGCCTTGAGGGGATATTATGAAGAATAATTTAAGCTTTAATAGTAGCTTGAGTAAATTTGGAATTGGGTTATTTGAGACTATTAAAGTTAAAGATGGTATAGCTATAGATTTAAATACACATATAGATAGGATGCTCAATTCGATAACATGTTTGGATTTGAATATAAATTATGAAAAGCGATTTCTAATAGATGAAATTATTAAATACATAAAAAAAGAAAATATTATTAATAAAGCACTTAGGATTACCGTTTTTGATGAAGGTTACAATATATCTATTAGAGAAATTCCATATAATAAAGAAGCATATAATAAAGGTTTTAAATTGACTATATCTCCTATAGTTAGGGGAGATAGCCTAATTTATAGACATAAGACTACTAATTATTTTGAAAATATATATACTAAAAATATTGCAAATAAGAATGGATACAATGATGGTATATTTATAAATTCAGATGGTGTGATTTTAGAATGTTCTATGAGTAATATATTCTTTATAAGAGGAAGTAAAGTATATACACCCAGTAGTAAATTACCAATTTTAAATGGAACAATAAAAAAAAGGATTATAAAGATTTGTGACGAATTACATATAGAGTTGATGGAAAATGAAATTAACATATCAGAAATTAGTAGTTTTGATTTTGTTTTTGTCACAAATAGTCTTATGGGAGCAATGAAAGTTACAGAAATTGACAAGACAGAATTTGGCAAAGAAAATATTATTTTTAATAAAATAATAGAGTGTTTGTAATAAATTAAAATATTAACAATTTATTGGAGATAAGAGATGGCAAGTCATACTTATAAAGTATATAGTGAAAATATTAAAAAAATAATAGACAATCCAAATACATTAGCAGTATTTCTAGTGGGTTCTAGTAAAGATGTAGATTTTAGTTTTTATAATGTAGAAGTTAATGATATTGATGTATTCGTTTTTGTAAAAGAAGGGGAAAAACAAGAGCGAGTACTGTTTGAACAAAAGGGAATAGAATTTGATATAAATTATTTTTCAAAAGATGGTGTAAAAAAATTATTGTCAGATAGAGAGTACTTCTTTGTGAAAGAGATGAAGGATGCTAAAGTACTATTTGATATGGAGAATATATCCAATACTATAAAAGATATGAGCAGAGATATTTACTTAAAAGGTCCTAGCAAATTGTCTTTAGAAGAAAAGTCTTTTTTAAAACAAGATATTGAAACAAAAATATCAAAGTTGAAAAATAAAGAAAAATTTGATGTTTTTGAATATCATTTTTTGACGAATTTATATTTAAAAGATATAATAATTGGGTACTTTAATATAAATGATAAATGGGTACCAAAAGATAAAAAATTGCTAAAAGTTTTGAAAAAAGAAAATAAGGAACTTTTTAACCTAGTATCAAAGGTAAGTGAAAGTTATGACTATCAAAAACTTTTAGATGTTTATAATTATATTTTTAAAGAAATTGAGACAAAAAAGATTATAAAATTAATCTTCTAGTCACGAGTCAATGGGGGGAGTTTAAATGAATAAAGTAGATAAAGAAAAAATACAACATGCAGTAAGAGAAATATTAGAAGCAATTGGTGAAGACCCAGATAGAGAAGGTCTAATAGAGACTCCAAATAGAGTTGCTAGAATGTATGAAGAGATATTCTCTGGTCTTAGTGAAGAACCAAGAGACCACTTAAAAGTTCTTTTTGCAGATGAAAAGCATGAAGAACTAGTACTAGTAAAAGATATTCCATTTTATTCATGCTGTGAGCATCATTTGGTTCCTTTTTTTGGAAAGGCACATATTGCTTATTTACCAAAAGGTGGAAGACTTACAGGGCTTTCTAAGCTTGCTAGAGTAATAGACACATTAGCAAAAAGACCTCAATTACAAGAAAGAATTACTAAAAATGCAGCAGACATAATAATGGAAGAGCTACAGCCATATGGTGTTTTAGTAGTAGTGGAAGCTGAACATATGTGTATGACAATGAGAGGTGTAAAAAAGCCTGGTTCAAAAACTGTTACATCAGCAGTTAGAGGTATATTTGAAAAAGATATTGCATCAAGAGCTGAGGCTATGAGTTTAATTACTATGAAGTAGTAAATTATTGTAGATAAAAATCGTTTGATAAGATATAAATTTTAATTTAAGGGAGTGTCATTAACTGTGTTTGATTATGGTAAAAGAACTTATATAATGGGTATATTAAATGTAACTCCAGATAGTTTTTCTGATGGAGGAGACTTTAGTAATTTAGACATAGCAATAAAACATGCAAAAGAAATGGTTGAACAAGGTGCTGATATAATTGACTTAGGTGGTGAATCTACACGTCCAGGTCATAGATATGTAGATTCAGAGGAAGAACTAAGAAGAGTAATCCCTGTGATAAAAAAACTTAAAAAAGAATTAGATATACCAATATCAATAGATACTTACAAGGCAGATGTTGCAGAAGAAGCTCTAAAATTAGGTGTCACTATGGTAAATGATGTTTGGGGGCTTAGAAGAGATAAGAATATGGCTTCTGTAGTAGGAAAATATGATGCAGAAGTATGTATAATGCATAATCAAGATGGGACAAACTATGACAAAGATATAATGGAGTCAATAAAGGACTTCTTTAAAGAGAGCATAAAAATGGCAATAGACTGTGGTGTAAAAAAAGAAAAAATAGTTCTTGATCCAGGGATAGGGTTTGGGAAGACATTTGAGCAAAATATAGAAGTATTAAGAAGATTAAATGAATTGAAAGAATTAGACTATCCTATTTTACTTGGAACATCTCGAAAATCAGTAATAGGGAAAGTACTTCCAGTTGAACCTAAAAAGAGATTGGAAGGAACAATAGCTACTACTGTACTTGGAATAAGAGATGGTGTAGATATAGTTAGGGTGCATGATGTTTATGAAAATTTAATGGCAGCTAAAATGACTGATGCAATATATAGAAAGTAGGTGTAGTATAATGGATAAAATATTACTTAGTAATCTAGGATTCTATGGATATCATGGTGTGCTTAAAGAAGAAAATTTTCTAGGTCAGAAATTTTTTGTCGACATGGAACTTTATGTTGATTCAAGAGAAGCAGGACTTAGTGATGATATAAATAAATCTGTAAACTATGCTGAAGTTTATAGTGTTGTTAAGGATATTACAGAAAATAAACAATTTAATCTTTTGGAGGCTTTGGCAGAGAACATTGCTGAAGAAGTCTTAAATAAATTTAACCTTGTAAATGGAGTTATGGTTAGAGTTAGAAAGCCAGAAGCTCCTGTAAATGGAATTTATGACTACTTTGGTGTTGAGATAAGGAGAACAAGAGATGAATAAGGCTTATTTGGGAATAGGGACGAATATGGGCAATAGATTTGATAATCTATCAAAAGCATGTGAACTTTTGAGAGATAGTGATTCTATATATGAAGTAAAAGAATCAAAATTATATGAAACAAAGCCATGGGGATATACAGAACAAGCAGATTTTCTAAATATGTGTGTAGAGATAGAAACAGAGTTTGAACCTTATGAGTTGTTAGAATATTGTCAAAAAATAGAAGAAGAATTGCATAGAGAGAGAATAGTACATTGGGGTCCAAGAACTATTGATGTAGATATACTATTTTTTAATGATGTAGTTTCAACTGATGAAAGATTACTAATACCACATCCAAGGATTCAAGATAGAGCTTTTGTTTTGATACCACTTATGGATTTGAATGAGGAACTTTTAATAAATAAAAAATCAATAAAAGAATATTTAAATCTCCTATCTGCTAAAGAAATAGAAGAAGTAAAGGAGCTTGTAGGTTATGAGAAAAAACCTATTTAATGATAATTCAAAGATAGTGATAAATACAAATAATAAAGAAATAACTGTAAAAGAAGATAAACTTGTAATAGCTGGGCCATGTGCAATAGAAAGTTATGAGCAACTTTTAAAGACTGCTAAATTTGTAAAAAGTCATGGTGCAAATATTTTAAGAGGAGGAGCATATAAGCCAAGAACATCACCAAACTCATTTCAGGGATTAAAAAAAGAAGGTCTTGAAATATTAAAAGCAGTTAAAGAAGAGGTTGGGATAGCTGTTATTACAGAACTTATGGATATAAGAGATATGGATGAATTATATAGTATCAGTGATATAATTCAAATTGGCTCAAGAAATATGCAAAACTTTACTCTTTTAAGTGAAATCGGAAAACAAAATAAGCCTGTTATGTTAAAAAGAGGAATCGCATCAACAATTACTGAATGGATAGGTGCAGCAGAATATATAGCAATAGAAGGAAATAGTAACATTATAATGTGTGAGAGAGGTATAAGAACATACAATGATTATACTAGAAATACATTAGACTTAGCGGCTGTACCGATTATTCAAAAAGAAACGGGACTTCCTGTTGTAGTAGACCCAAGTCATGCTACTGGAGTTAGATATTTAGTAAAACCTATGTCAATGGCATCACTTGCATGTGGAGCAGATGGAATAATGGTAGAAGTTCATCCAGACCCAGAAAATGCTCTATCAGATGGGATTCAATCTCTCTGCTTTGATGAATTTGAAGATTTGATGAAATCAATTAGTGTTTATTAAAAAGAGGCAAGAGCCTCTTTTTTATTCGTGATAGTTTTGATGTAAATTTATAAGATAATAGATATATAATTTAATAGTTAGATTATTTGACATAAATAAAAATCTAATATTGATGTAATTAACATAAAAAATAAAAATTTTTTGATTAATAAGAAGGATATCAATAAAAAAAGTCGAATTCTGTATATTGAGTGATTGACAAATTTAGAATATAGTGTAGAATAGAAATGTTAACACAAAAAATTACACCAGAAGGTGATAATATGAATGATATAAAAGACGTTATCGAAGAAATAAAAGCTAGATGTGATATAGCAAGTATAATATCTGAATATATGAATATAAAACAATCTGGAGCTAATTATAAAGGATTATGTCCATTTCATGGAGAAAAAACTCCATCTTTTTATATAAATACATCAAAACAAATTTATAAGTGTTTTGGTTGTGGTGAAGGTGGAGATGTGATAAATTTTGTCATGAAAATGGAAAATTTAGATTTTATGGATGCTGTAAAAATTTTAGCAAATAAATGTGGTATAGAAATTAATACCAACATGAATGAAGAAACTAGAATGAAAATAGAGAAATCTAAAAAGTTTCAAGATATTCATACAGAAGCTGCTAGATTTTATCTTTCAAACTTATTGGGAAGTAAAAATCTTGGGTATGAATATTTAAGGATTAGAGGATTAGATGATAAAATAATTAAAAAATTTGGTCTAGGATTTTCTTTGGATTCATGGAATTCTCTTATGAATGCTCTTATTAATAAAGGGTATACAAAACAAGATTTATTGGAGTGCGGTCTAATTGCAAGAAATAGAGATGGAACTAATTGCTATGATAAATTTAGAAATAGAGTTATGTTTCCTATATTTGATTATAGAGGAAATATAATTGGATTTGGAGGAAGAGTACTAGATGATTCTTTACCAAAATACTTAAATTCTCCAGACACATTAATTTTTAATAAAAAACAAAACTTATATGGACTAAATTTTGCTAGAAAAAATTTAGATAATAAAACTATAGTCTTAGTTGAAGGATATATGGATTTAATTTCACTTTATCAGTATGGTATAAGAAATGTAGTAGCAACCCTTGGAACAGCCTTGACTGAACAACAAGGTATTTTAATAAAAAGATATGCGGATACTGCTATTATATCTTATGACTCTGATGAAGCTGGAATAAAAGCGACTTTAAGAGCTATAGATATACTTATTAAATTAGGCATTACTGTAAAAGTTTTGGATTTGAAAGACTCTAAAGACCCAGATGAATTTGTAAGAAAGTACGGACTTAGTGATTATAAAAAGGCAATGGATGTTTCTACTCACTACATAAAATATAAAATAGATCATCTTAAAAAAGAATTCAATATTCAAAAAGATGAAGAACGAGTGAAGTTTGCAAAAGAAGCTTCTAAGATTATAAAACAATTGACAAGTCCTGTAGAAATTGATTTTTATACAAAATATTTAAGTAATCAAATAGATATTAATGTCGAGTCTATAAAAAGGGAAGTGTATGGTAAAAACTACAATAAGCCATATAATAAAAACCAGAAAAAGATAGAAGAAAAAGTAATTGAAAAAGTCGAAGTTAGACAAGATGGAAAACAATTAGTTGAAGAAACTCTAATAAAAATAATGTTAGAAGACAAAAAAATTAGAGAAATAGCTCTACTTAAAGTAGAAGAAAGTGATTTTTTATTGAATGAAAGTAAAGAAATTTTAAATTACATGATTAAAAATCAAGAATTGGACAAAATAACTATTGACAAATTGAAAAGTTTAAACATATCCGAAGAATACTTAAAAGAATTAAATTCAATTTCTTTGAATAGTATAAACTTAGAGAACACAAAAGAAATAGAAGGAATAATAACAAATATCAGAAAGAACTCATTAGAAGAACAAATTAATAACTTGTTGAAAGAACAACAGGAATTAGAAAATAATAATGATATGAAAGAGGTAGATGGTAAAGTTATGGAAATTGCTTTAAAAATAGTTGAGATAAATAAAATTTTAAAAAGCTTGTAGAGAAAGGAGGTTTGAGTGTGGAAAATAAGTCGAATAAAAAAGAGTTAAAAAAAGTTACCGCTAAGACACTAATAGAAAAAGGAAAAAAGCAAGGTTCATTGACGCTTGCAGAAATAATGGAAGCTTTTTCTGAAACTGAACTTGATAAGGATCAGGTAGAAAATCTTTATGAAACTTTAGGTAATTTGGGAATAGAAATAACAGAAACAAAGAACTATAAAGCTGATATAGACTTTTCGGCTACTGATGACGATTTAAATATGAGCCACATAGATGAAGATGCAGAAGTAATTTCACATGAGGACTCTTCTGCAATAGAAATAGAAACTGTGGATTTATCTTTACCAAAAGGGATAAGTATAGACGACCCTGTTAGAATGTACTTAAAAGAAATAGGAAAAATTCCTCTACTTAAGCCACATGAAGAGGTAGAATTTGCTAGAAGAATGCATGAAGGTGATGAGATAGCAAAGCAAAGATTAGTTGAAGCGAACTTAAGACTAGTTGTAAGTATAGCAAAAAGATATGTAGGTAGAGGTATGCTTTTCTTAGACTTAATACAAGAAGGAAATTTAGGTCTTATAAAAGCTGTTGAAAAATTTGACTATACAAAGGGCTATAAGTTTAGTACTTATGCAACATGGTGGATAAGACAAGCTATAACACGTGCTATAGCAGACCAAGCGAGAACTATAAGAATACCAGTGCATATGGTAGAGACTATAAATAAATTAATAAGAGTATCAAGACAACTACTTCAAGAACTTGGAAGAGACCCAAAACCAGAAGAAATTGCAAAAGAAATGGAAATGACAGAAGATAAAGTAAGAGAGATAATGAAAATAGCTCAAGACCCAGTGTCTTTAGAAACTCCAATAGGCGAAGAAGAGGACAGTCATTTAGGAGATTTTATTCCAGATGATGATGCACCAGCTCCAGCTGAGGCAGCAGCATATTCTTTACTTAAAGAACAAATAGAAGATGTACTTGGCTCATTAAATGATAGAGAGCAAAAGGTATTAAAGCTTAGATTTGGTCTTGAGGATGGAAGAGCTAGAACTCTTGAAGAAGTTGGAAAAGAGTTTGATGTAACTAGAGAAAGAATAAGACAAATAGAAGCAAAAGCACTAAGAAAATTAAGACATCCAAGTAGATCAAAAAAACTTAGAGATTATTTAGATTAAAAAGATACATCATTAATGTTTTTGCAATAAAGGCCATGGGATAAGTGATATCTCATGGCTATTTTGTGGTAGAGATTTTATATTATTTTTTATCTTGGTTTTAGTTTAAAATCAAGAACAAATAAAAAGATTGAAAGGAGATATATCTTTGAAACTAACAGATAGATTATTAAAAATAGCATCATTGGTGTCAGATGGTAAAAAGATAGCTGATATAGGAACGGACCATGGATACATACCAGTTTATTTGCTAAAGGAGGAAAGAGTTCCATTTGCAGTGTTGGCAGATGTTAATAAAGGACCTCTTGACAATGCACGAAAAGAGGTCATACAGAACAATCTTTTAGAGAAAGTCGATTTACGATTGGGTTCTGGTATAGAGGTACTAGAAATAGGTGAAGTTGAAGAAGTAATAATTGCTGGTATGGGAGGTATATTGATAAGTGAGCTTCTAGAAGCTAAAAAAGAAGTAGCACATAGTATAGAAAAATTGATATTACAGCCTATGCAGGCTCAAGAAGAGCTTAGACGCTATCTTCTGAATAACGGATATGAAATTTTAACAGAGGTTTTAGTGAGAGAAGATTTTAGGATATATGAAATAATAGTTGCCAAATATACAGGTAAAAATACTATAATAGAAGATGAGATACAGTTTGAAGTTGGAATAAAACTTTTAGAAAATAAAGATTCTCTTTTTTATGACTTTGTAGAAAAAAAAATAAAAACATATAGTGCTATAGTTAATCAACTAGAAGGTAAACATGGAGAAGAAATAGATAGGAAGAGAGAAGAAAGTAAAATAGCAATAAGAAAACTTGAAAATTTAATAAAATAAATAGGAGGTAAATATGTTACTGAAGAGTCTTACTAGAAAAATTGAAAAAAAGTATCCTCTAAGCTTAGCTGAAGATTGGGATAATGTAGGTCTTATAGTTGGAGATTTTGATATGGATGTAAAGAAGATTCTGGTATCCTTAGAAGCCAATGAAAATGTAATCAATGAAGCTATATCTCAAAATGTTGATTTAATTGTTACACATCATCCTTTTATATTTGGAAAAATTAATAAGATTAATAGCGCAGACTTAAAAGGTAGACTTATACAAAAACTCATTAAAAATGATATAGCCCTTTATTCTATGCATACCAATTTTGACATAGCATTTGATGGTCTAAATGATTATTTCATGGAAATTATGGAATTTAATAACTCAAAAGTTTTAGATGTCACTGAAAATGAGACTTTATACAAACTTGCAGTATATGTTCCATGTAATTATTCAGAAGTGTTGAGAAAGGCACTAAGTAATTCAGGAGCAGGCCATATAGGAAATTATAGTAACTGTACATTTTCGATAGAAGGAGAAGGTCAATTTAAGCCATTAGAAGGCTCAAATCCGTTTCTTGGAAGTATAAATGATATAGAAAGTGTAAATGAGGTTAAAATTGAAACTGTAGTACCACAGAAGCGTTTAGGTGGAGTGATAAGTTCTATGATAGATGCACATCCTTATGAAGAAGTTGCTTATGCTTTGTACAAGCTAGAAAACAAAGGAAAAACATTTGGATTAGGTAGAATAAGTAAACTTGATGAAAGTACAACATTAGAAAATCTTTCTAATAAAATAAAAGAAAAATTAAATATGAAGCATATAAGGGTAGTTGGAAGTCTTAATACCGAGATAACAAAAATTGCTGTTGTAACAGGAGCTGGTTCTGAGTTTGTGAAAAAGGCTAAGAGACAAGGCGCAGATGTTCTAATAACTGGTGATGTAAAATATCATGAGGCACAAGATGCACTTGATATGGGAATATGTATAGTAGATTGTGGACATTTTGATACAGAAGATATATTTAAACATGTTATGAAGAGATTTTTGGATGAATTTGAAGAGATTGAAACAATAAAAAGTAATGTATATTTAAATCCATTTAGTATCATTTAATGGTACTTGATAATAAAAGCACTATATAGAAAATAAATTTGATTTTGATTAGGGGGATAAAAATGAAAGTAGCAGTGATTTTTCATAGCGTTTGTGGAAGTACATATTTATTAGCAAGGGAGTATAAAAAGGTACTTGAAGAAATGAATATAGAGGTAGATATATTTAAAGTAAGTGATGAGGTTGCAAAAACACTTCCTCAGTACTATTTGATAAATTCAAAGGAACATAAAGATGAATTTGAAAGTATAAATGTAATTAAATCTGGAAAAGAATTACTAGATTATGATGCAATATTTATGGGTTCACCAACATATTATGGAAATGTATCTGGTCAAATGAAGATGTTTATGGACAGTTTTTCTGATGTATGGGTAGGAGCACCTTTAAGTGGAAAAATATTTGGTTGTTTTGCTACTGCAGGTTCACAACATGGAGGAGGAGAACTAGCTTTACAATCAATGAATATATTTGCTCAACATATGGGGATGACGCTTTTATCAGTTCCATGTACAGTAAGAGGAGGTCATCCAGCATATGGAATACTTCATATAGCAGGAGATAACTCTGATATAAGACCAAGTGATGATGTTAAGTTTGGTATAAGAGATTATCTAAACAGTCTTAGTATATATAAAAAATAGATATATTTTCAGCAATGGTTTAACCTTACAATTCATTTTATACTTGGACAGATATTATAATCTAAATAAGAGCTAATTAGAGTTTCATTAGACTAAAAAGATGTGGTGCGAAGGTTGTTTTATATAATAGGAGGATAGCAAAATGCGCTTTGAGAGGCTAAGAACATATGAAGATAAATTGTATTTAGAGGCAATAAAGTTATACAATGTAAGTTTTCCTTTTCATGAACAGAGAAACCCATCTTTACAAGCAGAAATTATGGGTCATGAAGAATATCAATTTAACTTAATTTATGATGAAAACGACATGGTTGGTATCATTTTATGCTGGGAAACAGAGAATTTTATTTACGTGGAACATTTCTGTATCAATCCTGAAATGCGCAATAAAAAGTATGGAAAAAGAGCTTTGGAGCTGTTAAACCAGCGAGGCAAAACTGTTATTCTAGAAATCGACCCTCCCATTAATAAAATTTCCATCAAGCGACAAGGTTTTTATGAGAGGGTTGGATATAAGGTAAATGATTTTGAACATATTCACCCACCATACCATGAAGAATGCAATGGACATCAGTTAATTTTGATGTCTTATCCAGAAACATTGACAAAAGTTGAGTATGGTAATTTCAATCAGTATTTAAGAAGAACAGTAATGGGGTTATGATTCAGAGTAGGTATAATTTATATGTGCCTTATTGAGATATTTTACGAAACATCATTTTTGCTGTTTTTAAAAATGGCAAGCATGAAAGAGTGGTATATACCAGCCCATTCTTGCCAATCATATTTTCATGCAAGTCAAGAATAAGGAAAACACCAAAACTCGTATAAACACTACATTTTTATGAGTTGTTGGTGTTTTCTATATTTTTAACTCAGTTTTCTTTGCTTACTCATAATAACGAGTGCCAAATCTTATATCAGTTTTTAATGCCATTTTCTCTCAGATATACTTTTGATGTCATTGTTCAATTTTAATACATAGATGTTCATTGTCGATATTCTCTTATTCTTCAAACAAGCTATATGGAACTTGTAAAGTTCTGCATAGTAAATTTATAATTAAAAGCATCTGTTTTTCTTTGCTTAATTCAGCAAATGATTTATCATGTAATAATCCACTGATACCTTTTAGTACAAATGGCGCAAGCCATTTAGACTCACTTAAGTCTTTTTTATCTGCTAATCTGAGTATTTCAATAATCATTGTCCTAAAAGAGGGCAGAATTGCTTCTAAGGTTAAGCTGTGAATAGATGATAAAACTGACCAATGAATAGCTCCATCAGATAATTTCGAAAATTCATCCATTCCGCTGTCATAGCATTCTATAAGTTGTTCCAATCTCATTCGTGGGGAAATCTTATCGGATTTCTGACTCATCAGTTTAGAAGTTCGCTCTCCTTGCATTTTCATGAAGAGTCTTAAGGCTTCATCAAATAATTCTTGTTTGGAAGAAAAGTAATGGTAGAACATTCCAACTTCTCCACCAACCTCATTTAATATCATGCGAATAGAGGTGCTTTCATAACCGTTTTTTAGAAACAACTGTAAAGCGCATTTAAGTATTTCTTCTCTTTTACCACCTTCTAAAATAGGTTTTCGTGCCATTTATTTAATCCTCCCTTAAACAGAATGGTGTTTTGCTTAAAGAATATCACAATGTATAAATAACGTCAATAATAAAAAGAATAATGTTCTTATAATTATTATTTGTGGATGAGTAATATGTTCAATTTTACCTAGTGCTATGATATATGTACTCATATCCAAAAGGAAAAATAAACAATAAAATATAAATATGAATACAGAAAGTCAAAGAAAAAGAAGGCTAAAGTCTTCAATTTTTTATGTTTTAATCTCTAAAATCAACATTAGTAAATCCTGTTAGCGAAATGTCAATTTGATTTTTTCTCGTACCATTCTTATATTCAAATCCTTTATTCATCTTAGTAAAATAGTCTGGATAATTAATTAGACCATATTTAAGAAATTCTTTATCTGTTGCGGATAGAGAAATAGTGCTATTTTTGTATTGATTTTTTGAAGTAAATTCTATACTTGAATCTTTTGAAGTAACATTTATTGCATCAATACAATTTTCGGGTAAATCATAACTAAAGCTACCATCAAGCACATTTACATCCATATTGCATTTTATATTTGGAATATGGAGTTGAACATAGCTAGAATTGCCCATTTTAGCTGTTTTTCCTGATATAGATACAACCCATTTTCCGTTTTGTTCTATCATTTTAATATTGTAGTATTGGTTGTTGTAATTTGCTATTATTTTGTTGGATGAGGTTGGTAGTATTTCTACTCCTCCATTGCAGATGTCTAAAGAAACATTAAGGTTTTGTGCATTGTGAGGTAAGCTATCACTGCTTTTTTGTGAGTCTGCACCTACCTTGGAATTAGCAGAGGTATTGAAATTTCCTCTATTGCTGATATCACTATCACCATGTACTTGTGATGATGTATGGATTTCTAAAGCTGTTGCTCCTGTTGATAATATAGTTATTATTAAAAATGTAATGAGGAGTAAAAACTTTGGTTTTTTCTTGAATTTCATAATTATTTTCAACCTCTCTTTCAATAATTACTTACTTTTTTTGATAGTTTTAATGGCAAAAAAAGTAAGTAATTTATGTTGATATTTGACATATATGACTGTATTATTTTCAAGTTTTTATATGGGTATGGAAAAATTTATGTCAGCTTGGATACAAGTAACTTTGTGTTGTATCTACATAGGTATTGAGGAAGTTTCTTAAAGTGTTTTGAGCATTTTCAATTAATAAAAATAATGATAAATAAATATATTTAAAGTGACCATACATATAGCCACTTTATTATATCGTATTAGATTATTATAAACGAGAAGCTTTACCAGAAATATGGTCTATTTCTATTTTAACTACAGTTGTCAAATTTATATCTTTTTCTATGTACTTCATACCTTCTTCAATAAAGCCCTTAGAATATTTTTTTATTATTTCTATAAGAGCATTTTTCTTTTCCTCATTGTCTACTGTTGAAGCTTTTCCAAATACTACAGCGCTAGCATATGTAGTACTAAATTTATCTGGAAGAACACTTTCATTAGCTACTACTAAGAAAGAAACCTTGTTATTTGCTGAGATATTATCTAATTTATGTCCACTTCTTGCACAATGAAAATATACAGAATCATTAAAGTATACATAATTTACAGCAACTCCATAAGGATAGCCATTTTCACTTATAGTAGAAAAAGTACCAAATTCACCATTTTTTAATACTTCTATAGTATCTTCTTTTGTCATTTCTCTCTTTTTTAATCTCATTTCTCTAAACATAATATCATCCTTCCTAATTCAATATTTAAATAAAAGTTTAAAGCATTTATAAAAATTATTCTACACTTTTTGTAAATTTTAAATAAAATAAAAAATACAGTTGACAATTATAAAAATTTAGAATATTATAATAGCAACAGCAAATTAAAAATCCTATGACAAGGAAGAGTAATTATGTTTAGCTTCAACATAGAGAGCTGAGGATGGTGGAATCTTAGCAAGAAGGAATATAGTGAATGGACCTTAGAGGAATAAATTGAAATCATATTTTTATGAGAGTAGACTTTATCGTCAGTCGCACGTTACAGCGAATAGGGTATGTAAGTACTTGATAATGAGATATATAAGAATTAAGTTTTAAGCTTATTTTTTATATAATTTAGGTGGCAACGCGGATAATCTCCGTCCTATTGATTTAGGACGGAGTTTTTTATTTTGCAAAAACTATTAATAAAGAAATTATATAATTTAAAATAAAAGGTGGTGAGAGAGATGTTATGAACTTCTAAAGCTAAAGAGAATGATATGGAAAATTGGAACGAAAATGAAATAAATATTAAACAAATTAGGGGGAAATATTACAATGAAAACAAATACAAAAAAATTAACTTTAAATGCAATACTTTTAGCTATGGGATTATTGATACATCAACTTACACCTGCTATAGGACTTCCAATGCAACCAGATATATCACTAGCAATGATGTTTATAATAATGATACTAAATAAGGATGATTATAAGATTTGTTTGGTAGCAGGAATTGTAACAGGAATATTTGCAGCATTAACAACTAAATTCCCAGGTGGTCAGATTCCAAATATACTTGATAAAACTATTACAATAAATATAATGTTCATGATAATGTATATAATTTATAAATTACCATTTATGAAAAAATTGAACAGTAAAAAACAAGATTTAATAGCTGCAACAATAATATTCCCAGTAGGTACAGTTATAAGTGGAACTCTATTTTTACTAGTTGCTCAAGCTATAGTAGGTCTTCCTGGAGGTTCATTCACAGCGTTATTTATGGTAGCAGTGGTACCAGCAATATTGATAAACTTAATAGCTGGTATGTTATTATTTAAAGTAGTAAGTATCTCTATAAGAAGAATAAGTTATCAAGGATAAGATTATATTTTATAAGCATATGACAAAAATAAATAATAAATTAATAAAGAGGTATTAAGTTAAATGTAATCTTAATACCTCTTTTTAAATTAAATTATAACAATATCAAAGACCTATTTTATATGTGGTAAGGAGAGAGTAGTGAGTGTATCCTTAGAGTCTCAACTAGACAACAAAATTTATCTAATAAGCAAACAATTAATGCTTCTTTGTATCTAGGAGGTCTAACAGTAAGTGGCCACATATGTTTTAAAATAATGTCTGTTTCTTTTTCATTTATTTGAAAGAATAAATTTGCGTTTTTTAGTGCTTCTTTAGGATGAGTAAAACCATGTAATCCCTTTCTATCACCTTTATAATGCCAGTCATAAAGAAAAAAATCATGCAGTAGAGCCCCTCTAATAACGCTTTGAATTTCAACATTTAAATGCAATTTTTTACATAATAGATAACTATAATATGCTACTGATAAACTATGTTCAAGACATGAAACATTGCCATGATGAGGAAATGTTCTCATAAGTTGTACTTTTTCAGATGAAAGTATCTCAGAAGCGCAATCATTAAAGTATTTAATTTCAGTTTTTGACAACATTATGCAAATCTCCATTCCTAGTAATATATAAATACTATATTTCAATGATAATATGAAATATTTCTTATCTTACAAAATATAATACCCAATAATACAAGTAAGATACCTTTTATGGTATTTAAAGTAAAAGAGATTTTATAACACTAAAAAGTGAAAAAATTAAAAATATAGCTATAAGAATATATAATATCTTTCCAATCGGATTTCCCAAATTTATAGTCCATCCTATGCCAAATCTTTTATCAACCATAAATGATGGGTCGTTTGGATTATTATATATAATACCTCCTATCCAGTACTTTTCATCATTATCTGGAGTATAAGAAGAATTGGATTTTAAATTTGGAGAATTAATATATGTTACCATTAAATAAATTATAACTAAAAGCATTATTATATTTATAACAGTTAATAAATTTGGATTTGTTTTTAATGATAAAAAAACGATAAAGAATTGTACTATCATCATAATCATCAATATAAAAAACAAATAACCAATTTTATTTAGATATTTAATGTTTTTAGTTTTACTTTCTTCAATTTTATTTGTATCTACTTTAATTCTCGCTTTTATAGCTCCAATAGAAGTTATATATAATAAAATCATTATACAAAACTCAAGACCTATTAATTTAAACACACCAAGATAGGATTTTTTCATAAATCCATCAGGTTTTCCTGTTATAGTAGAGTGCGTAGTAATTAAATCTGGTAATTGATTATAGTTAAGCAATGTAAAAATACTTATTCCAAAAGTAAGTAATACTGGTATTAAATACAATATCTTAAATTTTTTTATTATTTTATTTTTTTCATTTATAAAATCCATATCTATTACCAATTTTGAGTCTGCACTTATCTGACTTAATTCAGTGAAAAACTTGGATTTAGTCATTTTAACTTCTTTATGAATATAGATATATAATATACTTTCATATAGTAAAAACCCTATAATACTAATAGAATAAGAAAATTCTATTTTATCAAACATAAAAACTAGAGCTAAAACTAAAATAAAAATCACAATGAATCCTATAGATAAAAGTTTTTTAAATTTTTTATCAAGTATTATAAAATCAGGATAGTTTCTATGTTCTTGGTTTATAGAAACACCATAAATGTGATTTTTGCCAATAAGATGTGGCATAAAATAAAAAGTAGCATACATCAAAATTAAGGTTGAAAATATTGTAAATAAACATTCAATCTTATTCATAGTATTTCACCTCATACTTATCAAATAGATTTTTACTTAACGTCAAGAACTCTTCTTTATTGATACCTGATAAATAAGATTTTGCTACTAAAAGTTCTAAATCAATTCTATTTTTTTGGCGAGTTGAATTTTCTGTTTCCATTGGAAGTTGAGCTACAATTGCACCTTTTCGCCTATCAATATTTAAAAATCCTTCTTCTTTTAGTTCATTATAAGACTTATTTACAGTATGTAGATTTACACCAATATTTTCAGCCATACTTCTTACAGATGGAAGTGATTCATTTATTTTTAATTCTCCTGAAGCTATAGCTTTAGTTATCTCTTCTTTAATTTGTACATAAATAGACTTATCACTATTAAAATCTAAATTTAAAATCATAAAAAACCTCCATAATATCGTTATAAATAAAAATACTTGTTATATATATAGTATAACACAAAAAACATTATCAAGTACAAAATATAAATTTATATTCTACAAGATGATTTATATTATTTGTAAAAATTGTAATTTAAAAATAACATAATTTTTATCAAAATAATACAGATACTATCTATAAATAGAAATCAGAAAGGAGAAAAAATATGTTAACATATTTAATTAAAAGACAAATGAATAAAAAAGATGATGGAATGAGTAAGCCAATGATGTTTGCAGGAGCCGTGATTACAGGAGTGGGTGCATATGCAACTTATAGGATGATAAAAAACATTAAATCTAAATCTCAAATGTCTCAAATGATTGATACAGAGTATTATGGAAATAATCAATACAATGACTATAAATATGATGAGTTTGGTTATGAATGTGATTGTAGTGATAAAAAACAAGATTATGAATATGAAGAATTAAAAAAAAAAGTAAGAGAATTTAATTCAAGAAGAATAAATTGTGAAAATTGTCCACATGTTTCTCAAGAAGAAATGATGCATTATGTAAATAGTGTTAAAAATGATAAAAAAGACATTGATTTACATGAAGATGACAAAAAAAATAATATTTATAAAGAAGAAGAATATAAAAAATATGAGGAAGAATAAAGTAAGCTTTAAATAGTTAAACAGATGAGAATACCAGTTTATATAAAATTAAATATCTAAAATGTGAGTTGTAGCTTAACTTGAGAAAAATCTATACTATTTTCAAAATAGTTAAGTGTCAACTTGCATTTTTATTTTTATGTTTTTTAGTAATTGTTTGTGACTATTTTGTAATTCTAAATATATTTTAGTATCTAAAACAATTGTGTATAATAAAAGTTGTATATGTAAATAGTTTAAAATTAAAATGTTAAGAAGGGAAATAGTTATGTTAAAGTTATTGATAGTTGAGGATGACAGTACTATCTCTTTTGGAATAAAGTATGCATTGGAGCAAGAGGGATTTAGTGTAGATATATCAAAGGATTTATCAAGTGGAAAAGAAATGATATCTTCTAATGAATATAGTATGGTACTACTGGATGTAATGTTACCAGATGGAACAGGATATGAATTTTGTGAGTATGTAAGAAAGTTTTCTCAGATTCCCATAATATTTTTAACTGCTTGTGATGAAGAAGTAAACATTGTACTGGGTCTTGATATAGGTGGAGATGACTATATAACAAAACCTTTTAGAATTAGAGAATTAATATCGAGAATAAAAGCTGTTTTAAGAAGAAAAGGTGACGCTACAGAAGAAAATAAGAAGATATTTAAATATAGAGATTTAAATATATATACATTAGAAGCTAGAGTATATAAAAATGACAAGGAAATATTTCTGACATCTGTTGAATATAAGCTTCTTTTAATTCTTATACAGAATAAAAATACAGTTTTGAGTAGAAGTCAAATACTAGAAAAGCTTTGGGATGTAACTTATGATTTTGTTAGTGATAATACTTTAACTGTTTATATAAAAAGACTTAGAGAAAAAATAGGAGATGACTTATGTAAACCAATTTACATAGAAACTGTAAGAGGACTAGGTTATAAATGGATAGGAAGTGAAAATAATGTTTCTATATAATCCTGAAGTAAAGAACTTTTTTAGTAAATATATTATTTTAATGTTGATGGTAATTCTTATATCAATTGGATTTGGTATAATCAATATAAATACAACTAAAAATACGATTGTAAAAAATAATCAAGCTATAATAGGAACCTTAGTTAACAAGTATCCAAAACTAGAAAGTGATATCGTAGATATAATAACACAAGGAAAGTCCATGCAAAATGTAGAATTTGGTGAGAAAATATTAAGTAAGTATAACTATGACAAAACTATTAGAATAAATTCTGAGCCTCTTACTTCCAAATTACTTTCAAACACTATAAAAATAAATATAATCTTAGTTTGTATAATTTTTATGATGATATTTATGTTGATACTTAAATATTTTAGAACTATATATAATGATTTATCAGATATGACTAAGTATGTTTACTATAGTTCAGAAGGAAAAGAATTTGATATGAAAAATAGAAATCAAGAAGGGCAGATAGGTCTTTTAAAAACAGAGCTATTGAAGATGACAACAATTCTTAATGAAAAAGTTGAACTTTTAAATTCAGAAAAAATATTTTTAAATAATACAATTTCAGATATATCACATCAGTTAAAAACTCCCATGACTTCCTTAATCATACTAAGTGATTTATTATATAATGATGTACCATATGAAGTGAAAATAGATTTTTTAGACAAGATAAAAAATCAACTAAATCGTATGGATTGGTTGATTAAAAGTATGCTTAAATTATCAAAAGTAGAAGCTAAAGTTATAAAGTTTAAGAGAGAAAAAATAAAGTTTAGTGAACTTATACATAGAGCAATCCAACCAATGAAAATACCTATGGAGATTAAAAACCAAAAGTTAAGTATAGAAGGCAATGGTAATGTATCTTATGTTGGTGATATTGATTGGTCAGTTGAGGCTTTAGTAAATATAATAAAAAATTGTATAGAACATACTCCTGAGTTTGGAAATATAAGTATAATTTACAAAGAAAATCCATTATTTTCAGAGTTAATAATAAAAGATGATGGTGAAGGTATAGATAAAAAAGATATACCACATATTTTTAAACGTTTCTATAGAGGGAAAAGTAGTTCAAAAGAGGATAGTGTAGGTATAGGGCTTGCAATGGCAAAATCCATAATAGAAAGCCAAAATGGAGATATTTATGTAAATAGTGAAAAAGGTAAAGGAACTGAATTTCATATAGCATTTCATAAGATATATGATGATAATAGTGACTAATCTGTAATATTTAATTCACTTTATAGTAATAGCTTGAGTCTAATATATGAAGTATAGAATATAAATATTGGAGGTAGTTATGGAAATTTTAAGAGTAGAAAATCTGACTAAAAGTTATGGTAAAAATGAAACAAAAGTCGATGCAATAAAAAATGTAAGCTTGTCTATAGAAAAAGGTGAGTTTATAGCAATAACAGGTCCAAGCGGAAGTGGAAAGAGTACATTATTACATTTATTAGGAGGTGTTGATAGACCTACTAGTGGTAAGGTTTATATAAATGATGTAGATATATATAATCTAAAAACTAAGGATTTGGCAATCTTTAGAAGAAGAAATATAGGTCTTATATATCAATTCTATAATCTGATTCCAGTTTTAAATGTCAAAGAAAATATATTACTTCCAGCAGAGCTTGATAATAGAAAGATTGATAAAGAATACTTGAATGATTTGATGAAAACATTGGGTCTAAGCAATAGAGAAAATCATCTTCCTAATCAATTATCAGGAGGTCAACAACAAAGAACATCTATAGGACGTGCCTTAATTAATAGACCATCTATAGTATTAGCAGATGAACCAACAGGTAATCTAGATAGCAAAAACTCAAAAGAAATACTAGAGTTATTAAAATTATCAGTGAAAAAATATAATCAAACATTAATAATGATAACTCATGACAAAAATATAGCACTTCAGGCGGATAGAATTATAGGCATAGAAGATGGAATTATAAAAAGTGATGAGGTGATATAAATGAATCTATATACATCTCTAACTGTTAGATATTTAAAACAAAATAAAAGACGAACTATTGTAACTATAATTGGAATAATACTTTCCACTGCTCTAATTTGTGGTATAGGTAACATATTTGAAAGTTTTATGGATTATCAAATAAGAGAAACCATAAAAAATGATGGGAGTTTTCATGCTAAATTCTACAATGTAAACAAAAAAAATATAGACTATGCAACAAAATCGGCTGAAATAAAAAGTTATGCACTTACTAATCAACTTGGATACTCTAGAATAGAAGATACTGTAAATGGTATATTAAGCGTTAAGCAATATGATAAAAATGCTATGGAAGGATATAGAGTTTCTATAAAAGAAGGTAGATTTCCAGATAAAGATGGAGAAATTATTTTAAGTGAAAACATAGTTAATCTTATGGAGAAAAAGCTAAAAATAGGAGATAAGATAACCTTAAAAGTAGGTGATATGTTTGATAGTAATAACAAAAAAATTGATGATATGAGTGTATTTCATGAAGGTGATTATATTGCCAATGAAAAAGAAAAGACATTTAAAATTGTAGGTATAATCAAAAGGCCAGGATTTGAACTCACTGACCAAGTTGCTACTGGTTTAACTTACTTTAATCCTATAGATAATAATAAAGAGACAGTGAATATATCAATAACAGCAAAAAATCCTAAAGATATATATGAAATAACAAGAAAAATAAGTAATAATATATATACAAATAAAGATAAAGCATCAAACTCTGAAATGATAAAATACAATGAACATTTATTGAGATTACAAGGAGCTAGTAAGTATGCAAATATAAATAGTTCTATAAAAGCTATAATTACTATGGTAACTATTTTAGTAATTATATGTACAATTGCTACAGTATATAATTCTTTTAGTATTTCTATAACTGAACGAAAAAAGCAGTTTGGAATATTAAATTCTATAGGAGCTACTACTAATCAAATTAAAAGATTAGTTTTTATTGAAGGTATTATAATTAGCTGTATTGGAATACCAATAGGACTATTGTCTGGAACAGTAGCTATAGATTTAGTATTTAAAGCTATAAATAAATATCTTACAGAATCAGTTGTATCACAGATGGGTTTACAAATAGTATATAATCCATTAATAATAATTATCAGTATAATAATTGTTTTACTTACAATTTTTATATCAATTCTCCTACCTGCAATAACAGCCTCTAATATTTCTCCTCTTAGTGTAATAAGGAGTAGTGGAGATTACAAAGTAGGTAAGGTTAAAAATTCGAAACTTATTAAATTAGTTTTTGGAACAGAAGGTGTACTTGCATATAAAAGTGTAAGAAGAAATAGAAAGAAATTTATTGTGACACTTTTTTCTTTAATAGTAAGTATAGTAATATTTATATCTTTTAGCGGATTTATGGCGAATTTCTTAAAAGGTGAAGAAATCAGAAATTCTCAAAGAAACTACGATTTATATTTAAGTTCAAGACAAATATCTAAGTCTATGGATGATACTATAAATAAACTAAAAAATATATCTGGAATAAAAAACTTTGAAGTAGCTGTAGGAGAGTATATTTCTATAGGAGTAGATAAGGATAAAATAAATAAATCTAAAGAAAATCTAATTAAGGATTATTATCAACAACGTAAGGTTGGAGATAGTTATGTATATGAGTTTAACAACAACGAACTAATTTTTCCTGGAGAAACTGCAATACAAAATAAAACAAAAAACTTAATAAAAGGCTCTTTTGATAAAGAAAGAGCGATTAAAGAAAATGGAGTGATATTTGTTAGAAAAAGTTACTTTGAATCAAAGGGTAAGAAAGGCGTAATAGAGTTAACTAATTACAAAGTTGGAGATACTGTAACTTGTGAATATACTGGCGAAAATGATTCAAAGAAAAAAGTAAACATAAAAATTCTTGGTATAACAGATGAAAAACGTCTAGGAATGGGTTATCAAAATATGGGATTGCAATTTTTAACTTATGATGAGGTTGCTGAAAATATGGATTTAAAGTTAGAGAAAGGTATTGTCTTTATTGACTCAGGGGGAAGTGCTCAGACTAGGAAGAGTATAGAGTCTTTGGCTAAGAAAAATAATGTCAATTTTCATGATGAAAATACAAGTGACAAAAGTGAAAAGCAAAATTTAAAAGCTATTAAAGTTTTTGTATATGGGTTTATAGTAGTGATATCTCTAGTAAGTGTTACAAATATACTAAATACAATAAGTACAAGTATAAATCTAAGAAAAAGAGAACTAGCAATAATACAATCAATAGGTGTTACTCCTGTAGGTTTTAGAAAAATGATATACTTAGAAAGTTTTATCTATGGTATTTTATCTTTATTGTTTGGCGTACCAATTGGTATTGGGTTGATATTAATTATGAATAAATTAGTTTCAGGTGTAATTGAGTTTTCTACAGTTATACCATGGACAGCAATTGGCATATGCATAGTTAGTGTTTTTATAATAACCTTTATAGCAGCATATATACCTATGAATAAATTAAATAAGGAGAATATAATAGATAATATAAGAAAGGAAAGTATATAAAATACTATAAAAATAATTTATAGATATGTAAAATATTATTAAAATCGTTTAATTGGTATAAACTATAATTATGCTGATTAAACGGTTTTTATTTATATAAGAAATCTAATAAATAAATTGCTAGAGGTATTTAACTATTTAGAAAGAATTGGTATTATATAAAGTAGGAGTTTAGATAATAAAGAAAGATATTTGATTATATTGCAAAACAAAAGAAAAAGAAGGTGATTACTATTTCTCATATAACTGCTAAAAACATGTATAAAAGCTTAGAGGAAAGAATAAATAAATTTCCACAGGGTGCTCCACCCTCCGATACATTATATAAAATACTAAATGTACTTTTTACAGAACAAGAGGCAAAATTAGTGGCACAACTTCCAATAAAGCCTTTTAGAGTAAAAACAGCAGCTAAAATTTGGAGTATAAGTGAAAGTGAAGCATATAGGGTGCTAGATAAGCTAGCTAGCAGGGCACTAATACTAGATATAGAAGATAAAAAAGGTAAAAAATATATAATGCCTCCTCCAATGGCTGGTTTTTTTGAGTTTGCCATGATGAGAACAAGACACGATATAGACCAAAAACTTTTATCAGAACTTTACTATCAGTATATGAATGTAGAAGAAGATTTTATTAAAGATTTATTTTATTCAACAGAAACAAAACTTGGAAGAGTTTACGTTCAAGAAGAAGTATTGACTAATGATAATGAAGTAAGTATTTTAGATTATGAAAGAGCTACTCATATAATTGATGAATCGACTCATATAGGTATAAGCATGTGTTATTGTAGACATAGAATGCAACACGTTGGAAAAGCCTGTGATGCTCCTATAGATATATGTATGACATTTGACAATGTAGCTAATTCTTTAATAAACAATAAATTTGCAAGACGTGTAGATAAAGTAGAATGTAAGGAATTACTTCATCAAGCATATGAACATAATTTAGTTCAATGTGGAGAAAATGTTCGAAAAGGAGTTACATTTATATGTAATTGTTGTGGTTGCTGTTGTGAGGCGCTAGTAGCAGCAAAAAGATTTGGAAATCTTCACCCAGTACAAACAACTAGCTTTATACCAAATATAAACCATGAAAGTTGTGTAAAGTGTGGTAAATGTATATCTGCATGTCCAATAGATGCAATAAGTAAAGTAAAAGAAAATGATAAAGAATATATAAAAATTGATGAGGATAGATGTCTAGGTTGTGGAGTTTGTGTTAGAAATTGTCACAAAAATAGTATTATGCTATTAAAGAGAGATGAAAAAATAATAACTCCTGCAAATTCAGTACATAGAGCAGTTCTCATGGCAATTGAAAAAGGGCAGTTACAAAATCTAATTTTTGATAATAATGCCTTAGCTAGTCATAGAGCTATGGGAGCTATACTATCAGCTATATTAAAACTTGAACCAGCTAAAAAAGCTTTGGCTAGTAAGCAGCTAAAGTCAGTATACTTAGATAAATTACTAAGTATGAATGATAAATAAAGATTAATTTTATAATTGTAATAAAAACGGGCTATATTCAAATAAAATTATTTGAATATAGCCCGTTTTAAAATATTAAGCTATTTCTTTAATTTGTTTAAATGAATTTTCATTTCCATTTCCACCAATTTGTGTTACTGATTTAAATCTCATAGTTTTAAATAGTTCTTTTTGACTATAGTCTAGTAAATTTCCTACTAGTATTACAGGAGATTTAGTTTTTCCAGCTAAAACCCCAACAGATAAACCATCTATTAAATCATCTTGTTTATTGATTCCATTTTTAGCTACATATAGGTTATTTATATTAGAATCTTTGTAAAACTCTTTTATTACTTTTGCATTTGTTTCATTTCTAGTACTACCTGATATTCTTTGTGGATTTTTAAGTTTACTTTCTATATTTTTAGAAACTGTGTATTCTCCACCTATTATATAAGATTTATCTATTTTTTTATCTTTGAATAAATCATTTATTTCAGTTATATTACTATTTTCATTAGTAAGTATTATAGGCATATCATTTTGAGCTGATGCTGCACCAATACTTACTGCATCTGCTAATCCTTTTTCACCATTAACTACTGATATTTTTGATACATTACTAATTCCTTTTAATTCTTTAGCAAGATTTAAAGAAGTCTCATATCTATCATTTCCTGAAATTCTAGATACAGAGATATTATCTGACTTTATAGTATCTAAAGATTTTTCGTTTACAGAAGCTTCACCACCGATTACATATACATTTTTAACTTTTAATCTCTTTAATTCAGCTAAAGTTTTTTCATTTATTTGAGAACTTCCAGTTAACAATATAGGAGCATCTTTTTTATATGCAAATGGTGTTGCAGCCAAAGCATCTGCAATTGCAGAATCATTTATTAAAACAGCATTTTCAGCATTTTCCCAACCTGCTTGGCTTATCTTAATAGAAGTTTCATATCTATCAGTTCCTGTTAATTCATTTGCATTTACTTCATCTTGGTATGTAACTTCAAATTTGGCATTTGGACTTCCTAAGAAAGCTATTACGCCTCCTTTTGGCAATCTAACTCTATTATTCTTTGTCACTAAAGAGTAATTTACAGGAGTTCCTTTATCATCATAAACTGCAAAAGATGAATTTTGAGGAAGATTAACTTCTATTTTTTTATTTGCTATATCATCGCCAATTTTGTACCATTTTGCATACCCCTTTGAATCTATTTGATATGTAAAAGATTTTTCTGATGATAAATTAGTTAGAGAATCTTCACTTACATATGTTTGTGTTGCAAATTTTAGGTATTCTGTACCATTTTCTTTATACAGTTTGATATCACTCAAATCACGACCCATTACACCAGGTATTTCTATAAAAGCATTTGAATTATTCTCATCTATTATTTTAGTATTAGCTAAAAAACCTGGAGTTTTATCAGAAACACCAAGAATTGCTTTAACAGAACCAAGCATATAGTGTTGAGAACTATATTTTTCATCCACTATATAGTAGCCTTTTTCACCTCTTTTTTCCCATGCTTCTTTGACACTATCTGATATATCATTGTCATCTACCTTTTGAGCTACGTAGTATAAACTTGCTGTCTGACCTAATCCAGGAACATCATCATAAGAGCTCATATTTAAATATGTGATATTATTTTTTTCTTTTACAAATTTTAGGCAACTATTACCTTTTTCAGATACAAATCTATCTTGACCTATGTATACATATTTATCTTCAGGTCCATTTTCTATGTATGGAGAAGATACTGTTAGAGTACCATTATCATTAACATCGATTTTTAGCATATTTGAAGAAGCATAAAGTCCACTATTTTCTTTTAAGTAACTTGGCATTTTGACTTGTTGTGGCTTACTAAATGTTTTATCAGGTTTTATTTCTTTAATTTTACCTTTTTCTTTTAGTGCAGATAGTAAAATTTCTTGTCCGATTACTTCGTTAAGTTGACTACTTCCACCAGAAGAAACAACTGCAACTGCCATATTTTCATCTGGAAGCACTGTAAGATTACTATGGAATAATAAAGAATCTCCACCTTTTGTAAGTGCTTTTAGATTATATTGATTAAATGGATAAGTGTTGACACAATCCCATCCTAAACCATATCCAAGGATAGAGTCTTCTCCCTCAGGCCATAGACCATTTAAATATTCTTTATTTTCCATAGCTTTTACTGAAGCAGGAGAAAGAATTCCATTTGATTTTTTCATAAATGTTTGTGCAAATGTACATAGATTTTCTGCACTTGAATATAAGCCACCCATACCTATAGTATTAAAGTTATCTTGTGGAACTGCATCTTCCCAATAAGGTACATAGGCTTTTGCAAGTTTTGAACTATCAAAGCTATTTTCTGGAGTTTTTGTGTTTTGTAAGTTAAGTGGATTATTTATGTACTTATCAAGAAAATTAGTAAATGACATACCAGATACTTTCTCTACTAAAATTTCAGCTAAAGTAAATCCATCATTACAATAAACGGAAAAAGCTCCTGGCTTAGCTTTTAATCTTTGTTTCTTTAATTCTTCTAAGAAATTATCATGACTATAAGAATCATTGTCTCCCAATAAAAGGGCATTTTTTAAACTTCCTCCCATTAGCCCTGATGAGTGATTTAATAACATTCTTGGAGTGATTTCTTTATATCTATCATCAGCCATCTTAAATTCAGGTATATATTTTACAACAGGAGTATCTAAATTTACTTTTCCCTGTTCAACCAACTTCATAACAGCTGTAGTAGTAAATACTTTACTGATAGAGGCAATATTATACATATTATCCTTAGTTAAATTTTTATTATCTTGTTTGCTGTATACTCCACCATTTCCAGAAATCTCAATTTTACCATTATCAATTAGAGCATATTGAGCGCTTACAGCACCATATTTAGATAGTAAAGTTTGAATTTTCTCTTTAGCAAGAGCTCTAGTTTTTGTGTAAGACTCCGAACCTTTACTATAATCATTTAACTCTATATCAGAGCTTTGATACTTATCGGAGATATTGTTTGTGTCATTATCAGCAAAAGTAATACTTGGAGTAGCAGTAAATAACATACTAAGTACTAATGTGCTAGATAATAACTTACATAATCTTTGCTTAAACATATTAAATTACCTCTTTTCCCTTTTAATAATTATAATTAGCATAACATTCTTAATTATTTTAATCAACAGATTATTGTTCAAGAAAAGTGTATTTATAATAAGTATACATTTTATATATATGAGAAAAATAAAAATACAATATTTTGTTATCTGATAAAAAATAAAGGGTATAAGTAATATATAAATAAAATGGAGGAATCTTAAATTATGTACAAAACTATAAATAAAAATCAACTTAAGGAAATGATGAAAAATGAAAAAGATGTTTTATTGTTAGATGTAAGAACTAAAGATGAATTTAATGAAAGTAAAATAGAAAATGCGATAAATATATCTTTACAAGAGTTAATTAATAATATAGATGAAATTTATGAATATAAGGATAAAAAGGTAATAATTTATTGTAGAAGTGGTCACAGAAGTGTTACAGCATGTAATTTATTAGTCGAGGAAGGTTTTAAGCATTTGTATAACTTAAAATCTGGAATAACTGATTATATGAATTAAATACTTAGGTTATGTTAGGTGAAGTAATTTAATATTAAATTTTTATGATATGCTTTTATAAATTATAAAGGCATATTTTTATTTAAAGAAAATAAAGCTAGAATATATGTAAAAGTTATAGTTATTTTTTAGAGGAAGAGAATTACAAAGGATTAATGTAACTACAAGTTTATCTAAAGATATGCAGAGTGGTATAAAAAGTGTCAATCTGTGTATCTTTAGATATAGAAGTAAGAGATAGAGTATAATGCTAAATTGTATTTGTAAAATATATGTATCTCTGATTATTGAGCTGGTATATATTTAAATATTCATAAGATAAGTTAGAAAAGAACGAATTCTTTCTATCTTTTCATCATTAGAAATGTCATTACGTAGTAATATACCTTGTTGACCGTATACACAAAAGTATGCTGTTGTATCGGAATCAGGAACATCAATTTCTCCTCGCGAATGAGCTAGTTCAATTTGTTTTTTTACAATTGGCAAAAGCTTTTCACAGACTTTTAAAGATAACTGGTCATGAATTTTTTTGTTTTGTTCTCCATGACATATTTTGTAATAAAGATTATCATCAGTTTCTATATCAATAAATGTTGGTACTTCTTCAATTATTTGTTTTAATGTTTTATTTTTATCGTTTAGTATAGATAGCATTTTATCTACTAAAGTTTGTGCATACTGATCTATAGCACTATCAAATAAGATTTCTTTTGATGGAAAATAACGATAACATAAACCTTGTGCAACATTCATATATTTTGCAATATCAGTAATAGAAGTTTTTTCATATCCATTTTCATAAAATAACTTCATTGCAGTATCTAAAATTTCTTGTCTACGCTCATTAGGTTCTTTAGTAATACGTGGCATATAGCATCCTCCTTCTGATTTCAAGTACATAATAGCATATGGGATTTTGAAAGTCAATGAATGAATATCAGTCATTTATAAGTAATTGTGAGGGATAGTCTATTAACTAGAAAAAGGTAGTAACTGAGAAGCTACTACCTTTAATATAAACTTAAACTATAGATTATTTTTATAGGATTTTTAAAGATATAATCAAGTGTTTAATGTCCAGTTAAATTACTATCACCAAATTTTTTGTTAAATGGTTTTATAACTCTATTTATAGGCCCTTTTAAAAGTACATTTAAGCAGATGAACAAAATCATAAATAATAGTAATACTAATACATCCTTAATTAAATTTGGAGGATATATACCACCAACAGCCTCCCT
The DNA here is from genome assembly GCF_020662275.1 of Clostridioides sp. ES-S-0006-03. Classification (NCBI taxonomy): domain Bacteria; kingdom Bacillati; phylum Bacillota; class Clostridia; order Peptostreptococcales; family Peptostreptococcaceae; genus Clostridioides; species Clostridioides sp. ES-S-0006-03. Next base: position 63,315 of record NZ_JADGMM010000002.1, read on the forward strand.
TGTGGCACCTATTGCGTAAGTAAATGGCATTATAGGGTTTATTCTTTGGAAGAATGTAGGTGTAACTTGTATAGGGAATGTACCACCAGAAGAACCAATCTGTACAACTAGTAGTACTATTGCAATTGCCTTTCCTATATTTCCAAACACAGACACTAAAGAGTAAACTATAAAATTAAACACCATACTAGTAAACATGAGTAGAATTATTAGTAAAATTGGATGTTCTGCTGTTACTCCTAATAATAATATATCTCCAGTTCCAATTATAAATCCTTGAACGAGGGCTATACTTAAAAAAGTAAGTCCTCTTCCAAAATAAATCTCATAAGGTTTATAGTTTCCATGTACAGATGTAGATAATAATGCTGAAAGCAGTAATATACCTACCCATGTAGAAAGAACACTATAAAATGGTGTCATTGCAGAACCATAGTTGGCAATTGGATATAATTTTTCTGTCTTTACTTCAACAGGTTCCTTTAAAAAGTTTGATTTTGTCAATATATCACTTTCAAGTAAGTTAACTAATTTTTTCATATCCTCGCCATTGCTAATTTTACTTAAAGTATCAACTAAGTCATCCAACATTCCTTTTGCCAAAGGCAGTTTTTCTCTTATTAATGATATACTTTCTTGTGCATTTCCTGAAAGACTTAAAGAAGTAGTAAGAATTTCTTCAACCTTTGGAAGTTTTGCTTCTGCTTTATCTAAAACAGTAATTATATCATTTGCTACATTTATGCTTTTTTCAAATATACTATTTATAGGTTTTGATATTTTTGAGTCAAAATTATTCAAAATATTTAAATTAATTCTTCCTATACCATTTGATAAACTTAAAACATTATTTAAGGCACTTATAGATGGCTGTTGCCCAGATATAACCTTATCTTTAATATCATTTAATGTTGATATAGAAGAATCTATTTTATTACTGGAATCTTCAAGGCTATTTATTACATCATCCAGTCTATTGTTGGATGTAAGCTGATTCAATTTAGTTAAAAAATCTTCTAAAGTATCATTTAAAGATTGTAAGTTAGAAAGCTTTTCTGATAAATTGTCTATCAATTTTGGTACATCTTCACTTCCACTGTTTACAGCATCAATTAAATTTAATGTAAGAGAAGAAGCAGAAGATGAAAGGTCAACCATTAAATTTAAATCAGACTTTATAAGAGGAGAAAGTTCATCTACATTGTTATTTGTATCCTCTAAGAATTTTTTTACATCACTTGATAATAATTTTGTATCATTTAAAGTCTTTTTAATTGTAGGTAAATCAGCCTTAATATCTCTAACTGTACCTGATAATTTTGAAGTAGCATCAGCAGCTAAATCGACCGTTTTATTTATATGGTCAAATCTTTTTTGAAGGTCCATAAGAGAGTTTTCAACTTTTGTTAGTTTTGGAAGACCATGTTCAATTCCTGCACCAACTCCATTTGATACACCAAGAACTATTTCACTCACTGTCTTTATTATTGTTTGATTAACTTGTAACTGTATTGCAGAAGCTCCCTTGTCAGTAATCTTTGGTGCAACTGCATTTATCTTTTCATTTACTGTATAGATAAGTTCACCCTTTTTGACATCATCTGTAATTAGGGAAGTTAAATCTTTTGTGAAATTCTTTGGAATCTTAAGTGATGCATAATAAGTACCTTTTTTAACACCTTCAAGAGCCGTTTTCTCATCTACAAACTGCCAACCTAAACTTTTATTATCTTTAAGCTGTTCAATTAACTGGTCTCCGATATTAATTTTCTGTCCTGCTATCTCATTACCTTTATCTTCATTTGTTACTGCTACAAGCATATTAGCAGTACTCCCATATGGGTCCCAAGATGCTTTTATGTTAAACCAAGCATATAAAGATGGTAAAAAAGCAAGTCCTACAACTATTATAAGTACTGCATAATTTCCACGTATATCTTTTAGGTCATTTTTAAAAATTTCTAATATATTTTTTAAACCCTTTGAAGGTCTTAAATTTTTCATATTATTCCAGTTTAAAATTTCTTTTAAACCATTTGTTTTTTTCAAATCTCTCACCTCCTGAATATTTTAATAGATAAAAAAGTTAGATTTATAATCAATTTTAAATTATATTACTTTTTACACAAATAGTAAAGTTAAAGTTTTGTCTTAATTTTAATACATATATATTATATATAATAGTATGCTATAAATATATATAAATATGGGAAATAAAAACAAATAATTTATAAAATATATAGTATAAAAATTAAGAATAAATCAAATATTTATAATTGATATAATCAATTAAATTATTGATTGTGATATACTTTTAATAGTTAGAAAATGCTATGAAGGGATGGTTGAATGAGGTATTTTAAAAAATATATAAAAAAATATATAGTGTTGTTTTTAACAGCAATATTTTTCTTAACATTGGAAGCTTTTTGTGATTTGGCACAACCAACTATAATGGCTAAAATAATTGATATAGGGGTTTCAAATAAGGACTTAGATTACATATTATCAACGGGAGCATTAATGATAGGTATAACTTTTTTAGGAGCAGTATTTTCAATAATAAGAAGTATAATCTCAGCAAGAGTTTCTCAGTGTTTTTCTTATGATTTAAGACAGGATGTATTTGAAAAGATAAATACATATTCATTGAAGCAAGTAGATAAATTTGGTAGAGCCTCACTAATAACAAGAATTACTAATGATATTAATCAGATACAATTATTTGTTCATGGAATGATGAGAGTTTTTATAAAATCACCAATTATGTGTATAGGAAGTTTAATTATAGCGATAAAATTAAATTTAAAAATGTCAATAATTATTTTAATTGCAGTTTCAATTATATTTATTATAATATTGCTTAACATGAAGATTGGATATAAGTTGTTTAAAAAAGTACAAGAAAGTACAGATAAGATAAACTCAAAATTGAGACAGTTTTTAGGTGGAATAAAGGTAGTTAAATTATTCTGTAGGTATGATTATGAGAATAAACGTTTTGAAGAATTAAATAATGAACTTTTTCAAAATAGTAGAAAAGCCACAACAATGATGTCATTTTTTAGACCAACAATTACAATAATTATTAACATTGCTATAATAATAATATTGCTAATTGGGAGATATTTAATTTATTCTGGAGAAATTAAAATTGGAATTATAGTTGCCTATGTAAACTACATGACTAGAATATTAACATCACTTATAATGATTTCACACGTTTTTAATGTTTTTGTGAGAGCAAAAGCTTCTTATGAAAGAATAAGTGAAGTCCTAATTGATGAGAATGAAGAAGTAATTATCAAAAATACTGATTTAGATGCTAAAGAAAGAGAGTTAGAATTTATAAATGGTGATATAATTTTTGAAAATGTAGATTTTTCGTATAATAAAAATATAGATGAGAAGATATTAAAAGACATATCTTTTAAAATAAAAGAAGGGCAAAATATTGGCGTGATTGGTCAAACTGGTTCAGGAAAGACTTCTTTAGTCAATTTAATCCAAAAACTATATATAGTTGATAAAGGAGATATTAAGATTGGAGAGCATAGCATATACAGTATATCTAAAGATAGTTTAAGAGAAAAAATAGGTGTAGTCTTTCAAAATAGCAGTGTGTTTGGAAAGAGTATATCAGAAAATATAATTATGGGAAGTAAAGATATAAGTAAAGAAGATGTTGTAAAAGCATGCGAAATAGCAAATGCAAATCAATTTATAACAAAACTTGAAAATTCTTATGATGAAGTTTTGTTTCAAAGGGGTAAAAACCTATCAGGAGGACAAAGACAAAGAGTTACAATAGCTAGAGCTATAGCAAAAAAACCACAAATATTAATTCTTGACGATTGTTTTAGTGCGATGGACATCAATACAGAAACAGTTATAAGGAAAAATATAAAAGATTATATAAATAATTTAAGAGAAAATGAAAACAAGAAATGTACTATTATAACTATTTCACAAAAAATTAGTTCTATAATTGACTGTGATAAGATTTTAGTTTTAGATGAGGGAGAGGTGGTTGGATTTGCTGCACATGAAGATTTACTGGTTAGTTCTCCAACTTATAAAAAGATTTTTGAGTTGCAAAATCTAGTAAATGAAGATGTAAATTAAGGAGGAAGTGTATTGAATTTGAGTACTGGAAATCAAAAGGTGAGTAGACTAAAGAAAAAAGCAAAGCCTAAAGATTTTAAAAAAACATTTAAAAGAGTTTTTATGTACTTTAAAAAAGATAAAAAAATTACTAGATTAATTTTTTTACTAGTAATAATTGATTCAATTATATCAACTATAATACCATATACTCTTGGAAAAGTAGTTGACATAATAAATATTGATATATATTCAAAGTCTATTTTCTTAAAAGGAATACTTATTTTACTTTTATTTTATATAATTGAATTTTTAGTTAAGTTGTTCAAGGGGATATTTACAGCTAGATTATCTCAAAGCATAGTTAGAGATATGAGAAGTAATTTATTTCTAAAATTCAGGAATTTACCAATAACTTTCTTTGATAAGAGTCCTACTGGAGATATTATGAGTAGAGTAACAAATGATGTTGATAATATTAGTACAGGTATTTCAACTTCATTAGTACAATTAATTACAGGAATTTTGAACATATTGCTAACTTTCATTATGATGTTTATATTAAGCCCTATTTTAACTTTTTGCAGTATCGTGTTAATACCAATAGTAATGTTTCTAAGCAATTTCATTGCAAAGAGGACTAGAGTTTTTTTTAAGCAACAACAAGTAGAATTAGGAAAACTAAATTCTCATATTGAAGAAATGATATCAAATATAAATGTAGTAAAAGCTTTTAATTATGAGAAAAAATCTGTAGGTGATTTCAAAGCAATCAATGATAGGCTTTTGAGTATTTCACTTAAATCACAGATTTATACATCTCTTTTAATGCCTATTATGAACGTAATTAGTAATATAGGATTTGCAATTATATGTATTATAGGTGGAGTACTTGCGTCTAAAGATGTTATAACTATAGGCGTTATAGCAAGTTTTTTAAGTTATGTAAGACAATTTACAAGACCTTTAAATGAATTAGCTAACTTATTTAATACATTGCTTTCAGCTGTAGCAGGATGTGAAAGAGTCTTTGAAGTTATGGATGAGCAAGAAGAAGAACAAATAAATAGTAACACTAAAAGTGACATTTACAACAATAAAAATAATAATTTAAAAAAATCTTTTATAAATGGAGATATTGAATTTAAAGATGTAAGTTTTTCATATGACTCAAAAAAGAATATTCTAAGTGATATAAACTTAAAAATCAAGGCTGGAACATCAAATGCCATAATAGGAGAAACTGGCAGTGGAAAAACGACAATTATAAATCTGATTACAAATTTCTATCAAGTAGAAAAAGGGAAGATATTTTTAGATGGGAATGATATATATTCAGTTGATAGGAATTGTTTAAGAAATTATTTTGGAGTAGTTCCACAAGAAAGTTATATATTTAATGACACTGTTATGGAAAATATAAGGTATGGAAACCTAACAGCAACTGATGAACAGGTTATATCTGCTAGTAAAATAGCAAATTTACACAAGTTTATAATTAAAATGCATGGAGGATATGAGACTGTTTTATCAGATAGGGGTGAGGATTTAAGTGAGGGGCAAAAACAATTAATTAGTATTGCTAGGGCGGTATTAAAAAATGCACCAATACTTATTTTGGATGAAGCTACGAGTAATATAGATATAGCAACTGAAGCTAAGATTCAAGATGCAATAAATAATGTGACTTATGGAAAGACTAGTATAATTATAGCTCATAGACTAAGTACTATATCAAATTGTAACAATATAATAGTTTTAGAAAATGGACGAATTGTAGAATCTGGAAATCATAAAGAGCTAATGAAACTCAAAGGTCATTACTACAGAAATATACTGCTGACAAATCGAAATTAAAAATTAATAAAAAATTTTAAAAAAAATTGTTTGAAGGTATATGACACGGGTATATATAGAATAACTTAGAAAATAAAAAATTAAATTTGATATATAAAATATTAGGAGGAAATTAATTATGAAAAAATTTGTTTGTACAGTATGTGGATATATACATGAAGGGGATGCTGCACCAGCACAATGTCCAGTATGTAAAGTTGGAGCTGATAAGTTTGAAGAAATGAAAGGCGAAAAGAATTGGGCTGATGAGCACAGAATAGGAGTAGCTCAAGGTGTAGATGAGGAAGTAATCGAAGGATTAAGAGCTAACTTTGTTGGTGAGTGTACAGAAGTAGGAATGTATTTAGCAATGAGTAGACAAGCTGATAGAGAAGGATATCCAGAAGTTGGAGAAGCTTATAAGAGAATAGCTTTTGAAGAAGCAGAACATGCTGCTAAATTTGCAGAACTTCTTGGAGAAGTTGTAGTTGCAGATACAAAAGAAAACTTAAGAGTTAGAGTTGACGCTGAATATGGTGCAACTGATGGAAAATTAAAATTAGCTAAAAAAGCTAAAGAATTAGGATTAGATGCTATACATGATACAGTACATGAAATGTGTAAAGATGAAGCTAGACATGGTAAAGCATTCTTAGGATTATTAAATAGATATTTTGGAAAATAAATTTAATATAAATTAAGTAAACTTTTAGGAGTATTTCATTCATGGTTTTTAAAGATTATGAGTGAAATACTCCTTTTTGAGTAAATTAGATTCTAAAACAGTAAATTGACATACATATAGGAATACATTAAACTAAGTATAAAAATATTGACTATTTAATAAAGGTGGTGGATAAACTGATTAAGTATACACATAAAAGTAATATAGCTATTGTAGTGCTACATGAAATTTATGGAGTTAACAATTTTATAAAGGATATTTGTGAAAAATACTATCAAGATGGATATGATGTATTTTGCCCTGAACTTTTGGGTAGCGGGAAAGTTTTTTCTTATTTAAAAGCTCAAGATGCATATAATTTTTTTATAAGTAATATAGGATTTAATATCTATGAAAAAGTAGAAAAACTTATAAATGATTTAAAATTAAAATATAAGCATGTATTCGTTATTGGATATAGTGTAGGTGCAACAATTGCATGGAGATGCAGTGAAAATTCCTTATGTGATGGAATAATTTGCTGTTATGGTTCTCGAATTAGAGATTATATGGATATAATTCCAAAATGTCCTGTTTTATTAGTATTTGCAAAATACGATTCATTTGATGTTGAGTTTGTTGCCTCTCAACTTCTTGCCAAAAAACAAAATATTCAAATTGAAATCGCAGATGCAAATCATGGTTTTGTTGATACATACTCAAAAAATTATTCCAATATTCATACACAAACATTTAATCTTCAACAAATAGAGTTTCTATCTAAATATTCAAGTTAATAGAGAATATAATTATTTATAATAGAATTTAAACTTTGTTTGTCACACTCTCATACATAGAAGAAGAGAGTATGTCAAAATACATTTGTTTGTTGATATTTTAAAATTAGATAAAGACATTTTTACAGAAAAAGATGAAAGTAATAATGAAAATGTTTCCAAGTAAGAATTAAGTATATAAATAAATATAAAATAGATGAAAAATAAAGATGCTTTTAGATAGTCAAAGATACTATCTAAAAGCATCTTTATTTTATAAAAATTATGTTAAGATAAATAAGATTTGTATGAGGAATAAAATTAATTGAGAGAAAAAATCAAAAGAATACAATAATCACTTGCAAAAACTATACTATTATGATAGACTTAAATCAAAATTAAGAATTGTAAAAAGAAGGAAAAAAATAGGTAATCATTTTAATGAACCACAATTTAAAAATAAGATACTAGAATTTAAATAGAAGGAAAAGTCTACATATAAATTTAAATTAGTATAAGGAGGAATATCGTATGCCATTAGTATTATCAAATATAGGAGAAGAAGTAGTTATAAAGAAGATTTCAGGAAGTGATAAGACAAGAACATTTTTAAATAGCATAGGATTTGTAGTAGGAACAAATGTTAAAATAATTTCTAAGATAGATGGTAATTTAATAATAGATGTAAAGGATACTAGAATTGCATTAGATAAAAAAATGGCAAGTAGAATAATAATATAGGGAGGTAGTAATATGAACAAGCTAAAGGATATTAAGTGTGGGGAAACTGTAAAAGTTAAAAAATTAGAAGGAGAAGGAGCTACACGAAGACGTATAATGGACATGGGAATTACAAGAGGTGTTGATGTATTTGTGAGAAAAGTAGCTCCTCTTGGAGACCCAATTGAAATAACAGTTAGAGATTATGAACTATCAATTCGTAAATCAGATGCAGAAAAAATTATTGTGGAATAATAAAGTTAATTATAGTAGAGTTAATGCAATTATATAGTGAGAATGATTTTCTGTATCAAAAATAATTTATATATCTAAATATTAATGGAGGGAATGGAAATGTCAATAAAAATAGGTCTCATAGGAAATCCTAATTGTGGCAAGACAACAATGTTTAATGGACTTACAGGTTCATCACAATATGTTGGTAACTGGCCAGGAGTAACAGTTGAAAAAAAAGGTGGAAAATTAAAAGGAAATAAAGATGTAGAAATAGTAGATTTACCAGGTATTTATTCTCTATCACCATATACATTAGAGGAAGTTGTTACACGTAATTTTATGCTTGATGATAAACCAGATGCAGTAATAAACATTGTAGATGCATCAAATATAGAGAGAAATTTATATTTAACAACTCAGGTTTTGGAATTAGGTATACCTACTGTTATAGCTCTTAACATGATGGACGTTGTTAAGAAAAATGGAGATAAGATAAATATTAAAAAATTATCAGAGGTTATAGGTTGCCCTGTAGTAGAAGTAACAGCTGTTAAAGGGCAAGGAATTATGGAAGCTGCTCAAAAAGCAATTGAAATTGCAAGTGGTAACAATAAATTAGATTTTAAGTTACCTTTTGTTGATGAAAGCAAAGGAGCAATAGAAAAAATCGAAAAGATAATAGAGGAAAAAACTCCATATATAGATATGGAAACACGTTGGTTAGCTATAAAGTTATTTGAAAGAGATGAAAATGTTATACAAAAGCTTGATATTTCTAAAGTAATATTAAATGACATAGAAGAGATAACTAGAAATTGTGAAGATGAATTGGATGATGATAGTGAAAGTATAATCACAGCAAATCGTTATGAATTTATTAGTTCAATAATTTCAAGCATAATAAAGAAAAATAGAAATGGTAAAGAAACTGTTTCAGATAAAATAGATAAGTTTGTAACAAACCGTATATTAGCACTACCTATTTTTGCACTTATAATGTGGGGAGTTTACTACATAGCAGTAAGTTCATTGGGTGCTATAGCAACTGATTGGACAAATGATGTATTGTTTGGAGAAATTATTCAAGGTAATGTAAGTAATTTCTTAGCTTCCGTAAATGTAGCTGATTGGTTACAAGGTCTTGTAGTTGATGGCTTAATTGGTGGAGTTGGAGCTGTATTAGGATTTGTACCACAAATCATGCTTTTATTTTTGCTATTATCAATACTTGAAGATTGTGGATACATGTCACGTGTGGCTTTTATAATGGATAGAATATTCCGTAAGTTTGGTCTTTCAGGAAAGTCATTTATACCGATGCTTATAAGTTCAGGTTGTGGAGTTCCTGGTGTTATGTCAACTCGTACTATAGAAAATGACAGAGATAGAAAAATGACTATCATGTTAACTACATTTATTCCATGTGGAGCTAAGATTCCAATAATAGCTTTATTTGCAGGAGCACTGTTTGGAGGGGCTTCATGGGTAGCACCATCAATGTATTTCTTAGGAATTGTAATGATAATTGTTTGTGGAATTATATTAAAAAGAACTTCTTTATTTGTTGGAGAACCATCTCCATTTGTTATGGAACTACCTCAATATCATGTTCCTAGTGCAAAAGGAGTTTTAATTCATATGTGGGATAGAGGAAAAGCATTTATAATCAAAGCAGGTACAATTATCTTTGTTGCTTGTGGAGTAATATGGTTCTTACAATCATTTAACTGGTCACTACAAATGGTAGATGCAGGAGATAGTATATTGGCTAGTCTAGGAAATATAGTTGCACCAATATTTGCACCTCTTGGATTTGGAAACTGGCAATCATCAGTAGCAACAGTTACAGGTCTAGTAGCAAAAGAGAATGTAGTTGGAACATTTGGCGTTTTATTTGGTATATCAGATGCAACAGAACAAGACCCAACACTTCTTGGTTCAGTTGCAAGTATGTTTACAGTAGTCAGTGCATTTTCATTTATGGCATTTAACATGCTTTGTGCACCTTGTTTTGCAGCTATTGGTGCTATAAAAAGAGAAATGGGTTCATGGAAATGGACATGGATTACATTAGGGTTCCAAACTTTAACAGCTTATATAGTTGCTCTTCTTATCAATCAAGTTGGAAGTGTACTTTTAGGAACTGGTGGAAGTATTGCTGGGGCAATAATATCTATAGTTATAGCAATAGCTGTAGTATTTGGGGTTTTAACTTATTCAAATCGAACAATAAAAAAAGATAAAATTGGTAATTTGAGCTATATGAAAAATTAGTTCATATAAATAAGGAGTGATGATTATGGCTACATTTATTATAGCAGCTATTGTGGTAGTATTAATGGCATTGGCTGTGATGCATATGGTTAATAACAAGAAAAAGAATGGCAGTAGTTGTGGATGTGGTTGTTCTGGATGCTCAAGTAGTAAGAGTTGCCATGATACTAAAAGATAGATAAAATAAGAGTCTGATAATAAAGTAAGTTAAACTTTTTATCAGGCTCTTATTTTTTATATAAATAATAAATTTCATATTTGAAGTCAATTAGACTATATTATATTTTTACTGTATAATTATAGACAAATATATGATTAGGAGGGATTATTGCTAAATACAGCAATATAAATGTTTATTATGTTTAAATTTGATGTAACAAATGAACTTATGTGTATAGCAAGAGGAAGTGGTAAATTTTTTGCTAAAAAAGGTGCTATGGTAGCATTTAAAGGAAATTTTAACTTTGAAAAATTAATATTAGGCCCAAATAATGGTGGTGGTTTAGGTAGAGCATTGCTAGGACATGTTCAAAGGTCATTGACAGGAGAACAAATGCCAATAATGGTTGTTGAAGGTGAAGGTGAAATTTACCTAGCACAAAATGCTTATCATGTAGATGTAATATCAATTGACCCAGGTGACTCGATTTGTGTTGAGAGTGAAAACTTATTAGCATTTTCAGAACAACTAGATTATAGTGTAAAATTAATTGGTTCAGGAGTAATATCTCAAAAAGGACTTTTTACTACACATTTAATAAATAAAACAAGTCAAAATCAAGATATTGCCATAATAACAGATGGGAACCCTCTAATACTTGAAGGGCCTTGTTGTGTCGACCCAGATGCGTTAGTAGCATGGACTGGAAGGGAACCATATCCTAAAGTAGCAAAACTATCATGGAAAACTTTTGTTGGTCAGACTTCAGGGGAATCTTATCATATGGAGTTTGTTGAGCATGGTCAAATTGTTATTATACAACCATCTGAAAGATTGTCCAGCTTGAATACAGATGCAACACCTTCTGACAGAATGAGGTCAGGTGGAGTAAGAATTGGTATAGATTAATTTTTATAGTGAATTTTAATTGTAGCTTAAAATATATTTAAAGAATAAAAAGGGTAGCAGGGGTAGGTATATTAAAAAGGAGTATTAGATGCTGGAGAGAATTCATAGAAAGTTTAAAGGATATTACATTTTCTTACTAATCTTAGTTTTATGGAAAATTGTATGTGTTTTAGGTATATGGAGTAGCTATATTTTGCCTCCGCCTGAAAGAGTTTTGGAAACTTTTATAAAAATGATAAATGATGGTTCTATTTTTTTAAATGTTTATGCTAGTGTGAAGAGGATATTTATAGGTTTTTTAATAAGTTCATTGATAGCAATACCACTTGGAATCGTGTTTGGTGTAAATAAAAAAATGTATGAATATTTCAAGCCACTATTTGAATTTATGAGAAGTACACCTCCACTAGCCTTAATACCTATGCTGATTTTATGGTTTGGTATAGGTGAAGAGTCTAAAATTATAATTATAGTTTTAGCATCGTTTTTTCCAATATTTTTAAATACACTAAAAGGGATAAAAAATTGTGACAGTAAATTAATTGAAGTAGGCAAGTCTTTTAATTTATCTAAGAAAAGAATTTTTTGCAAAATAATAATTCCTAATTCTATGTTAGATATTGTTGTTGGACTTAGTTTAGGTCTTGGGTATAGCTTTAGAGCTATAATTGGTGCAGAACTTATTGCGGCTTCTTCAGGTTTAGGATACTTGATTTCTGACGGTAAGGATATGTCAAGAACTGATATTGTACTGGTTGGAATTTTTGTTATTGGTTTTTTAGGTATACTTTCAGATTATCTATTTTCAATGGCAATAGCAAAATTTAGTAAAGGGAAGCAGGTTGATTTAAATGGTTAGAAATGGATTTTTATTAGAGAATATACATAAAAAGTATTTAGTTGATAATAAAGAACATTTAGTGCTTGATGATATATCATTAAGTATATCTAGCGAAGAAATAACGGTTATACTAGGGGAAAGTGGCTGTGGGAAGACAACCTTGCTTAGAATTTTAGCAGGTCTTGAAAGTACTACTAGTGGAAATGTATATTTTTTTAATAATGATAAAAAGTGTATCCCAAAAGTAGGAGTTGTTTTTCAAGAAAGTAGACTAATGCCATGGCTAAATGTAAGTGAAAATATACTTTTACATACTGAAAAAAATAATAGAAATAAAGTTGATTTAGATAGATATTTAAAGATGATGAAACTTGAAAAGTTTAAGAACTCATATCCAAATGAGTTATCAGGAGGAATGGCTCACAGGGTAAGTATTGCAAGAGCTCTTTCTTTTAATCCAGATATTCTATTGATGGATGAGCCATTTGCAGCATTAGATTATTTTACAAGAAGAAAAATGCAAAAAGAAGTAGTAAATATCCATAAAAATACTAAAAAAGGGGTAGTATTTGTAACTCATAATATAGAAGAAGCTATGGAAATAGCAAAGAAAATAATTGTTTTTAGTAAAAATAAAGGGATTAAACAATTTAGTGTCGAAGATGAATATAATAGAGATTTAACTAAAAGCTATTATATAAGCTTAAAAAAAGAAATATTAAGGGAATTGGGGGAGTTTTAAGTGATTAAAAGAAACAAAAAAATTTTAGCAGTAATGACATCTTTAGTAATGGTATTGGTTGGGACTGTGGGATGTTCAACCAAAGAAGAGGGTAATAAAGATGTTCCTACAAAAAAAGAGACTAGTTTACCTAAGGAAATAAATTTAACCTATGTGAAGTCTCCACTTAACGTTCCAAGTATACTGGAAAAGAAAGATGATTCATTTGGTAAGGAATTTAAAAAGGATAATATAAAAGTTAATTTTCATGAACTAACAACAGGCCCAGAACAAACTCAGGCACTAGCTGCTGGAGAATTAGACTTTTTACATGCATTAGGTGGAACATCTGCTATAATAGCAGCATCTAATGGAGTTGGACTTAAAGTTACAAATATCTATAGTAGATCACCAAAAGGATATATGCTTATAACTAACAATGAAAATATCAAATCTATAAAAGATTTAAAAGGTAAGAAAATTGTAGGTCCAAAAGGGACTATACTTCATCAATTATTGATTGCTGCACTTGCTAAGGAAGGTTATACGATAGATGATGTTGAATATGTAAACATGGATATTCCTAGTGCTGCCTCTGCATTAGAAAGTAAAAGTGCAGATGTTGCAATGCTTGCAGGGCCAGTGGCTTTAAAAACAATAAATGCAGGTAGCAAAATGATAGTAAATGGAGAAGGTTTAGTTAGTGGAATAATAGTTACTGCAGTAAGTGATGATTTTGCTCAAAAATATCCTGAATTAGTAAAAAGATTTATGAAAGTTCATGAAGAGACTTTAAAATATATGGATGAGAATAAAGATAAGGTAATGGAAGAGGTATCAAAAGAAGTTGGTTTAACTTTAGATGAAACAAAGGAAATGTATTCTTGGTATGATTTTAGTTCTAAGATAACAGATAAGGACATAAAAGAGTTAGAGGATACACAAGAATTCTTGATGTCTAATGGAATGCAAGAAAAGAAAATAAATATTAAAGATATGTTATATAACCAAAATTAGTATATTAAGAAATTAGCATATTAAAATAGAAAATACATCCTTAAGTTATTGTGATAATAACATGATAAAAAAGGATGTATTTTTATTTTTAATTATTTTATAGAATAAAATCTAATTAGAAACAGCTTACTATTTTATCTACACTTATGTAGTCAAGTAATTTTCTCATTTTTTTACGATGAAGCAAGAACTTAGAATATGTGTCTTCTGATTGTTTTGGATCACCATAAACTTTCCAATACCTAATCATAGAAACTTCATAGTTACTATATCCCATAAATCCAATTACATCTTTAAGGGGATATCCTAAAAAAATACCTATTTCATCAGGAAAAGTATCAGTTTTAAGCTTTTCAACTAGATGCTCTAAATAAGCATTTACATTAGTATTTTGTTTGTATCCTAAAAACTTCAAGAAATTTACTGTTTTTTTACATTTTAATCTTTCTGACAATGCTGTTTTATTTACAAATAAAATTTTTAATCCTTTTTTTTCTTTATCAATAACTATAAAATCTATTCTTTTACAATTATATAGATATTTGTAAATATCATTAATTTTTTCCTCTCTATTTACATCAGTAAATGAAATATTTATTATTTCAGCAGGTTTAGAGCCTAAAAAAACTGGACCTAAAACTTCTAAAAGCCATTTTATATATGATGATTCAATTTTATTCTTACAACAAAATTGTGAATTGCAACAATGCATAAAAGATAACCTCCTTCAAATGAAAATTAATATCAATTAATTAAATTATACTATGAATGATAATCAATATCAATAATAAAATTATATTTTTTTTATTAATTACTTATCTATTATAATTTCCCAAAAAATAAATTATAAATTGTTTAATTTTAGTAAATAAAAAATAAAAATATAGAAATACTAAATTGAGAAAGAACTTTATTAAAACTTTTTGTAATATAAAACATCTAGGAGGATAATAAAAATGAAATTAAAAAGAACTTTATTTGTAGGACTAGCGTTAGTATTAGCTATAGGTATGACTGCTTGTACTAAAAAAACTGAAAAACCAAATGAAAATGCAGGAAAAAATCCAAATGAATCAGTAAACAACAATGAAGGTTATATGAATTATTATTCAACAAGCTATAATGATTATATAGCAGGTTTAAATAGATATTCTATTTATGATACTCCAGAAAGTATAAATAATCAATTTAAAGATAAAGAATATCCAGGAAATGAAAAATATTTAAGTGATGTAAAGGCTGCATACAAAGACAGTAGAGACAAAATACAATCATTTGTAACATCTCTTAAAAAAGATGGTAAAACAGAAGATGCTGAATTAAAGAAAATGAATGATGAATTAATAACTGAAGGTGAAAGATTAGTAAAAGATATAGATGCTAGATTAGAGAAATTAGATAAAGTATCTGATGAAGATATGAAAAAAGGTCAAAATGACTTTATGAAACTAGTTCATGGAACAGAAGATGTTGGAAATGATATAGGTAGTGGTTTTAGAAAAATGATAAAAGACATGAATGATAGATTAGGAATAACAGGAAATAATAAAAAATAGTAGAATAACCTGCCAATATCAACAATAAAAATTATTTTATAAAGCGCTGTAAAGCCACACGAACACTATGTTTGTGTGGCTTTATGTGTTTCTGTTTTAGTTGCTTAAAAATTCCGTTTTACGCCTATTTGATTTCAATATTTAATGATGGCTTATAAAAACAGTAAAAAAATATAAAACGAGAAATTTTCAGGTATAGTATCTAATCGAATTTTTAGCCTTGTTTTGTTGCCACATACAGGATAGCGTATCTACTCTATTTTTATAATGCTTTACTTTATTTCGATAAATAATTTAGAACACGATTATTAAAATCTTTTGCTTCCTCATACGCAGCATGTCCAAGACCTTTATATATAAATAATTCGCTGTCCTTAATTTTATCAGTTAATTCAACAGAAGAAGTTACACCAACTATCTTATCGTTATCGCCCCCAATTATCAAAGTGGGACATATAATATTATTCAACTCCATATATGCATCATGCTGAATACAAGAGGATGCTTGTATGAGAAACCGTCTAAAATCTTTAGGTTTACCGATTTTCCCAAGCAAGGGGTAAAGAAAACGATATTTTTTTAGATAATTCTCTGAATAAGAATTTTCTGATATGTCAATCATTAGATGCTTATATTTTTCTTGCTCTGCCAATGTAATCCAATTCCCAACAACTTCTTGTATGTTTTTATTCTGCTTTGATAGCGTAACTGCCAGTACGAGTTTCTCAATTAAATCGGGATAATCAATAGCAAGGTATTGTGCTATCATTCCACCTTGAGAAATACCTAAAACTTTAGCTTTAGTGATACCAAGTATTTTCATGGCTTTCGCTTGGTCTTTAGCCATATCTCGTGTAGAATAACCTTCTTTTAAATGGTTTTTTCTGCTAAAAACATATACTTTATAGTCTTTGGCGTACATGCGATATGCTATAGCCATTGCGATAGCCATTCTTTTGACTGTGGTTAATCCATCGCCTAGTCCAGGAAGCATGATTAATATTTTCACAAATATTTAATTCGCATTTTAAAATAGTTCGTTTTTATTTTTTACTCCAAGTTCTTTGCAAATAAGTTCTTTATATGCTTCTACTTTTGCTGGAAAATCACTAACATTCTACTCGAAGAAATCCACATCCAAATAGAAATTAGATAGAACAAGTATCAGTTTTGTCAAAATAATTGAAAGAGTAGTATCTTGATATCCATTTTCTAAACTGATATGAGGTTTTATGAACTTTGTTTTCAATTCAGAATAATAAAAAATAAAAATTTCAAATAAATTTATTGACAAATATTATTAATAAATATATTATATATAACATAGCAAGAAATGATAATCGAATTAAATTAAATAACGTCTTATCAAGAGTGGTGGAGGGACTGGCCCTTTGAAACCCGGCAACCAGTATATTTTATATACATTGGTGCTAAATCCTGCAACTAATATAGTTGATAGATGAGTATAAATAGCTTTCTAAGCCTGAGTTTATACTCAGGCTTTTATTTTGTTAGATACAAATTTAAAATACATAAATAAAAATAAACATACAAATTGAGCAGAATATGTGGGGAGGAAATTTTATGATTAGCATAAAAAATGTTAATAAGTATTATGGAAAGACTCAAGTACTTAAAGATGTAAGTATTGAGATAGAATCTGGAGAAATTTTTGGAATAATAGGTCATAGTGGTGCTGGAAAATCAACACTACTTAGATGTATAAATGGGCTAGAAGAATATCAAGAAGGTAGTGTGCTTGTATCTAATAAGGAAGTAAAGTCATTAAATGAAAAGCAAATGAGGGATTTAAGAAAAGAGTTAGGTATGATTTTTCAACACTTTTCATTACTTGAAAGAAAAACAGTGTTTGATAATGTAGCATTACCTTTAGAGTGCTTTGGATATACAAAGGCAGAAATAAAAAAAAGAGTTTTAGAGTTACTAGAAGTGGTTGGTATATCTGAAAAGAAAAATGATAAACCAAGAAACTTAAGTGGTGGTCAAAAACAGAGAGTTGCAATTGCTAGGGCTTTAGCACTAAACCCACAAGTACTTCTTTGTGATGAAGCAACTTCAGCACTAGACCCAAATACTACAAAATCAATTCTTTCATTACTTGAAGATATAAACAAAAACCTAGGAATAACAATAATAGTTGTAACTCACCAAATGGAAGTTATAAAACAAATTTGTGGAAGAGTGGCAATAATGGAAAATGGAGAGGTATTAGAAATAGGAGATACAGAAGAAATTTTCTTGAGAAATACTAAAGGACTTAGAAAATTAATAGGTGAAGAAAGTATAATTTTACCAAAAGGAACAAATATAAAAATACTATTCCCTAAAGACATTTCTAATGAAGCTATTATTACAACAATGGCAAGAGAGTTAAACATAGATGTATCTATAATATTTGGGAAATTAGAACAATTTAAAGAAGATATTTTAGGTTCACTTATTATAAATGTTTCAGATAAAAGTGGAGATAAAGTAAAACAGTATCTTACAGATAAGGACATAAGATGGGAGGAAATGATAAATGAATAGTCTAATTGATTTTTTAACAACACTATTTCCAAATGCATTACTACAAACTTTATATATGGTCATAGTACCAACCGTAGTGGCAACAATATTAGGATTTATACTAGCAATTATATTAGTAGTGACAAAACCAGATGGATTAAAACCAAATAGTACGATTAATAGTGCACTAGGATTTATAGTAAACATATTTAGAAGTTTCCCATTTATGATACTTATAGTTGCAATGATTCCAATAACAAGATTAATTGTTGGAACAAGTATAGGAGAAACTGCTGCAATAGTACCAATAACTATTGGTGCAGCACCATTTATCGCTAGGATTATAGAAAGTTCATTAAACGAAGTTGATAAGGGACTAATAGAGGCTGCCAAATCTTTTGGAGCTACAAAAAAACAAATAGTATTTAAAGTTATGATAAAAGAAGCAATGCCTTCAATAGTATCTGGAATTACATTATCAGTAATTTCTATACTTGGCTATACAGCTATGGCAGGTGCAGTAGGAGCTGGTGGACTAGGTAATATAGCTCTTATTTACGGATACCAAAGATTTGACACAGCAGTAATGGTTTATACAGTAATAGCACTTGTAATACTAGTTCAAATAATACAAGGTTTAGGAAATCTAGCTTATAAGAAACTAAAATAATTTAATCAATAAAACATTTTTAAAGGGGGAGTAAAAAATGAAATTAAAAAAATTATTATCAGTAGCATTAGTGTCAGCAATAGCAATATCAGCAGTAGGATGTTCAAACAAAGAGGATAAAAAAATATTAGTAGGGGCATCATCAAATCCACATGCAAAAATATTGGAAGTTGCAAAACCTTTATTAAAAGAAAAAGGATATGATTTAGAAGTAAAGATATTTGATGATTATGTGCTTCCAAATACAGCTTTAGATGAAGGTTCTTTGGATGCTAACTTCTTTCAACATATTCCATTTTTAGAGGAGACTGTGAAGGAAAAGGAATATAAACTTACTTATACATCTAAAGTTCATATAGAGCCAATGGGATTCTATTCAGAAAAAGTTAAATCATTAGATGAAGTAAAAGATGGAGCAGTTATAGCTGTACCAAATGATGCGACTAATGGAGCTAGAGCACTTAAATTATTAGCAAAGCATAAATTAATAGAAGTAAAGGATGGCGAACTTATAACTAAAAAAGATATAACTAAAAATCCTAAAAATATACAAATAAAAGAAATGAATGCAGAACAATTACCAACAGTATTAAAAGATGTTGATGGAGCAGTAATAAATTCTAACTATGCTTTAACAGCGAATTTAAATCCTACTAAAGATGCAATAGTAATAGAATCAAGCGATTCTCCATATGTAAATATAATTGCTTGTAGAGAAGATAATAAAGATAGCGATAAGATTAAAGCTTTATCAGAGGCTATGAATAGTAAAGAAGTTAAAAAGTTTATACAAGATGAATATAAAGGAAGTATAGTTCCAGCTTTTTAAATTAAATATACAAAATCTATAAAATGAGTAAAATTTTAAAAACTTTACTCATTTTTTTTTATAACTAGAAAGTGACAAATTTTTTGGGAGAATTGTGGTAACATATTTATAGATAAAACTATATAAAAATGAAGAAGTGGTGGAGAATATGGAATCTAAAGGAACTTTAAGGAAGAATAAGGGCTATATATTGGCTAATGGGTTATTTTTAATTATTGCACTTTTGAATATAAATTTGTATACAGTTTCCATAAATATGTATAGAATAATTTTACTTTGGATATTTGGATATTCTATAGTTTATATAACTAGTTTTGAAAAAGATGAATTTATAAACATACTAAAATTAGGATGCCTTGTATTAGTTTTTGTGGGGATTTTAGGCATAGCAGAATTAGAGATTCAAAAATTCCAAGTTATGATACTCAATTTAAGTATAATTAATATATCTACATTTATATACTTAACAATTTCTAAAATAAAAAAACTGAGAATAAGTCATTTGTTGATTTTCAACAGTACTTTTGTAATAGTAGATTATCTTCTAAGAAGTATTTTTAATAACTTTTATTTGAATATGATTATTATGGCAATTAATGTTGCCATGTCCTTGTTCAATTTATTGTTTGTATTAAACAAAACTAATAGTGAAACTGAACATTATAGCTTAATAAAAAATTTATCATACTTTGCTTTATTTGCAACTATTATAGGTTTTATAACAACTTGTCAAATTAGTATAGTAGATACAGATAGATTAATAGGAGTAGTGTATTTATTGTTATGTAATTATACTTACTATGTGTATGTATACAGTCTAATTAATAGAGTGGTATATCCATATTATGAATTAAATTCAATAAATAAGAAATTAAGTAAAAAGTCAGAACAATTAAGTAAGATAAATCTAGCAATAGAAAAGGACATGACTATACAGAAAACATTAAAAAATTACATAGATGAAAGAAAAGAGTTATTAAGACAAGCACTTGATACTATACCAAATGTATGGATAATAACAGATTATGATTTTAATATAAGTTATACAAATAATGCATTTAAAGATGAATTTTCAAAGGACATGAAAAACTTTTATCACATATTAAATTTTATAAAGGAAGATGAGCATGTAGCTGAAAAGCTAAAGAAATTTGATACGGATATAAGTATAATTGATAAACAAGTAGAGTTGAATAATAAAATATATTTGTTAAGTTTAAGTAATAATGAAGAAGAAAGTAATTATTTAATAAGCTTAAATAATATTACAAATGAAATAAAAATGGATAAAGAGATAAGGGCTATAAATAAAGATTATGAAAATATAATATTAAATATACCATCTCCTATACTTGTAAGAAGTGCAGAAGGTGGTATAAAGAAGAATAAAGTAATAAGCATAAATAAAAAATATGAAAAGAGTTTTAAATGTACACCAAAAGAGCTAGTTAATATGACATTAGAAAAATATTTTGAAACCTTTAACATAGATTTTTTTGATAATAGAGAGTTTAAAAGATTAAATCTAACAAAAGAAAAGAAAGCTGAAATAGTAAGTTATAATGATACAGCAAATTGTATAATTAATTTTGTAATGTCTGATTCAGAGGGCGAAGAACATGTTGAAGAAGTAAGAGTTGGAGATTATTGGTCAAATAATAAATTATTTAAGTTACTTACATTTAGAGATATAACTAAAGAAATAAATATACTTAGAACAGTAAATGAACAAAAAATAATATATGAAAAATTATTAGATGCTATACCAGAGGCTATTTTTCTTGAAGATTTAAGTACATCAAGAGTACTCTATACGAATAGAGCTTTTAGAGAATTATTTGGAATATCAAGTGATGTACTAGGCGTAACAACACAAAAATATAGAAATATCTTAGTAAAAAAATACATAAACAATTTAAATATAGGTGAAAGAGAAAAAAGTATTCATATAGTAAATGAAAACAATCATATTAAAGAAGTAAAGATGATATCAAGAACCTTATACTTTGGGCAGAAGAGAAGTAGAGTGAGAATAATTAAAGATTTAAGTGTACAAAGAGAGTCTGAGAGACTTAAAAAAGCATTAATAAAACAAAGACAGTATGACCAGATGAAGATGGAGTTCTATGCTAATATATCTCATGAACTTAAGACCCCTTTAAATAATATCTATAGTTCAGTTCAGCTTATCGAGAATCTTTATAAAAAAGGAAAGATAATTGACTGTCAAGATATATTAAGAGAACACATAAAAATAACTAAACAAAACATGTTTAGATTATTAAGATTAATAGATAATATAATAAATATTTCTCAAGTTAAATCAGAAATATATAAGATTAAAGCGGTTAACTTTGATATTATCGATATAACAGAAAGAATAGTTACATCCATTAGCAGTTATGCAAAATCTAAGGGAATAGACTTAGTTTTTGATACAAATGAAGAAACCATGAGAGTAGGACTTGACCCAGAATCTATAGAGAGGATAATATTGAATATATTATCAAATGCTATAAAGTTTACTTTAGAAGGTGGAGAAATACTTGTAGGAATATATAAAGAGGGTGAAAATGTAGAAATACTTATAAAAGATACTGGAATAGGTATAGAAAAGGAGAAATTAAACGACATATTTAATAGATTTAAACAAATTGAAAATAGTGGTATATCAAACGAATTCGGCAGTGGAATAGGATTGTGTCTTGCAAAATCATTAATTGAAATTCAAAATGGAGAAATTTATATAGATAGTAAATTAGGAGAAGGAACAAAGGTAAAAATAATATTCCCAATTAAAGAAGTAGTTGAAGAAGTCTATGATAAATCAAATTACAACGATAATATTGAAAAATTCGAGATAGAATTTTTTGATATATATAAGTAGTAAATATTGAAATCCATTATTTTATATATTAATATACAATTAAAAGCAGACTAATTTTACTTATGATTTTAGCTGTATTTAACTGACTATAAATAAACTTTATGAGGTGGAATTTTGGAAAAGGATTTTTTTAGGAAAAATGGAATTGATTTAGCTAAATCTATATTAGGTAAATATTTAATAAGAAAATATGAAAATAAAACAATTGTTACCAAGATAGTAGAGACAGAGGCATACATGGGTATAAATGACAAAGGCGCACATGTATATGGTGATAAAAGAACTGAGAGAACTAAGCCTCTCTATTTAGATGGTGGACATATATATGTTTATTTAATTTATGGTATGTACAATTGTCTAAATCTATCAGCAAATATAGAAAATGTACCAGAGTGTGTGTTAATAAGAGGTGTCGAACCAATAACTTCTTTAAATGAGATATCTGTAAATAGATATAATAAACTGTATGATAATTTGAGTAAGTATCAAATAAAAAATATTACTAATGGACCAGGAAAACTTTGTAAGGCTTTAAAAATAGATAGAAGCTTAAATAGTAAGAGTATAATGGGTGAAGAATTATATATAAGTGACTTTTATTATGATAATGAAGGAAAAAAAGTATTTAGTGAAGATAAATTGGATATAAAAACTAGTAAACGTATAAATATAGACTATGCAGAAGAAGCAAAAGATTTTTTATGGCGTTTTTATATAGAATAGGTACTGATATCAATAAGATATATATTTATAAAAATTATTTTTTATAAATATATATCTTATTTTTTATAGAATTTTTATTTTAGTATAAATAAATTTATAAAGCAGGAGATGTATTTTCAGTAGATTTTTATAATTATTTTCAATTGTTTTGTTTATACAAACAAAGATATATTTCAACAAAATAAGTATGATAATATTATACTATAAAATAAATGAATATTAACTTTTGGACGCATTTTATTAAGAATAGTCGTGTTTATATATAAAGTTAGTTTATTTTATATTAAACAGATTATTTATTACAACAAATAATTATTTATAAAAAATAGAAAAATTTTGACAAAAAAAGAAAGTATCTTTAGAATAGAGATATATTTAAAATCGTATGATTGAGGTTATAAGGTGATTTCATATGGTTTATTATGAAAATTATTGTTAGACAGAAAATTTAAAAATGGAATTTAAAAAGATGATAAATATTTTGATAACGATTGTTAAATTAGGAAATAACAAGTCTGTATCTGTATAAATATTAGAAAAATATGTATAGTTTTAGACTGTAAAATATAAGATATTGTAGAAATAAAAAAAGGCATTGAATAGATACTATTAAATTGTAAAATTATGTTATAATTATTGTAAAGGATGTAAAAATCTGTAGAAATAGCAATATAATAAGCTTGATTTTTAATAGTTAAATTCAAATAAACTATATAATGCAATATACATAAATTAAAGATAGTAATCTGATAAAAATTATACTAATAGGATTTATATATTATGAACTATATAAATAATAAAGTAAATTATAGGAATAACTTAAGTTTTATAATATAGTTTTATAATATAAAAAAAGTCATTATAATCAGATATATTAAAAAATAGAAAAATGATTAATAAATTTTATTAAATTAGGTAGAGAGATATATATAATAAATTATAAATAATGATAAATGTGTAGACAAAAGAAAGTGAATAAATTATATTTATACTAATAAAGTTTTTTTGAGGTGAAATATTATAGATATAATAGCCTATATTTATATTCTTATATTTATATTATGAAAAAATTAAAATTATTTAGGGGTGATGGTTTTGAATAAGGACATAGGAGCAAAAATAAAGCAACTTAGAACTCAAAAACAAATGACACTGAAAGATATGAGTGAGAAAACAAACTTATCAATTGGATTTTTGTCACAGCTTGAAAGAGGATTAACAAGTGTGGCAACAGATTCATTAGGTAAAATAGCAAATGTATTGGATGTAGATTTAACTTACTTTTTTATGAAACCAAAGGAGCATAAGAGACCTGTATTAAGAAGTTATGAAAAAGAAGTTTTTGATGTAGAAAATTCAACATTTATACATTATCATTTATCATCTAATTTAAAAGAAAAAACTATGTTACCAAGATTAATTGAAATTCTTCCAAGTAAAAGTAGTGAAGAAATTTGTTGCTATGTACATAGTGGTGAAGAATTTGTATATGTTTTAGAGGGCACTCTTACAGTGTTTTTGGGTGACGAGCAAATTGAAATGTATCCAGGTGATACAATACACTACAATAGTGAAAAGAACAATCACAATTGGGTTAACTATACTAATAAGATGGTAAGAATTTTAGTGGTAAGTATACCAAATCCATTTGAAAATTCTGATACAGTTAAAGAAGCTTAAAGTTTAGTTATTACTTATTTAAGGAGGAGTATTACAGTGAAAAGAATTGGATTTATAGGTGCAGGGAATATGGCCAGTGCTATGATAGGTGGTATAGTAAATTCAAAATTAGTTGAACCTAATATGGTAACAGCATCAGCATATACTCAAGGAACTCTTGATAGAATACATGCAAATTTTGGTATAAATACTACAAAAGATTCAAAAGAGGTTACTAGAAATTCTGATATAGTAATTGTAGCTGTTAAGCCAGACATATATGATGATATTTTAGAAGAGATAAAAGATTTTGTAGATGATAGTAAGATTATAGTTACAATAGCAGCAGGAAAATCTATAAAAGATATAGAGGCAATTATAGGTGAAAATAAAAAAATAGTTAGAACTATGCCTAATACTCCTGCACTTGTAAATGAGGCTATGTCTTCAATATCTATAAATAAAAATATAAAAGATGAAGATTTAGAAGCAGTGGTAGAAGTATTTAGTTCTTTTGGAAACACTGAAGTCGTACCAGAATATCTTATAGAAGCAGTGATTGGAGCGAGTGGTTCTGCACCAGCCTATGTGTTTTTGTTTATAGAAGCTATTGCAGATGCAGCAGTAATTGCAGGAATGCCAAGACAACAAGCATATAAATTTGCAGCACAAGCAGTTATGGGTTCTGCAAAAATGGTACTTGAAACAGGAAAACATCCTGGTGAACTAAAAGATATGGTATGCTCACCTGGAGGGACTACTATAGAAGCAGTTAAAGTCCTTGAAGAGGAAGGTTTTAGAGCCTCTGTTATAAAAGCTATATGTGCATGTATAGAAAAATCTCAAAAAATGAGCAAGTAATAAGAATTTATTTGAGATAAAAAGAATTGCCTTTTATAGAAAATTTCTATATTAGGCAATTCTTTTATTTACTTAATTTTTAAAATAAACCTGAAAGCCAATTCTTTATTTTTTCAAAGAAACCAACTGAGTCATTAGTATTGGATTGATTTTCAGAATTATTAGTTGTGTTATTTTCACTTGATTGAGTGTTATCATTATTCTCGCTATTATTTTCTGAGTTATCCGTATTATTAGAGTTAGTACTATCTTCTGAGTTATCTGTATTATTAGAGTTAGTATTATCTTGTGGATTTATTTGAACACCTTCTGTAGAGTTTATCACAGCATTTGAGCCAAGAGACTCATCATTAGTGTTATTTAAGATTCCCAAATCTTTTTTATCTCCTCCTGAGAATAAACCAGAGAACCAATCTCCTATTCCACTAAACCATCCACCTATAGTATCTAGTATTCCAGAACCTTTAACACTATCACCTAATTTTTTTAGTTGTTCATTTACATTGTCTGATACATTATCCAATGTATTTTTCATACTATTGTAATCATAATCTTGGTCAGCTATTTTTTTCATTACACCTTGAATTTGTTCTTTTTGTTCTGGTGTAATAGTAATATTGTAATTGTTTACAACATTATTTATCGTATTAGCTATTTGATTAGTATCCTTTGTACCATTTTTTACAATTTCTGTTTTGATATCATTCATCACACCAGTTGCTTTTTCTTGACCTATATCATCTCCTAAATCACCTGTAACCACTAACTCTTCAGAAGCAATTTCCTTTTTTGTTTCGTCAAGTTTTTTTCCTGATGCATCTTCAAATGCTTTCATAATTCCTGTCAATGCACCAGTACCACTTACAGGATATGGAGCAGCAGCAATAACATTTGCATTTTCAAGACCAGCTGTTGTAAGTGTTGAAGCAATCATTGAGCTAGTTACCCAAGTTAAATTTGCTGTTTTAACATTAATTCCATTGCCATTTGTTGTAGGCTCAACATAAGAGCAAGAAATAGTAACTTTACCAAGTTGGCTCTCTGTTGCAACACCTTGTAAATATTGTCTTTCTTCTGCATTTGTTACATCTAAAACTAAGACTTGGTCTTTTTTAACTCCAAAATAATTAAGCATTTGTTGTTTTTGAGATTCTGATAAGTTAGCTCCAAGTGTAACAACATTTGTTCCATCTGCATAAGCAAGGTTTAAACTTCCAAACACAAGCATAGTAGATATAATAATAGAGCTAATTTGTTTTTTAAACTTCATAATAATCCTCCTAGATTTAACATACATTACATTTTCAATATACATTTTTATCAATATACTGAATAAAAATATGTGCTACATTTCTATTATACTAAATATAAACTATTTTTTAAATCAATGCGATTACAAGTTTGTAATAAAAAAGGTAATATAAGGTAAATAATAAAAAAATAATTTTTATAAGAGATTGAAAAAACAATTAATGTAGTATACTATAATATAGAAATGATTATGATAATGTTATAGAATCGGAAGGAGAAAAAATAAATGTCAAAAGAATTAGTAAAAGACAGAGTAATAAAATATTTAATAGAAGATTTATTGGTACCTCAGGACATGATTGATACAAATGTTGAATTAGCAGAATTTGAAGAAGGTGCAGAGGGAACTTTAGATATTATTGTAAATGTTAAAGATGATGAGGATTATTACGCTCCAGTAATGATAGTGCAGTGTTTAGATGAAGATGTAGAATTAGAAGGGGAAGTTTTACAAAAACAAATAGAATTTTTAGAAGAAGTAGATAACATAACTATGTCAGGTAGATTGGTTTTAACTAATGGTGATGCTATGATGTATGCTGATTGGAGAGGCGAAGAATATGATACTGAGGCAGCACTTCCAACTTATGATATAATGGTAAAAGAGTTTAATGAGATGGAACAACAAGTTAAAGATTCAGAAGAAGAACATCATCATCACGATGAAAATTGTGGATGTGGATGCAATCATCATGAAAAGTAAATAACAAGCATATATATTAAAAAAGACTGTTTAATCAACAGTCTTTTTTTAGACATATATCAATCTAAAAACTTAGGATATAACAATATATAATAAAATAAATTATATATATAAGGAGGATATTAGGGTTAGAGGTAGAATAATATTATAGGTATAGTTTTTATAACTTTGTATACATAATATACAAAACAACTTATTTGAAGAAGGGGATATTATGTAGTTGTAGATTATGTAGTTTTAAATTATTTATTTTTGTTTTAGCAAATTCTATGAATAGAAGGGGTTTGATTATGGATACTAAAAAAGAAAATAATTATGAAAATTATATTTGTGTGGGTTCATCAAATGTATCAAATGCGATGAAAATGTATTTAAAGGAAATTGAGGAATACAAAATGTTGTCAGCAGGAGAAGAGGTAGAGCTGGCAAAGGAAATAATCAACTCATCTTCAGTAGCAAAGGAAAAGTTTATAAATTCAAATTATAGGTTGGTAGTGAGCATAGCAAAAAGATATAAAAGAGATAGTATTGATATGCTAGACTTAATTCAAGCGGGAAATATAGGACTCATAAAAGCAGTAGAGAAGTACGATTATAAAAAAGGATACAAATTTAGCACTTATGCTACATGGTGGATAAAACAAAGCATAACAAGATATATTGATGATTGCGAAAATACTATTAGAATACCTATACATCTTCACCAAAGAATAAATTTTGTAAAGAAAAAGAAACAAGAACTTTTAAATGTATTATTAAGAGAACCAACTGTAGATGAGATTGCAGATGCTTGTGGTCTTGAGGTTGAGAAAGTATTGGAATTATTAAAACGAGATAAAAATGTTGTATCTTTGGATACACCATTAAAAGAAGATGAAGATAGTAGTTTAGTTGAATTTATACCATCAGATGCTGATTTTAAAGATGTTGTAATGCATGAAGTGGAACAACATAATTTAAAAGAAAAAATAGAAGAATTGCTTACAGGTCTTGGAGAACAAGAACAGCAGGTTTTGAGAATGAGATTTGGCATTGATGATGATGACCCTAAGACATTAGAGCAAATTGGAAAGGTGTTTGGAGTTACTAGAGAAAGAATAAGACAAATAGAAGCTAAAGCAATAAGAAAATTAAGACATCCAAGTAAATTAAAACAATTAAAGCATTTTTATTAATATTTATAAAGCGAATATAAAAGAAAGTAGGAGAAAGATTCTCCTACTTTTGTTTTTTCTTTTGTTATACTTACACATAATCAATAATGGTTTTTCAATAGGAAAATATGAGATTAATAAAATAAAAATTACCTTTACATTACTTTAACTTGCAGAAAAGTTGAGTTTTTATTAGCTTATTGACGACTATTAATAATCATATTGATGTACTTTATTTAAAATGCACTTATATATTTCTGTTAAGTATTCTTCATTGAGGAGAATACTTTTTTGGATTTTCTTTAAATAAATAGTTATTTAGTAAAAGTGATTAAAATTTTTCAAAATAGATAAAATATGTTAAAATATAACTTAAAAATGATTATATATTTTCCTTATGTTGAGATTATTAAGTTATAAGAAATGAATAAAATGAAATTTAAAGATATTGCTAATATAAGTGTTTTGTTTTACCTAGATTAGAAAATAATAACTCCATTTCTGTGAATTCAATTAAATTTATTCTATTAGATTTAAATTGCGATTATAGAAAATGTTGTATAAATAAAAAACATAAAAAATAATGTTATTTATGATATATTAAAGAATAAACAACTACTATTATCTTCAGAAAATATAGGAATAATAGATTAAATTATATATAATAGGCTAGCTTTTACTGAACTAAAAGAAGTGTGTTAGAAGTGGAGTGATGAAATGAGCAAAGTGGCTAAAGCAACTTTTTATTTGATGATAGTTACTGTAATATCTAAGATTCTTGGCATGGGTAGAGAATTAGTTTTATCATCAATTTATGGAACAGGTTTGTATACAGAAAGTTATTTGACAGCTATGAATATACCAAATATTATATTTGCAGCAATAGGAACGGCTATAGTTACTACTTTTATACCAATGTATCAAGACATAAGTAGTAAACAAGGTGAAAAACAAGCAGTAAAATTTTTAAACAATGTCTTAAATATAATAGTTGGTATATGCATAATTGTAGCTATACTGGGTGTGATTTTTTCAAAACAACTTGTGAGTATATTTGCTATAGGATTTGAAGGCGAAAGATTTGAGCTTACTGTAAAATTTACTAAAGTACTTATAATGGGAATAATATTTATAGGTATTACTAGTGTTATGTCAGCATTTTTACAAATAAAAGAAAATTTTATCATAGTTGGATTTGGTAGTATCCCCTATAATATAGTAATAATTATTTCAATAATGATAAGTACCGTGTTTGGACCATATGTACTTCCAGTTGGTGCTGTAGTTGCTATGATAGTTCAGCTACTTTTTTACATGTTTTTTGTTAAAAAAACAGATTACAAATATTCATTTTACTTAGATTTTAAAGATGATAGTCTTATAAAATTGCTGGCATTACTTTCACCAGTGTTTATAGGTGTTGCTGTTAATCAAGTAAACTCATTAGTTGATACAACTTTAGCATCTACATTAGTTAAAGGTAGTATACCAGCACTTACTTATGCAGATAGGTTAAATGGTTTTGTTACAGGGACATTTACAGCCTCAATAGTGTCTGTTATGTACCCAATGCTGTCAAAATTAAGTGCAGAGAATAATCAAAAAAAATTTACTAGTTCAGTTAAATCTAGTGTCAATATGATAATAATTTCTATGATTCCTATTTCAGTTGGGTCTATTGTTTTTGCAAATCCAGTTGTTAGAATTATATTTGAAAGAGGAGCTTTTGATGCTAGAGCAACTCAAATGACAGCAACTGCTTTAGTTTTCTATGCAGTTGGAATGACTGCATTTGGACTTAGAGATATATTAGGTAAAGTTTTTTATTCATTACAAGATACAAAAACACCTATGGTAAATGGTATTATATCTGTTTGTGTAAATATAGTGCTAGATTTAATTTTAATAAAACCTATGGCTCATGGTGGTCTTGCTCTTGCAACTAGTTCATCATCAATTGCATGTATATTGTTACTTTTCATAAATTTAAGAAGGAAAGTAGGTTATTTTGGACAAGATAAGATAATAAAAGCAACCTTAAAATCATTAGTAGCATCAGTTATTATGGGAATTTTATCATATTTTACGTATAAATTTATATTTGGACTTTTAGGCGTAGGTACACTTAACGAGTTAGTATCATTAACCATTTCAGTAATAGTTGGAGGTGGAATTTATACATTACTAATGACCATTTTTAAAGTTGAAGAAGTTGATATGATATTAAATATTGCAAAAAGAAAGTTACACTTAAAAAACTAGTTTAACTATATTAATTATATATTTAGGAGGATTTTATGAAACACATATTAAAAACAGTAGACCATACTATTTTAAAGGCTACAACGACATGGGAAGATATTAAGATTTTATGTGATGAGGCTATAAACATGAATGTAGCATCAGTTTGTATACCACCATCATATGTAAAAAGAGCAGTAGAATATTTAAATAGTAAAATAAAGGTATGCACAGTAATAGGATTTCCCCTAGGATATCAAACTACTGCAACGAAGGTATTTGAAGCTGAAGATGCAATTAAAAATGGAGCAGATGAAGTTGATATGGTTGTAAATATTTCAGATATTAAAAATGGGGACTATGAGAAGATAGAAAATGAGATAAAAGAAATAAAAGCAATTATTGGAGATAAAATATTAAAAGTTATTATAGAAACATGTTATTTAGAGGAATATGAAAAAGTAAAGATGTGTGAGATAGTAACAGTGTCTGGTGCAGATTTTATAAAGACATCTACTGGAATGGGAACATGTGGAGCTACTTTAGAAGATATAAAGCTTATGAAAGAGCATGTTGGAGAAAATGTTAAGATAAAGGCTGCTGGAGGTGTTAAATCGATTTCTGATGCAGAAAAATTTATAGAGGCAGGTGCTGAAAGATTAGGTACTAGTTCAATATGTAAAATATTAAAAAATGAAGACATAACAGGTTATTAAAACTATTAATTAATGGATAAAACAATGACAACTAGATATTAGTTTAATTATAAATTTATAGAACAAAAGGCAGAGGGAAATTTCCCTCTGTTTTTTTTATTTAATCTTGACAGAGAAAACTTTATAATATATTATAGTCTTATAGTTAGTTACTTAAGTAATTAACTAACTTGAGAAGGAGGAACCTATGAAATTAATATTAAATAATGAAGAACCCATATTTATTCAGATAGCACGAGCAATTGAAGATGAAATACTATCAGATGGAATAAAAGAAGAAGAGCAGGTTCCATCAACAACTGAACTTTCAAAGCTTTATAAAATTAATCCTGCTACAGTCTTGAAAGGAATAAATACATTAGTTGATAAGAATATTTTATACAAGAAGAGAGGGATAGGAATGTTTGTATCAGAGGGGGCAAGAAGTATAATAAAAGAAGTTAGGAAAGAAAACTTTAAAAATAATTTTATAAAAAATCTACTTCAAGAAGCAGATAAATTAGAAATAAACAGAGAAGAATTAGTTGATATTATAATAAATTTTAAGGGGGAGTAATGTATGAGTAACTCTATTAGGATAAAAAATTTGTCTCATAGCTTCAAAAAACAAAAGATTTTTGATAATGTATCTCTGAATTTTGAAGAAAATAAAATATATGGTTTATTAGGAAAAAATGGTGCTGGGAAAACTACATTATTGAATATAATAGTAAATCAATTAATTCAAAGTGAAGGAGATATAGAAATTTCAGGAAAAAATATAAAAGAAGATTTAAAAGTATTGGAAGATATTTGTATTGTAAGAGAAAAAGAATTTTATAATTCAGACTTTAAGGTAGGTCAGATATTTGAGTTTTCTTCTAGCTTCTATAAAAATTATGATAAGGCATTAGAAGAAAAACTATGTAAATATTTTGATTTAAATATAAAGAAAAAGTATAGACAATTGTCTAGGGGAATGAAGACTATACTTTCAAATATAATAGGAATTTGTTCCAATTCAGCTATTACTATATTTGATGAACCAACAATTGGTCTAGATGCAGTAAACAGGCAAGAATTTTATAATGTAATCTTAGATAATTATATAAAAAATCCAAGAACGATAATAATATCAACTCATTTGATTGATGAAATAGATGATTTATTAGAGCATGTAATAATATTAAATGAAGGTAAGATTATTATAGATGAAGATATTGATACTATAAAACAAAAAGCTCATTATATTACTGGAAGCAGAGAAGAAGTAGAAAAATTAGAAGCAATAAGAAGTGTAAAGCCTAAAAAATCATTTGGAAATACAGTTGCCTATTTTTACTATGGTGACTTTAATAAAAACGATGAAAATATACTTAAAAATTCAAATATAGATGTAGGATATATAGGATTACAAGATATGTTTGTAAGTATGACTAAAAAGGAGGTTTTGTAATTGAATGAATTAAGACCATATATGAAATTTTTTAATAAAAATACAAAAACGTATATAATTTTATTTTTGGTAATAGGTGTTTTTTTAAATGTTTTACCACTTATTATTGTAAATTTTGCTAATTTACCTAAAGAAGACTTATCTTCATTTACAACTCCACTTTTAAACTATATAAGTATACTAATATTTGTATATGGAATATCTATAGTAAATAAAGATTTTTCAGGTGCTTTAAGTATAAGGGCAGATAGAAAGAATTGTATAAAAGCTATTATACTAACTTTAATTATTTTAGCCTTTGTTCTTTCTATTGTAAGTATAGTTTTGATATTTTTATCAAAGTTATCTATTGAGCTTATAACTGGTTATAAGGTAGATATGTTAGCTTTACTGAAACAAGATTTAATTTGGACCTCTATACCCATGATAATAAAATCATCAACAACAAATATGCCACTAGCTTATTTAAATTATTTTATAAATTTATGTATTAGTGAAATATGTATAGGTTTGATAGGCGCTTTATTGGGTGCTTTTACGTATAGGGTTAGAAAAGCTACAAGCTTTACCATATTAATAGGACTACCAATATTGATATTAATTTATGTAGTTAATTTTGCAATTAAACATATGCAAAAAATGATTACATATTTAGATAAAATTATTATTTTATTTGAAAATCCTTCTATTTTATTAGGGTTAAAAGTAGGAACTATATTTGTTTGTATAGCCTTAATAATATTACTACTTAGAAGAGCTCCAATTAAGGATTATGCAAATGATTTATTATAATTAAAATAGAAATTACCTTAAAAGTAGATTTAAATATTACTAGTAAAAAGCCCTTAAAAACCATTTGTTTTGGATTTTAAGGGCTTTAATTTCATTACAAATATGAAGTTTCTAAAGCGAAATTTGAATACAATTACTTTAAGCTAGCTTTATTAATTTTAACAAGTATATATTTTACTAATACTTATATTTACTCTTATATTTTTTTATAAACAATATAGATATAAATATAGTTATAATTTCAGCAAATGGAACAGTAAGCCATAATCCATTTAGATGCAATATAGGAGGAAGAATTACAATTCCTATAATTACAAAAACAAAGGCACGACTAAAAGATATAATAGCTGAAATTTTTCCGTTGTGAAATGCTGTGAAAAATCCTGATGCAAATATATTTATACCAACAAATAAAAAAGCAAAAGCAAATATTTTTAGACCTTGTAAAGCTAAACCAAATACCCCATTATCAGGATTTACAAAAACTCTAACAATAAGTGGTGCAAAAACTAAAGCTACAATAAAAACTAAAATAGAAGAAACAAATATAAATTTTAAAGAATGCTTAAATGTTTCTTTTAACTTATCACTATTTTCAGCACCAAAATTATAACTTATCAATGGTGATACTCCAGCAGCAAAACCTAGATAAACCGATGTCATCAAAAAGTGAGCATAAAGTACTATAGTAAGAGCTGCAAGTCCAGTTTCTCCTGCTAATCTTAAAGCAACTATATTAAATAAGAATGTTGTAATTCCTGTAGATAATTCTGTAACCATTTCAGAAGAACCATTTATCATTGTATCTCTTATAAGTCTAAAATCAGTTTTTGGTTTTTTTAATTTTAATGTAGACTTACTTGATAAGAAGTAGGCTATACCTAAAATACAAGTTAAAATGATACCTATAGCAGTTGCAACCGCAGCACCTAGAAGACCCATTCCAAAATATTTAATAAACACATAATCTAATATTATATTTGTTACACCTCCAATTACTGATAGAAATAAACTAAATTTAGAGTTTCCATCAGTTCTTGTAAAATATTCAAATATAAATTTTAAAATATAAAAAGGTGTACATAAAATCATAACCTTACCATAAGTTATACAATAAGGTAGTAGTTTATCTGTTGCTCCAAGTAAAATAGATATTTCTTTGACAAAAAAATACGAGATTATTGTGAATAAAATTCCAATAATCAATGAAAATAAAACTATAAAAGAAAATGTAGAATTGGCTTCATCTTGTCTATTTTCCCCCATACGTATAGAAACTATAGCTCCTCCACCAGTTGCCATCATTATTCCAAAACCACAAACAAGGTTGATTATGGGTAGTACAATATTTATACTAGCAAGAGCATCTGAGCCAACTAATGTTGACACAAATATACCATCTACTATTGTGTATAAAGATATAAATACCATGGATATAATTGCAGGAGAAACAAATTTCAGAAATTCAAAAGTAGTGAATTTTCTTGTAAATAAATTTTCCATAAATTTTACCTCCTTTTATTACTCTCTATATATAATAAGGTATATAGTAACTATATAGTCAAGAAAAACTTTGCTAATACTATAAATGGCTTTAAATCAATAATAACTTATGTTTCGTATAATTTATAGAATAGCGATTAATGAACTTTTATTGAAAGAATAATTATACTCTATTGAAAAAGATAATTATATCTTAAGAAAATCTTTAGAAATATAGGTATATAATCTTAAGTTTTACAGCTTATCATATATATAAGATTTTGTTTGATAAGAAGTATATTTTAGTAACTATATATATTCAATATAGTTTTCCTTAGGTTGGCTATTATTTATTAAATGTAATAACTATAGTATAGAGAATAGGTTACTTTTATTTCAATCAACAATTTTATATATTATATAGATATTAGGAGTGTGAAGTATGAAAAGGTTTTTTGTATTAGTTTTGGGATGTGTTTTTGTTTTAGGTATACTTTCTGGTTGTAGTAAAAAAGAGTCTAAGCCTATAGACACAAGCGAAAAGAATAGTGAATGGTTTTTTAATCTAGAAACAAAAGATGTAGATGGAAATAAGGTAACAAAGGAGGTGTTTTCAAGTAAAGACCTTACTCTTATTAATGTTTGGACTACCTGGTGTGGTCCATGTGTAGGTGAGATGCCAGAACTTGAAGCTTTATCAAAAGAATATGCAAGTAATAATTCAAATGTAGCTATAAAGGGATTAGTTGTAGAAGTGGATGGAGCTGATATGAAAACTGGTCTTTCTGATGAAGAGAGAGACTTAGTTAAAGATATTATGAAAAAATCAAATGCTACCTATCAACAATTAACAGTATCTGAAGGTTTGAAAAAGACTGATTTTAAAAGAATTATAGAGTTTCCAACAACTTATTTTGTAGACAAGAACGGGAAATTTGTAGGTGACAAAGTTGCAGGTGCAAATAGCAAAGAAGAATGGAAAAAAATTATAGATGAAAGATTAAAGATGGTAAAAAGTAATGAGTAACTTTATTAAAGAAAATAAAAAAGGTATTTCTATTATTGTAATTGGTATTTCATTTATTGTATTGGGCATATATCGTGGAGAAGCAAATATAGTATTAACTAAAGCAATTATGATTTGCCTTGAATGTATTGGTATTGGTTAGGAGAGCAATCATGAAGTTATTATCAAAAATAAACAATAATATAAGAATTATTACTCAGATTGCATTTACAGCATTAACAAATGGATATATAAATGGTTTTTTGCAAGGGACTATTTATGGTGGAGAAAGTAAAAACTTGTGTGTACCTGGATTAAATTGCTATTCTTGTCCAGGGGCACTAGGTGCATGTCCAATAGGTTCACTACAAGCCGTTTTATCAAGTAGGGATTATAAATTTTCATTTTATGTTGTAGGATTTTTAATGGCATTTGGAGCTTTTTTTGGACGCTTTGTTTGTGGATGGCTTTGTCCTTTTGGACTTATTCAAGATTTATTATATAAAATACCATTTCCATTAAAAGTAAAAAAAGTTTATGGTGACAAATATTTAAAATATCTAAAATACATAGTTTTAATAGTTTTTGTAATTATTTTACCAATTACTATTGTAAATGTAGCAGGTGGTGGTAATCCTTGGTTTTGCAAGTGGATTTGTCCATCAGGTACATTATTAGGTGGGGTACCTCTTATTTTAGAAAATGAAAGTTTAAAAGAATCCATAGGATTCTTATTTAGCTGGAAATTAAGTATTTTGATATTGATTTTATTAGTGTCAATAATGATTTATAGACCATTTTGTAGGTACTTATGTCCTTTAGGTGCAATTTATAGTTTCTTTAATCCTATTTCAATATATAGATTTAAAATTGATAAAGATAAATGTACAAATTGTACAGTATGTCAGTCAAAATGTAAGCTTGATATTCCAATATATGAAGATGTAAATAGTTTAGAATGTATTAGATGTGGTGATTGTATAAAAGTGTGCCCTCAAAATGCAATTACTGCAACTTTTTCAAAAAATATAAAGAATAAATCAATATTTAAAAAAAATGTAAGGGGAAATAATTTAATGAAGAAGATTACTATATGTATTATGATGTTTGCAATCTCAGTATTAGTATTAACTGGGTGTAATAATGACAATAAAATAAAAAGTGAAGTAGATAATATGTTTAATGCAATAAAGACTCAAGATTCTGATAAAGTAGATAAATATTTTCCAGAATCAGGGTTAGGTAGTTTTATCTATAGTGACAAAGAAGGATTTAAAATGTATTCTAAAAATATGTCTTGGAAAATCGAAAATATAAAGAAAAAAGACGATAAAGTTATTGTAGATTTAAAAATTAATAATACAGATATGGTTTCTATATTAAAAAAGAATCCTCCTAAATTAGGAGAAATGATGCCTAATCCAACTATGGAGGACATTGATTCTGCAAATAAAAAAGAG
Source organism: Clostridioides sp. ES-S-0006-03 (assembly GCF_020662275.1). Lineage (NCBI taxonomy): Bacteria > Bacillati > Bacillota > Clostridia > Peptostreptococcales > Peptostreptococcaceae > Clostridioides > Clostridioides sp. ES-S-0006-03. Next base: position 101,588 of record NZ_JADGMM010000002.1, read on the forward strand.
TTTACAATTGCTTTAGAAGTCGTTAAGTCTGGGGAAAATTATATATGTAAAGCTAGCCCTGAATTTGCAATGAAACTTTTAAATGTAATTACTGGAGGAGGTACAGATTATCTAGCTGAGTATAATAAAGATTATTTTAAAAAACTTGATGGAGAATAAAAAAACTAAATTTATAGATAAAACATACTCAATAATTTATTAAAATTATGGTCAATATGTAGAAGTTTATTATGTAAAAGTTGTTTCTTATAGAAATAAAGATGCTAATAAAGAACATAATTGGCAATATAAATATTTGCTTGAATTATATAAAAATAATTAAATATGTAACATAAATAGTATAATAAAAGTGGCACTTAATTATAAGTGCCACTTTTATTATACTATTTATGTTATTTATAAGAGTTTATGTAGGTATTTTTTATAGGTTATAAATAGATTATATTGATTTGAAAAATTAAGTATTATAGTAATTATAAGTTTTAAATTTTAAGTTTTAAGTTTGGGACATGATATAAAGGATGATTCATATATTTTTCATAATTAGAACGAAGAATAAAATTATGTGTAGCTATGTATATTTGTTCTCCAATGTCATTGTTTAGTTCAACTCCCAATTCTTCACTTGCCTCTTTAGGAAATCCAATATGACCTTCATTTTTAATTGTATTGATAACTTTTTGGATGTTCATCATTTCGTTATCTTGAATAGATATATCAGGGCGTTCTTGGTAATTATCATTTACTAATTCTGGATAGAGTGATAACATATTAGATGTTTCAATCCAGCCTGCGTGAAAATCATTTGGAAATAATTTGATTTTTTCTTTAATAGAATTAGAAAATTTTCTTAAGATTCCCTTTTGTTCGCAATTAAAAATTGAACCCATAGGTGCAATGGAAATTATGCCATATTCTTTGTTGATTGATTCACAGGCTTGTTCTATAGCAATTGTATGTAGTGGGTCAGCATGAGCAGATATAACAACGATATTTTTAACACCCCATTTGACTATGTTCTTTAATGTACTATAAATTATTTTGTAAATTAATTCACGGCTAATATGAATATTACCTGGGAAAGTTCCCATATCTGCAAAGCCCAAAGGTATTATAGGCAGTTTTCCATAACAATAGCTAGGTAAAATTGAGTCTAGTTTATTAATTGCAAGGTTAATCCATTCATCTGTTTCATAAATATCCACACCTATTGGTAAATGTCTACCATGTTCCTCAATTGGAGCTATACCAACAAATACTACTAGTTTTTCTTTGTCTAAATTCAAAATATCTTCCCATGAAAGAGTAAGTAAGTTATAATTCATAGCCTTGAACCTCCTGAAAATTTATTTTAGTAGTGATATTATTTTCTATATACATAATAATTAACACTAATATGTATATATAGTACTTTATATAAATAGTAATATATATACATATTAGTGTCAAGAAAGAAATAACTCTGATTTTAAAAACAACGACGATTCTTTTAATAATTGTTAAGTGAAAAAGTTAATGCTTATAAATTTATTACAATATTTTTTAGACTAAATATAAAGAGCAAGTATAGTACTATTAAAAAATAGAAGATATTTATTCAAAAAACACCAATCGGAAATTAAAACAAAAAACTTTATGGTATTTATGAAAACTTTATTAGAAATACAATTTAAATTATATATTATAGAAGTTTAAATAATAAAAGTAGTAGATATTTTGATTTCTAAGGGAAATAGTATTTAAGAAAATTGGAATATAGAAATTTGAGGACAAGGTAAAAGTGATAGAGAGAAAATTTTATATAGAATTTTCTCTCTATCACTTATGTAGGTAAACTATGTAACATTATTTTATTATTTATGTAATTATTTTTGTTTACAGATGTATTTTATAGACCAAGATTTTCTCCAACTAATATTACTTTTATCTTATTTGCTGGACGACTGATTCTTGTAGTTACCATATATGCACAAATACTTTCAGGACTTGTGCAATCTATACAACTACCATTAATATAGCAAGGAGTATTAACATCTTGAAAACGCTGTACAACTGCTGGTGCAGCAATTGTTCTAGTTCTTTGTATTGCATCACCAATATTTTTTACAATCTTATTCATGCCAGCAACAACTATAACATTTTTTGGTCCAAAAATCATTGCAGCTACACGATTTCCATTCCCATCAATATTAAAAAGCTGACCATCTTCACTAATAGCATTACTACTCATTAAAAAAGTATCACATAGAAGTGCTTGACGCATAATTTCTGTTCTTTCTTCTGGACTTTTTGCCAAATCCCTATCAATAACTTTATATCCTTTATTTTTAACAGCAATTTGTACACCCATTTCCTTAAGAGTTTCAGAACCTCCCCATGAGACTGTATGATTTTGAGGAATTAAATCTAAAATTTGTTGTAAAGCATCGTTTTTAGTTTTACAGTAATAAGCATCAAAATAGCGTTTTTTAAGAGCTGTAACGATGTTTGGACCTAACTTATCGTAACGTTTTTCTAATGGTGTTTGTCTTATCATACTAAAATCACTCCTGTATTTAAATTTTAAAGTTGTAACTATTATGCTAATTAAATTTACCTACTAGATAATTGCATAAATAAAGATAAAGAAAAGATTATACAAAATAAGCTTACATAAAACCAATTTTATTATTAACTTTTCCTAAAATTATGAAAATAGTTACAATATAGTTATAACACAAATAAGTTTTTATTATAAGATGTATATTATTAATTTTTAGTAAATAATCAAGTGGAAAAATAGTTCTGTTAAGAGTTCTTATTTTTAAAACTACTATATAAGAATGTTGTAAATTGTAGTTGATTATATGATTTTTTCACAAATATTTATTATAAATAAATGACTTAAGTTCTGTTGAATAATAAAAAAGTAAAGAAACAGTTTAAATGCATCTTTACTTTAATTAATTTTATGTTATATAAATTTGTTTAGAGTTTTTTAATTACATATTTTTGTAGTTTTCCAATATTCTGATATAATGATTGGCTTCTCTTAACACATGGTCTGCTAAAAGTGGCAATATTATAGATTTTATTTTACATTCTTCTATTCCAGATACTCCAGCCTCTTTAAAATCTTTGAATTCAACTGTTTCATCTAGAGTTTTATCTGTCATACTATTTATAGTAGCATCATTCATTTTATTTGCTTCTTCTATTAATTCCTTAAATTTTGCAGCAAATTCGTTTGAAGTATTGATTAGTTCATTTTCAGATGGGTCAAGTAATCCTCTCATAAACAATGCATGCTCCATCATAATTTGGTCCCAAAATAATTCTATCTCTTTAAAATCTTTTGAATCAATATCTATTTTATTTTCTAGGTCAATTACATAGGAACGATATAAGTTAGCTTCATGTATTATATGTTCAATAAGTAGAGGGTAATTTGAGGTAAATAGATTGCATGATAGCACTCCATCTAGAACTCTTTCTTTTAGATTAATAAGTCCATCAAGTAACTTTAGTGAATCTGAGTTAAGCTGAGCTACATAATTTACTAAATCTTGGCTAACCTGTGGATTTACACCACTTTGTAAATTTAATTCTCTTGTGGTTATGTTTTGATTTATTTCTATTCCTGTAAATTCCTCTGTCTTTTTTTCTGCATTCAATGTATGACTAGTGACAATTTCTTCTGAATATAATATATCAGGTCTAATTACACCATTGCTAGCACTAACAGCATATGATAATAATTCCTCAAATTGCTTTTTATAGTGGTCAGCTTCTAGAGCAAGATTGTAATCCTTAGGTGTGAATCCTGCTTCCAAAAAAAGAGAATGCTCTTTCATGATTCTTGAAAAAAATAAGTGTAATTCAAGTGATAAAATAACATATTTTTGATTATCTATCATAACTTCCTCCCTTTAAAAATTATCTTGTTTATAATACTTTATTCTTAAGATTTGATTTTATGTATATTAGAAATAAATTAATTAAATTCTCTTGTTACTAGTTTTAAGATTTATTATTAGATTTTAGTTTTGAATACATAACTTTTGGATAAAACTATTAAAGCTAAAATACATAAAAGTAGGCAAGAAGAATCTTATATAAAATTCTTTTTGCCTACTTAATATACTTGACTTTATGCCAAACCACACTCACATAATAAAATCATTATTCTATGGAGACATGACTCCACAGTATCTTCGCCATATTTTTTAATAAAATCATCGATTTGAGTTTCTATAAATGAATAGTATTCTTTTAAATTAGCAATATATGCAGTCATTATATGGACACATTCATCAATTTTATCTTTAAACACAACCAATCCCCCTAAAAAACGAAAAATTAAAATATTCAGTAAATAGCATGTATTATTTCATTTGATAACCTATATAGTATGATATATTGGCTAGAAAAATTTTACAAGTGGGTATGCAAAACTGGTTGTTATAATTGCAAAACTGGATAGCTGTTTTGTTATATGTTCATGAATAAGAAACCAAGTAAGATATTGGGCAAATCCATTATCAAATAGATTTTTTATATATCATTTAAATTGGTAAATAGGATATTGATGTATTTTTTTTTATCAACTATAATTTAGAATATGAAGTGATAAATTTCTCCAGTAAATTAAGCTATTTAATGTGTATATATAAATGATTAAGCAATCCTCTGTAATAAAAAATAATTTTGGAAATGTTGTTATAAGTAATAGTAACAATGAAGGAGGCATGTATATGAACAGACATAACATTGAAATTATATTAAATCAGATAAAGACTAATATATATATTACAGATATTCATACTAATAAAATTATTTTTATGAATGAAAATATGAAAGAAGAATACAGTATTTTAGTTCCAGAAGGAAAAGTCTGTTGGGAAGTATTATATCCCGAAAAAAATATTCCTTGCAGTTGTTGTAAGATTTCAGAATTACTGGCGAGCAATAAAAAAGGAGTATCAATAAAATGGTATGAAAAATGTAATAAGTTAAATAGAGTTTTTGAGAATTATGATAGTTTAATTACATGGTATGATGGGACAACTGTTCATATACATCAATCTATAGATATTACAAACTCTATAGATTTAAACAAACAACTTAAGATTGATGAGTTTTGTCACGCATCAGATAACGATGAAAAAAAAGAGAACTTTGAGTATTTAAATATATCAAGAGATAAATTTGATTATGATTCCACTTTACTTTATGATGCTCTTATTAGAGGTACAGATGAATATATATATATATGTAACTTCAAAACAGGAGTATTTCGATATTCACCATCACAAGTTGAATTATTTGATTTACCAGGAGAAATTGTGGAAAATCCACTTGAATATTGGAAAAAAATTGTACATCCAGAGGACTGGAATCGTTTTTATAAGTCAAATATGGAAATAGGTAAAGATTATATGGATTATCATACAGTTGAATTTAGAGCTAAAAATCGTAGTGGAGAATATATATGGTTAAAGTGTAAAGGCCAATTAATGCGTGATGAATTTGGAGAGCCAAGTATTTTTGCAGGAATTATGACGCAGTTAGGTAAACAAAATAAGATTGACCCATTAACACAGTTATTGAACTACTATGAGTTTATGAGTGTATTTGAAGAAAAACTTTCAAATCCCATGATTGAAAAATTATGCATAATGCTACTAAATATTGATGACTTTAAGAATGTTAATGAGATGTATGATAGAGCCTTTGGAGATAACATAATAAAAACTTTAGCACAATCTATAAAATCTATTTTGCCAGGTAATGCTGAACTTTATAAACTTGATGGTGATGAAATGGGAATTCTTGTTGATAATGTTGAAGAAAATGACATTCGAATTCTATATGAACAAATACAGAATTTGATTATACATCTTCACTTGTGGAGAAAATATGGATTAAATATAACAATTTCTACTGGATGTGCTATATATCCAAAGCATGGAGATACAGTAAAAGAACTTTATAAATATGCTAGCTATTCTTTACAGTATGCTAAAGAACATGGAAAGAATAAACTTGTTTTTTTCTCTGAAAAAATCTTGAAAAATAAAATGCATTCATTGGAAATGATGTGGGAGTTGAAAGCATCAATTAATGATAATTTTCGAGGATTTAGTCTTAGATTTCAGCCACAAGTAGACACGCAAAGTCATAAAATAATAGGTGTAGAAGCACTTTTAAGATGGACTAACCAAAAAGGTGAAGCAATTTCTCCTTTAGAATTTATTCCAATTTTGGAAGAAAATGACATGATAAATGATGTGGGAGCATGGGTACTTCGAATGGCATTACGTACTTGTAGTGATTGGATTGATTATAATCCTCTTTTTACAGTAAGCGTAAATATTTCAGCTGTACAAATATTAGAGGAGACGTTTATTGAGGATGTAATTAAAATTATATCTGAGGAAAGTTTTCCTTATCAAAATCTTGTATTAGAGTTGACAGAAAGTCATACAGTACAAAATATGAGTATTTTACAAGATAAGTTTGAAATTCTACAATGTTTAGGAATTCGTATTGCTATGGATGATTTTGGTACAGGGTACTCTTCTTTAGAGATTTTAAAATTTTCTCCAATAGATATAGTTAAAATTGATAGAGTATTTGTCAAAGACATATTAAAAAGTAAGTTTGATGCTACATTCATACGATTTATTGTTGCAATTTGTCATGATGTAGGCATAAGAGTGTGTTTAGAAGGAGTAGAAACACAGGAGGAGTATGATTTAGTTAAGCAAATGAAACCAGATTACATACAGGGATATTTTTTTGGAAAGCCGCAAACAGCAAGAGAAATTTTAGCTATTTTAAAATTAGATATCTAATACTAATCAAATTTTCAATTTCACATTTACTTATATAATCTAGCAAGTAAATATATTTTAATTTTAACTGACATTTAACCTTAGATAAAAATAAAGAAAAAGTAAAATATAGGTAGATTATGTAAATATATATGCTATAATAGGGTTAACAAGAAGAAGCAGTCTACAATCTAAAGAGTGAGGTTCATGCGTAAAGAATATCCTCCCAACGTTAAGAAGGGAGGTGAATTGTGCATGGATATTTTTTTACGAGGTGTACTAGAACGTTTAGTTGCCAGTTTTATAGTTAACAAACTATTTGGAAAATGTAAAAAACCACTCGAAGCGGCAACTAAGAGTGGTTGGGAATTTGATTTAAAAATCACATTCCGTAAAAATGAGTAATTTTAAATTACGAACTCCACTCTACTGACAATAGATTGTAGTTCTTCTTGTTTTTTATTATACCACAAATTGATACAATTATTCAAAAAAAATATTTATATAATATGATTGATGATGCTAGTTCAATTCTAATTGTGTTCAAAATCTATTAATACACTATATTAAGTATTTGAATTGAGATTAAAATCTCATACAATTTTGTATCTTAGTTCAAAGTCTAAAAATCGGGTGGGACTTGGTAACTTCACTCATTATACAGGTACTGGTGATTAATCTAGGTTCGATTCATAGAACTTGAGACATAATATGTAATTCCACCTTAAAAAGACTAAGTTTGGGTAAGTTTAGTCTTTTTAAATTCTAAAATTCTTCTAATGCAGTTCATATTCAGTACACAAACTTTTGGTAATATATAAGTAAATCAAAGAGTGTATAGACACTAAATGAATTCAAATATACATACTTGTACATAAAATATATGATAATTTTGGGAGGTATAAACATGAAATGTCCTAACTGTGCTAGTGAGAAAATTCAAAAAAATATTAAATGGGGAGGAAAAGGAAATGCTGGTAATGTTGGACTAAGATATAGTTTACTAGGAGTAGCAACCGTATATTCTGATTTATGTTTGGATTGTGGTGAAATAGTTAGAACATACATAATGGAAAATACTGATGAGGATTGGCAGATAAAGAGAATAAAGAATATAAAAAAATAGAATAAGTTAAAAGGCTATCTTTGTAGATGGTCTTTTTTTATATAATAAATTGAAAAGGAGAATGAATTATGAAATTTGAAGAAGTATTACCACTAATAAAAAATGAAGAAAAAGCATTTAGATTATATTTGAATGGGAAAGGAATGTACATGCAAATGGATAAAGGCAGAAATTATGAGTTTTCATAAATTTATCCATTCTTTGTAATAAAAAACACATTAAATTCTTTTAATACATGGGTTCCAAGTGTAAGTGATATATTTGCAGAGGATTGGGAAGTAATAAGAGGAGAATGATAAGGGATGGATAGGAGGTTAATAAATGATAAGAGTTTTTATCCAAATAATATTTATCCAGCAATAGACTTTCTCAAGATAAAAAGACAGTTAAAATCAATATACGTTTATGAGATTGAACAGTTATTCAAGTCTCAAGTTGAAAATTTTAGTATATCAAAACTTAAGAATTGATGCTTAAGAAGGTAGCAACTGGAAATAGTTGTTACCTTCTTTTTTATTAAATTTAAATTTTATAAAACAATATATCTTTTCCTAATTAAATAATAGGATATTATTGTTATGATAGACACTAATATTACTGATATTATTGCAGTATCAAGTCTTCTTGTTAATAAACCCATGATTATATATTCTAAACCTATTAAATAGTGATAAAATATTTCTAGTTTAGTAGCTTTTTCTCTATCTATATTCCCATATTTTAATTCTAATTTATCTAAATATTTTTTCTTACAATAATTAGTTTTACCCTTGATTAAATATCCTACAGTAACTACTATTGTAAATGTTACTCCATAACTTAAAAATATAATGTTCCAAGAATTCATAGTAGAGATACCTCCATTTAGATTTATTTTCTTAATCAAAGTATATCAGTAGTATAAACATAAAGAGTGTCTAAAAAATTACAAATATTAACAAAGGGAATAAAATTATAGTAAAAGTTTTAATAATAAAACGAACAAAAACTATCATACTAAAACATAAGACATGTTATAATTGTATTACAAAGTTTCATTAATTACACTAAAAGCACTTCTGCAAAAGAGTGCTTATTTTTTGGGAATTCATTAATATATATGAACTATTAAGAACATTACTCAACACACTTTAAAATTGATTTAAATAGGTCTTTTTAACAACCTAAATCATATGATATAATAAAAAAATAGAAGTGTACTGCCAATACACTTCTATAGTTATAACTAAGCATTCTCATGTCGGGGAGTGCTTTTTTCATTTTTCCAAACAATATTATTTACTTCATCAATAATTATCAAATCAATCTCATTTTCTTCTAATATTTCTGTTGCAGTAAAAATTAGATTATCTAAGTCAAAACTTCGAGTTATTTCTAGTTGATTGTTGTTTAGAGTTCTTTTTAGTATGTAAGTCTTAAAACACACTTATATCACCTCTCATATTTATAAAAAAATTAAACATATATTAGCCTCTAAAATAGTTACATTAACTTGTGTTTTTAATAAACTTGTATTTACTCTTTTTTATCTAAAAGTATATTTATGAGCAAATATGCAACAAATAAAAAAATCTCAATGACACATAGTGTTATAGCTATAACTAGAAGTGATTGATTTTTCCATGCACTATAAGCTATGATGAAAAGAAATGTAAAAGCGCATAATGTATAATTCATAATTTTAACTAATATATGACTTGTTTTCATTGTTAAGTATAAGTCTCTTTCATCTGCATTATCTTGTAATTCTTCAACAATGCCTTTTTTTGAAAAAGCATTGTAAAAATTAAAGATTGCTATTGTAATTAAAAGGAATGATGAAATTAGGAATCTTTGTTCTTTTAAAATGCAGTAAATAACTATGCTAGCACAGCATAACATAGAAGCTATAACAGCTACTATAAAACCTCGTCTATTCTTTACCTTCATGTTTTTTGTCCTCCATTTCTTTATTTTCTTTTAAACAACATAGTTCTTCAATAGTTATACCAAACACTTGTGCCATACGATAAGCAAGCATAAGAGAAGGACTATATTGCTCTTTTTCAATAGAAATAATTGTTCTGTTTGATACATGGACTAAATCAGCAAGTTGTTGCTGTGTTAAACTCATATTTGTTCGAAATTCTCGCACTTTTGTTTTCATTCCATACCCTCTCTCTATATGAAGCTAACTTCATGTGAAGTTAGCTTCATAATATCCTAAAAAGAGTAAAATGTCAATTTTTTTTAGAGAAAAGATAAAAATAAACTAAAAAAGTAGAATATATTGTAAATTTTACCTGTAGTTTTTGTATTAAAAAGTTCCTACTATTAGTTTAAGTTAAATTTTATGTTATATAGAAAGAAGGAATATATTATGCTAAATAAAAAATTACCAGATGCAGAATTAAAACTCATGAAATTTATTTGGAATTTGGGATACAAAACTGTAATATCAAAAGATGTTGCAGATGAAATGGATGAAAACTATGGGTGGAAACATACAACTACAATTACAATCTTAGCAAGATTAACTAAAAAGGTTTTTTAATATCTCAGAGAATTAGAAGACATGTACACTATACAGTATTAGTGAAAGAAAAAGAATATTTGAAATTAGAAAGAAAAAGAATTTTTTGAGGTTTACATAACAATCCTTTATCAGAACTAATTTCAAAGCTACATAAAGAGGAAATAACAGAAGACAAAATAACAGAAATATGAGAATGGATAAAAACTTGGAAAGATGAAGATTAATAGAGTAAAAGGTAGCTACTAATATAAGTGCTACCTTTTTATTGATATGGATAAAATATGGAAAAGTTATATAAAATTGTGGGTAAAATATTTTACTGATATCTAACTGACATTTGACCTTTAAAATTAAAAAAATATTGATTTTATTAAATAATAACTACTTGATTTAGTAAATACTAAAGGATATAGTAACTATATAGACAACAAAGCGAAAAGGAGTGTACAAACCTTGGAAAAACAGTATTTTACTACAGGTGAATTTGCAAAACTATGTGGTGTTTCTAAGCAGACGTTGATTTTTTATGATAAAATAGGGATTTTTTCACCTGAATATAAAGATAAAAACAATTATAGATATTATTCAGTATATCAGTACGATACATTAGATATATTACAATCATTAAGAGAAATAGGCATGAGTTTAGAAGAGATAAAAGAATATATAAAAAATAGAAGCCCTCAACATTGTGTAGAAATGCTTAAAGAAGAAGAAAAAAAGATAAAAGAGAAAATAAAAAAATTAAAACAAATAAGTTCTAAAATACAAAACCGGATAAATACTACAGTTGAAGGTATTTCTAAGATATATAATGAAGAAATTTATATATCCAATAGATGTGAAGAATACTTAGTATTATCAAGTGATTTGAGTAGTATAAATGATGGCAATTTTATGATGGAATTGATTGATTTTACAAATTACTGTAAGTCAAAAAATCTGTATCAGGGGTATGAACTAGGAGCAATAGTAAGTAATGAAAATATAAAAAATGGAGAATATTTAAGTATATCAAGTTTTTATTTAAAAATAGATAAAAAAATAAAAGATAAAAAGCTATATATAAAGCCAGAAGGAATGTATGTGTGTATAAAGCATATTGGGAGATATGAAGACTCATATAAGTCCTATGAAAAATTAAAAAAATATATATACGATAATAACTATAAAATTATTGGTAATTCATATGAAGAAAGTATACTTGACTTTTTTTGCGAAAATAATGAAGAAAATTATATGACTGAGATTTCAATTCAAATATCTATATAAGAATTAAAAATTAAAATAGAGGTATATTCACGTGATAAGTAATTTTACTTATCACCTGAATATACCTCTATTTTAATAATAAAGTATATGAATTTTTAAATAATACTTATAGGATAAAGTTTAATGTTAACTAAATGCTAATTATACAAATAAATTATAAACAAAAGTTGTTAAAAAACAAACAACAAAAGCAAGTACAGTAGGCATTAAAAATCCTAAGGCAGTCCATTTTAAACTTCCAGTTTCTCTTTTTATAGTTAAAAGTGTTGTTGCACAAGGCCAATGAAGTAAGCTAAATAACATAACATTTAAAGCTGTTAAATAAGTCCAACCATGTTCTCTAAGAACTTGACCTAGAGCACTAAAGCTATCTAATTCTATCATAGAACCAGTTGCTAGATAAGCCATTAAAAGTATAGGTACAACTATCTCATTTGCTGGAAAACCAAGAATAAAAGCCATTAATATGAAGCCATCTAGGCCAATTAGCTTAGCTAAAGGGTCTAAAAAGTTTGCAACATGTGATAATATGCTCAAATCTCCTATATAGATATTTGCAAATATCCAAGTTATTACACCAGCAGGTATAGCCACCATTACAGCTCTTCCTAAAACAAATATTGTTCTATCTATTATAGAAGTATATAAAGTTCTACCTATTTGAGGAACTCTATAAGGAGGAAGTTCTAATGTAAATGTAGAAGGAACTCCTTTTAATAATGTTTTGGAAAGAGTATAAGAAACCAACAATGTTATTATAACTCCTAAAATTATTAATAAGGTTATACAAAATGCAGTTGCTATACTAGATACAAAAGAGCTAGTTACAACAGAGCTAAAAAATATTGTAGATATGGCTATTAAAGTAGGAAAACGACCATTACAAGGTACAAAGTTATTTGTAAGTATAGCAATAAGTCTTTCTCTTGGAGAGTCAATTATTCTACAACCAATAACTCCAGCAGCATTACATCCAAATCCCATACACATAGTCAGGCACTGTTTACCATGAGCACATGCTTTTTTAAATAGATGGTCTAAGTTAAATGCAACTCTTGGCAAATATCCAAAATCCTCAAGTAATGTGAATAATGGAAAAAAGATTGCCATAGGAGGTAACATTACAGAAATTACCCATGCTAAAGTTCTATATAATCCTAATACTAACATATCATTTAACCACAATGGACAATTAATGCTATTTAATATATTTGAAATACTTGGTTCAAATCCAAGTAATAAATTAGATAATAAAGTGGATGGATAGTTAGCACCTTCTATAGTAATCCACAGTATAGTACCTAATAATAAGAGCATTATTGGAAGTCCAAATATTTTAGATGTTAATATTTTATCTACTTTTTCTTCTCTATCTGTTGGTTTTTTAGCATTATTAGAACAACACTTATCACTTAATTTTTTAGCATAATCATAATTGATTTTAGTAAATTCATCTCTAGTCTTCTGTTTGTTTATATCATTTGGAACTTTTTTCTTTACTTCGTTAATAGCATCTATAGAATCTTTATCTATATAATTACTCATAGATTCAAAAATACTTTCATCGCCATCAATAAGTCTAAGACCCAACCACCTAGAATTTATATTTGGCATGATATCATCTAACTCTGGTTGAATTGATTTTACTGTGTTTTCTATATTTTCGCTGTATTTTACTGGCTTATTATTAAACTTGTATCTATCAAAAGATACATCATTTAAAATTTCTAATAGTTCACCCATACCAGAACCATTTCTTGCAGCAGTTAAAACAACTGGAATTCCAAGAGATTCCTCTAAGAAATCTTTATTAATATTAATACCTTTTTTTCTAGCTTCATCTATCAAATTTATACACAAAATGACTTTATCTGTGAGTTCCATTACTTGAAAAACTAAATTTAAATTTCTTTCAAGACATGTAGCATCACACACTACTATTACTGCATCTGGATTACCAAAGCATATAAAATCACGAGCTACAACCTCTTCTTGTGACAAAGCAAATAGAGAATATGTTCCTGGTAAATCTATTAATGCATACTCTGTATTTTGATATTTGAAATTACCACGAGCTGTAGCTACAGTTTTTCCTGGCCAATTTCCAGTGTGTTGTCTAAGTCCAGTAAGATGATTAAATACAGTACTTTTACCTGTATTTGGATTACCAGCTAGTGCAATTACAAACTGGTCTTCCTTGTTATCTATATCAAACATGTCTTTTAAAGAATTCATTTTAGTTGAGTTGTGTGTTAAACCCATATTAATATCCTCCTGCTAGAAAATTTTAAATGTCAGAAACTAATATTAGTCTACTTTCTTCTTGTCGTAGAGCTATCTTGCTACCTCTGATGTTGTAGACAGTTAAATTATTTTTTGGTCCTTTTCTAACTACATCTATAACAGCTCCTCTAGTAAGACCAAGCGCTAACATTCTCTCTCTTAAATTACCACTAGATAATATATCTTCAACTTTAACAGTTTTTTTCACTTGAATATCATTAAGGTTTTTCATAGTAGCACCTCCATGCATGAAATTTAGCCTGAGCTAATCTTCTTATTTTAAACTATGCACTATGCTATTACCTTGTTACTTTTTGCAAAAAAAAGATAGGCAATATGCCTATCACAAAGTTGGGTATAATTCTTACTTTTGGGGAAAGTAGAATATAGAATAAAAATTAACATTTTGAATCTATATAATTATTGAATTTTGATAATAAAAAAGTCAGAAAGCGCAAAAGCCTTCTGACTTATATAAGGTATTTTCAAATACCTAGATATCAATTCAATATTTAATTTATGATTTAATTATATATTAACAATGTTAGCTTGTCAACACTATAATCTCATTTTAATATGTTCAATACCTGCTTCATCATACACTTCTGAAATTTCTTTAAAACCACAAGATAAGTAAAGATTTTTTATGTAAGCCTGTGCTGATAAGGTTATATTATTTTCATGCAAATTAACCTTTATAAAGTCTATAGCACAGTCCATCATTTTCTTTGCCAAGCCCTTTTTTCGATGAGTAGAAAGAACTAAAACCCTACCAATAGAAACATCATTATAAGAGCTATATTTTTTAGGGATTATTCTGGCATAAGCACAAATCAACCCATTCTCTTCTAAAAATATATGATAAGAGTTTTTGTCTACATCATCATAATCATTTAATGAAAATATCCTCTGTTCGCATGCAAATACTTCATATCTTGACTTTGCTATTTCGTAAAACTCATTTAGACTTAAATCATTAAAGTGTTTTATTTTAAACATAATAATTACCTCCTAAGTATATTAAAACCAAATATTAAGATATATTATACCATTTTATAATTTTTAACAGTAATACTTTTATTAAAATAGGTATGTGTTAAAAATATTTTAAAAAAGTGTTATACTGTATTAAAAACAAAATATTAGTTAGAAAAATTATGGTTTGTGGAGGAAGTTGTTTTGAATACTACCAAAAAATTAACTGAAGCGGCTTTATTGTCGTCTTTATTTATAGTAATAACAATTATAGCTGTAGGGACTGGGTTTGGATATGCCATTTATTTAGATTTTATAGTGCCAATATTTTTTTGTATAATATGTTTAAAGTGTGATTTAAAGTATACTGTTTTATCTGGAGTTATATCTCTTTTAATAATTTCCTTGGTGTTTGGAAACTTGGGAACTGCTATTTGGGCAAGTCAGAGTGTCTTACTTGGTATAATATGTGGTTATTTGATAAGTAAATCATCAACAGTTATGGATGATTTAGTATATGGTTCAATTATTGGAGTCATTATAATGGTTTTTATTGATATATATGCTTCAGCATTAATAGGATACAGTTTTATGAGAGAATTTCAGGGATATAGTAAATTGATTTATTTTAATGAATACTCAGATTCTATTTTTTACTTACTGATAGCACTGTTTCCTTTTGGAATGGTTTTTTGTATATACTTTTTAAGTTTGATTATGGGACATAAATTACATATTTTAAACTCTAATGCATTAAAAAAGTTTCTAGTGTTTAAGAGTTTTAGATTTTTAAATCAATTTTTATGTTGCTCAAAGAAAGTTTTTTATATGTGTGTGTTTTATTTAACTATTTTTGAAGTTACAAATATATTAAATATTAAAACTGAGTTAGTTTACTTAAAAACAATTTTTATATCAATTGGATATTTGTGTATGTATTTTGTTATTAGAGATTCCTGTATGTCACTACAAAATTTTATAATAACTAAATTTGGAAAAGTAGCATACGCTAGAATTTCTTTTTTGATAGTAGTTATATCTTTATTTCTAATGTTTAAGATAACTGTTATGGGATTAATAATTATAAATGCATTTTTAAATAAGAAAATGAATATAAGATTGACTCAAATTAATATTGTCGATAAACAAATAAATATTTTAATTGAAAAATAAACTTTATGCATTGGTAAAAAATATAAAAAAGTAGTATAATGTAAAAAAACATGTATATAATAATAAAAAAGGTTGACAAAATGTAAAAATAATAATATATTATGAGTAAGTTAAGAAAAATTTCTTGTAATTGATGAAATAATCTGAATATATAAGTGCTGTGAAGAGAAGAAGTAGAGCTGAATTTTATTTAACAGAGAGTTCCAGTTTGGTGAAATGGAATAAATTGATTTAGTTTGAATACATCTTGGAGCAATATCTCTGAAAGATAACAACCACTAAGAGATATCGGAATAGTACACGTTATAGTACATGAGTAAACAAATTATACTCTACAGAGATTAATATCGTGAGATATTAGTGAACTAAGGTGGTAACACGTAAGCAATGCTTTCGTCCTTTTAATAGGATGAGAGCTTTTTTTATTATAAAAATAAAAATCATAGATTATATAAATATTTTAGGAGGAATGAAAATGAAATCAATAGACGAGCAAATGCGAATCATTATGAAAGGTGTAGACGACTTAATAGACGAAAAAGAGCTAAGAGAAAAACTTATTAAATCAGAAAAAGAAGGAAAACCTATGATAGTAAAATTGGGGTTAGATCCAAGTGCTCCAGATATACACTTAGGTCATACAGTAGTTCTTAGAAAGATGAAACAATTACAAGATTTAGGTCATCAAATAGTAATTATAATTGGAGATTTTACAGGTAAAATTGGAGACCCAACTGGAAAATCTAAAGCTAGAAAAGCTTTAACAACAGAGCAAGTTCTTGAAAATGCAAAAACTTATCAAGAACAAATATTTAAAGTTTTAGATAAAGAAAAAACTATTGTAAGATTTAATAGTGAATGGCTAGCTAAATTAAACTTTGAAGATGTAATAAAATTAGCTGCAACTATTACTGTTGCGAGAATGTTGGAAAGAGAAGATTTTAAGAAGAGATATGAAGGACAAATGCCAATATCAGTGCATGAATTTTTCTATCCATTGATGCAAGCATATGATTCAATAGCATTAGAAGCTGATATAGAGCTTGGTGGAACTGACCAAAGATTTAACTTATTAATGGGAAGATCTTTACAAAGAGAATTTGGTATGGAATCTCAAATAGTAATAATGATGCCTTTAATAGAAGGTTTAGATGGAAAAGAAAAAATGAGTAAGAGTTTAGGTAACTATATTGGAATAGATGAAGAAGCTGGAATAATGTACCAAAAATCTATGGAGATTCCTGATGAACTTATAGTTAAATACTATAATTTAGTAACTGATGTTCATCCTGATGAAGTTAATAAAATTGAAACTCAGTTAAAAGATGGTTCAGTAAATCCAAGAGATATAAAAATGAATCTAGCAAGAGAAATAGTAACTTTATACCATGGAGAAGAAGCTGCTAAAGAAGCTGAGGAAAGGTTTAAATCTGTATTCCAAAAAGGTCAAATACCTGAAGATATACAAACAATTCAAGTTAAACAAGAAGAATTTGATTTAATTGAAGTATTAGTTTCTAATGAGATTGTTAAAAGTAAGAGTGAAGTTAGAAGATTAGCATCTCAAGGTGGAGTAAAAGTAAATGGTGAGAAAGTGGAAGATTTAAGTACAGTTGCTAAAGAAAGCGAACTTGTTGTTCAAATAGGAAAGAAAAAATTTGTAAAAATAGAGTTAGTAAAGTAAAATAAAAGCAAGTTCGTTGGTTATATAAAAGTATAATCAATGAACTTGCTTTTTTATTATATTAAGGTTTTAAATTGGTAACCATTATCTTTAAAATATGTTATAATTTGGTCTAGTGCATTTACTGTTTCTTGCTTTCCATAAGTATCATGCATTAAAAGTACAACTATTTCTTTACCTTCAGAAGATTTCTTTGCATGTTCAAATAACTCTTGAGCATTTTTCTTTTTACCTTCTGCATCAGCATTTAGAGCATTCCAGTCTATTGATGCCATATTTTTTTCTTTTAAGTAGTTACCTAAAGGTTCCATATTTTTCCATGACATATATCCACCTGGGCATCTAACTACATGTGATGAAAAATTCCTTCCTAGAACTTTTTTCATGGCTTCATCTGTTTTATTAAGTTCATTTACAAATGTATCAAGATTTAGGCTTCTGCCAGGGTATAGTTTTTTGTAGTCATGAGAATATGAGTGATGAGCTATTGCATTTCCCTCATCAAATGTTCTTTTTAAAATTTCATTGGCACCTTTTCGTTCAAGAGAATCCCCCTTAATAAAGAAAGTTCCTTTAACATCGTGTCTTTTTAAGATATCTAGGACTTGTGGAGTATTAGTAGTAGATGGTCCATCATCGAATGTAAGGAATACTATTTTTTCTCCATTATTTGAATAGTCGTATTTGTTAAGTTTATCCCAAACTAATTTTGCGTCATATCCATATTCTTTTGCAGCTTCTTTTTTTGCACCAATGATAGGCTCATTTTTTTCTTTTTCAATTCTTTCTTTTTCTAATTTTTCAGCTTTAAGCTTTTCTTGAGTTTCTTTAATTTCTCTTTTCTTGGACATATCCGCCCATGCCATAGAAAAAATACCAATAACTATTACAACAATTATAGTAAGTGCCATAGTTTTCTTTTTTCTTTTTTTTACCATGATTTCAACATTCCCCCTTTTTGTCGAATTGTATCAAAAATATATTATAATTATATCGAAGAAAGTAGAAAAAGTAAACCGACAAAGTTGTAACTAAAATAACTAAAGTGTAACTTATACAACATTATTTGCATAATATTAAATTATCCTAGATATTGAAATTATCTATAAAAAAATTTAATATAAGTAAAAAAAATATAAAAAAGGTAAAAATTTATTAAAAAGGTGTTTACAAAAAATGATTAATATATTAATGTTAAATAGTGGATATAAATCTAGATTTAAAATACTGAAAAAATTTACTATAACTATATAAATTTATAGTAATGCTTATAGAAAAACTCTCTTGCTGTTTAGGGGGTTTATAATTTTGCAAAAAAATAAAAAGGAGGGGGCTTTATTGAAAAAATACTTTGGAGAAATAGGACTAATATTCATAGCAATTATATGGGGAAGTGGCTTTGTAGCAACCCAATTTGCACTAGATGGTGGGCTTACACCTCTACAAATAATAACTATAAGATTTTTCTTGGCAGCTGTAATTATGAATTTATTATTTTTTAAACAAATTCGTGCCAATATGGGAAAGCATTTATTAAAAGCAGGAGGGCTTTTAGGAATATTTTTATTTTTAGCCTTTACAGTACAAACCATTGGACTTATGTACACTACACCATCTAAAAATGCATTTATAACAGCAGCAAATGTTGTAATAGTTCCATTCATAGGATTTATACTTTATAGAAGAAAACTAGATAAAATAGGATTAATAAGTAGTTTAGTAGCTCTTGTAGGTATAGGTATACTTTCTTTAGAGGCTGATTTCTCTGTTAATTTTGGAGATTTTTTAACACTTATATGTTCATTTGGATTTGCATTTCATATATTCTTTACTAGCGAATTTGCTAAAGATAACAATCCAATGGCATTAACAGCTATTCAATTTACTGTAGCATTTTTACTGTCTTTAGTAGTTCAGACATTTGCAGGACAGTTGAAAATGGAAGCTGAATTGTCTGGATATATGGGAACTATATATTTAGCTATATTTAGTACTTCAATAGGGTTTTTATTCCAAACTATATGTCAAAAGAGAGTTGATGGAACTAGAACAGCCATAATACTATCTACTGAAGCTATATTTGGGACTATATTTTCTATAATAATTTTAAAAGAACCTATTACAGCCAAATTAGTTATTGGTAGTATATTGATATTTGGTGCAATTATAACAGCAGAAACTAAATTATCATTTTTAAAAAGTAAAAAAGTAGAACTTAAAGAGTCAAAAGATTCTTCACTAGAAAGTATTTAAATAGACAATTGTTTCCTAATTAATCAAATAAAGTATATATTATGTAGAAATTTGACATCAAAACTTAGTTGATACCAATGTTTCAAAGTGATAAAATTAATTAGGAAATAAATTTTATTTTTAGTGTTTAAACTATAGTACATGGGGTATATATATTCTTGTAGCAAGTTATTAAACTTTAAAATAAAAATTTAATTAATATAAAATTGGGAGGAATTTAATTATGAAAAAATTTGTTTGTACAGTATGTGGATATATACATGAAGGAGATGCTGCACCAGCACAATGTCCAGTATGTAAAGTTGGAGCTGATAAATTCGAAGAAATGAAAGGTGAAATGGTTTGGGCTGACGAACATAGAATAGGAGTAGCTCAAGGTGTGGATGCAGAAATAATCGAAGGATTAAGAGCTAACTTTACTGGTGAATGTACAGAAGTAGGAATGTATTTAGCAATGAGTAGACAAGCTGATAGAGAAGGATATCCAGAAGTAGCAGAAGCATATAAGAGAATAGCTTTTGAAGAAGCTGAACATGCTGCTAAATTTGCAGAACTTCTTGGAGAAGTTGTAGTTGCAGATACAAAAGAAAACTTAAGAGTTAGAGTTGACGCTGAATATGGTGCAACTGATGGAAAATTAAAATTAGCTAAGAGAGCTAAAGAATTAGGATTAGATGCTATACATGATACAGTACATGAAATGTGTAAAGATGAAGCTAGACATGGTAAAGCATTCTTAGGATTATTAAATAGACATTTTGGAAAATAATAATTAAAAACATAGATTAAAAGGAGAAACTTTGGTTTCTCCTTTTTTAAATTATACAAAAAATATAAAAAAATCTTTGTAATAAAAGGGTGAAGATAATATGAAATCGGTATCTGTTAGAAGCTGTAAAAATTATGAGTATGAAAATGTAAGATTTTCTATTGAAAAAATTTTAGATGACATTGGAGGCCTTAACAAGTTTGTAAAAGAAGGAAGTAAAGTACTTGTAAAACCAAATCTACTGATGAAAAAAAAGCCTGAAGAAGCTACAACTACTCATCCTATGGTAGTAAGGGTTGTATGCGAAAAGCTTTTAGAATTAAACTGTGATGTAGTAGTAGCAGATAGTCCTGGTGGACCATATAATCAAGCCTCTCTTAAAAGTATATATAAGACATCTGGAATTGAAAAGGTAGCAAATGATTTAGGTATCAAATTAAATTATGATGTTTCAGATGTTAAGATACATAGTGAAAAAGCGCATGCTCTTAAATATATGGATATTATTAAACCAGTAATAGATGCTGATTATGTAATAAATCTTTGTAAATTAAAAACACATGTGATGGCAACTTTTACTGGTGGAACAAAAAACTTATATGGATGTATAGCTGGATTAAAAAAAGCAGAAATACATTATAGATTTCCTACAGAGGAATTATTTTGTGAAAATGTACTTTTAGATATTTGTGATTATGTAAATCCGACACTGACAATTATGGATGGAATTGTAGGGATGGAAGGGGATGGTCCTTCAGCAGGAAACCCTAAAGAAATAGGTGTTTTATTAGCATCACAAAATCCATATGCTATAGATGTTGTTGCATGTAAGATTATAGGTTTGCTTCCAAATAAAGTTGCTACAATTAGAGGGGCTATTAAAAGAGAGTATATAAAAGAAGACTTTTTAGATATTGAGATTGTAGGAGAAGATATAAAGGATTTAATTATAAAAGATTATAAGGTACCAATTGTAAGTAAAGATTTAAGGCTATTTTCTGTAAAATTGCCAAAATTTTTAAATGAACCTATTTCAAAACTTATAACACCAAAGCCAGTGGTTAGATTTAAGGATTGTATAAAATGTGGAAAGTGCAAGGAAGCTTGTCCTGCAAATACCATAGAGATAGGGAATAGAGGTGCTCTTATAGATTTAAATAAATGTATAAGATGTTACTGTTGTCATGAACTTTGTCCTAAAAAGGCTATTGATGTCAAACGTAATTTTGTATTTAAGTATGTAAAATAATGTATAATATTATATGAGTCTATATAAATGAAAATTATAAAGGAGAAATAACATGATTTTAATTAAAAATGGTAGAGTGATAGACCCTAAGAGTCAAAGAGATGAGAAAATAGATTTAATTATAAAAGAAAATAAAATCTATAAAATAGGTAATTTTGATGAAAATGATGAATTTGAAAAAATAATAGATGCTAGTGGGAATATAGTTGCACCTGGATTAGTAGATGTACATGTACATTTTAGAGACCCAGGATTTACATATAAAGAAGATATAGATAGTGGAGCTAAATCTGCAGCTAGAGGTGGATTTACAACAGTTATATGTATGGCAAATACTGACCCAATTGTAGATAATGAAGATACTTTTAACTATGTGAAGGAAAAAGCAAAAAATGCATGTATAAATGTTTTACAAGCAGCAGCTATAACAAAAGGTTTTGAAGGTAAAGAGTTAGTGGATATGGAAAATCTTAAAAAGGCTGGAGTTCCAGGATTTACTGATGATGGATTACCTTTAATGGATAGCAGTCTAATTATGGAAGCAATGATTAAGGCAAAAGAGTTAGATGTACCACTTAGTTTTCATGAAGAAGACCCTTCTTTAGTTGGAAATCCTGGCGTAAATGCAGGAAAGATAGCTTCAGAGCTTGGTCTAAAAGGTGCATCGAATGTAGCAGAAGATGTAATGGTTGCTAGAGATTGCATGTTAGCACTAAAAACTGGTGCTAAGATTGATATACAACATATAAGTTCTGGGGTTTCTGTTGATATGGTTAGATTTGCAAAATATCTTGGAGCAAACGTAGTTGCAGAAGCTTCACCACATCACTTTACACTGACTGAGGAAGATGTATTAGAGTTTGGAACAAATGCAAAAATGAATCCGCCTTTAAGAACTAAGTGGGATAGAGATAAGATTATAGAAGGGTTAAATGATGGTACTATTGAGATAATAGCAACAGACCATGCACCTCATAGTAAAGAAGAAAAAGATAGAGAGTTTATAAAAGCTCCAAGTGGTATTATAGGGCTTGAAACTTCGTTGTCTCTTGGAATAACAAACTTAGTATATAAAAATCATCTTAGTATGATGCAGTTAATAGAAAAAATGTCTACAAATCCTGCAAAACTATACAATTTAAATGTTGGTTTTATAGAAGAAGGAGCAGTAGCAGATATTGTTATATTTAATCCTGAAGAAGAATGGATAGTTGAAGATTTTGCTTCTAAAGCTGACAATTCCCCATTTAGAGGTAAATCTCTATATGGGAAAGTTAATTATACTATATGTAATGGAGAAGTTGTATACAACGCTTAAGGTTGTGTTTTAAGGGTGGTGAATACAGTGATTGAAAGCAAAAGATTATATATTAGACAAATGAATCATAGTGATTTTAAGGAAATAAGTAAAATGTTACAAGATTCAGAAGTAATGTATGCATGGGAACATGCTTTTTCTGATGAAGAAGTTACAGAATGGATTGATAGAAATATACAGAGATATAATAATGATGGATATGGATATTTTATTGTTATAGATAAGTATATAGATAATGTAGTGGGGCAAATAGGCCTTATAAAACAGGACATAGGGTTAGGAATAGGTTATATAGTAAAAAGAGAATATTGGAATCAAGGTTATGCTACAGAAGGTGCTACTATATGTATAGATTATGCTATTAGAAACTTAAATGTAGATACTTTAGTAGCAGATATCAGACCTGAAAATATAGCATCTATAAATGTGGCAAAAAAACTAGGTATGAAGAAAATATCTGAGTGCGACAAGATTTATAGAGGACAAGTAATGAAACATGATGTCTACCAATTAAAAGTAACAGGATTAACTACAAAAATTGTTGAAATAGTAGATTATAATCCAAATTGGAAGTATGAGTTTGAAAAATTAAAATCTACACTAGAAAAGACTCTAGGTAATTCGATTTTGAAAATAGAACATGTTGGTAGCACATCTGTTGAAGGGCTTTCTGCAAAACCTAGATTAGATGTTGATATAATAATTGGAGATTATAGCTACTTAAATGATGTTGTCAGTAAACTAAAAAAATTAGGGTATAAACATCTAGGCAATTTAGAAGTAGAAGGAAGAGAAGCATTTTCTTATGAGACAACTAGTTTCATGGAGCATAATTTATATGTATGTCCTAAAGATGGGAAAGGATATTTAGAGCATATTAAATTTCGAGAGTATTTGAGACTAAATCCAGATAAGGTTAAAGAATATTCTGACTTAAAAAAGAAGCTAGCAAAACTTTATAGGTATGATGTTAACTCTTATTGTGATAACAAAACAGATTTCATAAGAGGCATAATAGATTAGATATTAATATTAAAAATATTTAAAGCAAATAATTCATTAGTAATTTTGAAAATAACAATGCACTATTATATTTGATTTGAAAAAGATTAAGTTCTTAATCTATCATATATAATAGTGCATTAAATATTTAAGCATGTTTTAGAAAACAATTTAAAAATAATAACTTATTAATGGAAATACTATTTATAAATTGCCTTTATAGGGTCTAGTTTAGAGGCTTTAAAGGCTGGTATTAAACCAAATACAACTCCAGTTAATATAGTAGCCAAAATAGCATAAAGTAAGCTATTTAAGCTAGGAATTGCTTCAAATCCAATGTATTTAGAAACATAGTTAGTAGCAATAAATCCAACTATAGTTCCTAAAATTCCTCCACATACCGTTATAAAAACAGCTTCAACTAAAAATTGAAATAATATAGACCTAGGTTTTGCACCAATAGCACGTCTTATACCAATCTCTCTTTGTCTTTCCATAACTGATACATACATTATATTCATTACACCAATACCACCAACAAACATTGCAACTACAGTTATTATAGATACATATTTATTGACATTAGAATTGATGCTTTCAAGATAAGCTGTTTGTTCAGTTGGGTCTGGTGTAGTATAAGAACCATTGATACCAGGATGCATTTCATATAGTTTAGCTATAATATTGTTTGCAACTTCATTCACATTATATCCTTTAGAACAAACTAAGTCTAACTGATAAATTTCAGTGGAGTAAGAGTTTTGACTCATTAGACTATCAAAAGCTTTTTTAGGTATAAGAGAAGTTATAAATTGCATATCTTGATAACCTCCTAAAAATCCTCCAGCTTGTTGTTGGTTAGAAGAATCATCCAATACTCCAATTATTTCAAATATAGTTCCATTTACATTAATACCATGGCCTAAAGCGTCTTCTGGATTTTCAAAAATTTCACTTGCACTTTGCTGTGTAAGTAGAATTACCTTTCTTTTTTCATCATCCAAGGAAAAATCTCTACCACAGATTAAATTTATTTTTGAATC
Organism: Clostridioides sp. ES-S-0006-03; assembly: GCF_020662275.1. Classification (NCBI taxonomy): domain Bacteria; kingdom Bacillati; phylum Bacillota; class Clostridia; order Peptostreptococcales; family Peptostreptococcaceae; genus Clostridioides; species Clostridioides sp. ES-S-0006-03. The sequence continues at coordinate 127,065 of NZ_JADGMM010000002.1, forward strand.
TTTTTTTACTGGTCCAACTTCCACATAAGTCGTTTTTTTATCAAAAGATGCCTCAGAAGAATAAGTTGAATCAAGATTAAATCCATCTCTTGCAGGAGCAATTCTTTCTACACCTTCAACAAATGATAATTCTTCTAAATCTTTTGCATTGAATGGCTTTAAAAATATACTCATATCATTGGTAAGACCTGTGTTATCAGCTGATTCAAATGAAATAGTAGTTTTATTAGGATTAGCGTTATTTACAGATTTCTTGATTTCTTTTTGAAATCCATTACCTATAGAACTAACAAGTATTACTGAAGTTATTCCTATAATAATCCAAAGTAAAGCTACAAAGACACGAAGCTTGTGCCCCTTTAAATTAGCCAAAGAATTTTTTAATAAGCCCATGATTACACCTCCGAAGTAAACACACCATCTTTAAGTCGTATGACCTTAGTTGCATACTTAGTCAAATCCTGATCATGTGTAACCATTATTATAGTCTTGCCTTGTTCATTAAGTTCTGTCAAAAGTTCCATAATTTCCTTGCTAGTTTCACTATCCAATGCTCCAGTTGGTTCATCAGCAAAGATTATTTGAGGGTCATTTGCCAAACAACGTGCAATAGCTACACGTTGTTGCTGACCACCAGATAATTGAAGAGGTTTTTGTTTGATTTTATCTAAAAGCCCAACAGATTTTAGTTTGCTCTTAACAATTTCTTCTCTTTCAGATTTTTTTAATATTTTATTGTAAATTAGAGGTAGCTCTACATTTTGATATATATTTAAAGTTTCTATTAAATTAAATTGTTGAAAAACAAAACCAATATTGATATTTCTAAAAACAGAACGCTCATTTTCACTGAGATTAGTTACATCTGTGCCATCAAATATATATCTTCCTTCGTCAAACACATCAAGAAAACCTAAGATGTTAAGTAAAGTGGTTTTACCACTACCAGATTTACCCATTATCATGACAAATTCTCCAGATTCAATTTCTAAATTTAAGGATTTTAAAACATGTAATTCATCTTTCCCTACTTTGTAATATTTTTGAATATTTTCTAATTTAATTAACATATGTAAATTAATTCACATCCATATTAACTTCTTTTAAATTTTTGTCTGGAGTAGCATCTCCATTATTATTAGAGCCAGCAGTTACACCATCACCTTGAACTGGGTCTCCTTCTTTCATTTCTTTAGTAGGGTATTTTATTACTATATCACCTTGTTCAAGACCGCCTCTAATTACAGCAAAGTCATTATTTTTACTTGCAACATCTACAATTTGTTTTTTCAAGATTCCATCTAAGTCTTTAAATACATATGAGTGTTTTTTATCCTTAAGTACACAAGATGCTGGTATTTTAAAGCTTGAGTTAGCTACTTCAAGTGATGCTTGAAGATGGAATCCATTTGTCAACCCTTCTTGGTTATCAAATGCTATGTTTATATCATAATAAGATAAAGTACTTTGTTGAGCTCCCATCTCGCTACTTGGAGTAGATGGCTTATCAGATATAAAACTTATTCTACCAGTAAGATTTTGGTCAGTTGAGAAAACTAATATATTAACCATTTGGTCAATTTTCATCTTAGGTAAATCTTGTTCACTTGCTTGCCCCTTCATATAAAACTCTAGACCTTGAATAGTCATAAATGAAGCTGGTTGGTCTGGATTTCCAGTTTGGTCATTTAAATATACAGTACCATCAAAAGGAGCAGTAGTTCTATCATATGCTTTCTTATCTAAAGAAGCTATCTGAGAGTTTAAAGCTGTTATTTGTGCATTTATAGAAGCTATAGCATCTCTATTTTCATCAATATTTGCAAGTGATATCTTTTGTTTTTTATATTGGCTAAGTTGTGATTTTAGACTATCTATTTCTGATATTATAGTTGGATTTTTAGCAGTAAAAAGAAGGTCTCCTTGATTTACCTTTTGACCATTTGTAACATTTACATCACTTAACTCATAATCTCCAGAAATATTAAAGTCTTTAGTTTGCTTAGGAACAACCATACCATTTATAAATATTTTTTCGTTTTCTGGAATAGTGTATGTTTCTATGAAGTTTTCATTAGTTTGTAATTCAGTATTTTTTGAATCGACATAAGCAAGTACCCCTAATATTAAAAGTATGATTATCACGATTCCTGCATAGATTTTAAATCTCTTGTTTTTAAAAGGATTATTTTTAAAACCTTTATTTTTAGCTTTGAAATTATTACTTCCAAAGCTAGTATTTTTAAAGCTATTACTCTTAAAGCTACTATTTCTAAATTTTTTATTTTTAAATTTTTTTAGAAAAGACATGTTTTCCTCCTTTGTATAAAAACTACTTATTATATACTGGGATGTACATATAGAATCATTATAAGAAGCATGTTGAATATAAGTCAAATGAAAATAACTTATCAATATATAAGATACTATAGATAATCTTTGAATGTAATAGTAATTTTTGTATATTGATTGTACTCTGAATCTACATCAATTTTATGGCCAAGTTTGTCACAAAGTTCTTTTACTAAATAAAGACCAAGCCCTGTAGATTTAGTGTTATTTCTTCCATTATTACCTGTAAATCCCTTATTGAATATTCGATTTAAATCTTCCTTTTTTATACCACAGCCAGTATCTTCCACCCTTAATTGTAAATAATTTTTGTGGGTTTTGCAATAGATAGATATATTATCTTCTATTGAGGCATATTTTAGGGAATTATTTAATAATTGCTCGAATATGAAGTGAAGCCATTTTTCGTCTGATAAAACTGTATAATTCAAATTATTTAAGTTTAAAATTATTTTTTTTGAGATAAAATATTTTGAATATTTTCTTATAATATCTCTAAGAATATTTTCAATATTTACTTCTTGAATCAAAAAATCTTTATGAAAATCTTCAAGTCTAGATAAATATAAAATTCTTTCAACAGAATTTTCAATTCTAAATATCTCTTTATCAATATCATCTGAAATTTTTTCTTCGATTAAATCTTCGTTTTGTTCAAGTACTAGTTTAATTATTGCTATAGGTATTTTTATATCATGTACCCACATACTCATAATTTCTTTATTTTCTTCAAATTTCTTAGTATTGATATCTATTATATCATCACACTGGTTTTGATAACCTTTAATTATATCCAAATATATTTTTTCTTCATTTGTACATTTAACTAATTCTATATCATTAGTACTAACTTTGAATGTATTATTTTTAATTTTCTCTAAAAATCTATTTTTCTTAATGTAGCCAGTAAGTATATATATAAATGAAAATACTATATTTACAATTAATATGTATACAATAGTATCTACTAAGAGAGCATCAATAGGAGAAAATATAATAACTGCTATCGTAAAAAGTAAGAAACCAAAGTTGTATACTAAAAATTCGAGTTTATCTTTGAGAAAATCTTTAAAACTCATAAATTCACCTACTTAAAACTATTTTAACTGATTATATAACCTAATCCTCTTTTAGTTTCTATAAAGTCTTCCAATCCAATTTCACTTAATTTTGAACGTATTCTGTTTACATTAACAGTGAGAGTATTATCATCTACAAACCAATCATTATCCCATAATTTTTTCATAAGTTTATTTCTACTAACTATTTTACTTTTATTCCTCATAAGTTCATGAAGAATTTTAATTTCATTTTTGGTTAGCTCAATAGTACTATCTTTATAACATATAGTTGCAGTTGATAAATCCAAAGTAACCCCATTATGGACAATTTTATTTGAATTATTATCAACAAAATTATAAGTTCTTCTTAAAAGAGCATTTACTTTAGCTATTAAAACATCTATAGAAAATGGTTTTTGTATATAATCATCTGCGCCTAGATTTACACCCATTATCACATCCATATTAGAATTTCTTGAAGAAATAAATATTATTGGAACTTTGGAAATTCTTCTTATCTCATTACACCAATGAAATCCATCATAAAATGGAAGATTTATATCTAATAAAACCAATTGTGGTTTATAATGCTTAAATTCTTCTATTATGTTTTCAAGATTTTCTATTTGATAGACAATATGTCCCCATTTAGAAAGACAATCTGCTATTTGATGTTTTAATGAAACATCATCTTCAATTACCATTATTTTAAACATTTTTACCTCCTAATCCAGAATAGTTATATTAACATAACTATATTTTACTTGATAAGTTCAAACATTTCTACCTTATAATTTAAAATAATTATATTAATATAACTATATTTTACTTGACAAATTATATTTTAAATATAATTCTAGTAAAAAGGAAGAAATATAATTAATACTTACAGAAATGTAACATTATATTAATATAAGTAAATGGTTAAAAACTACTTTAATATATATAATATATTTATAAGAATTGGAAAATGAGCAATTATGTTGAGGAGTGGTAAGTAATTATGGAAGAAATATTAATTGTTGAAAATATAAAAAAAGAGTATGGTAGAAAAGGCTCAAAATATGAAGCTTTAAAGGGAATAAGTTTTAAAGTTTATAAAGGCGAATTTGTAGGTATTATGGGTTCATCTGGAGCTGGAAAATCAACTCTTTTGAACATTATTTCTACAATAGATTTGCCTTCATCAGGAAATGTTTATATAGAGAATAAGAATATTATTAAAATGAAACAAAATAAATTAGCCGACTTTAGACGTGATAATCTTGGATTTGTATTTCAAGACTCTAACCTTTTAGATACATTAACTATAAAAGAAAATATAATGCTACCTCTTTCTTTAAAAAATGAAAAAGTATCAGTAATAGAAAGTAGAATAAAAGAAGTTTCAAAATCACTAAATATAGAATCAGTATTAGATAAATATCCTAATGAAGTCTCAGGTGGACAAAAACAAAGAGGCGCTGTTTGTAGAGCAATAGTAACAAAACCATCATTAATACTTGCAGACGAGCCTACAGGAGCATTAGATTCTAAATCTGCAAGGGATTTATTAAATTCTCTAGTAAAATTAAATAAAGATAACGATTCAACAATATTAATGGTAACACATGATGCTATAAGTGCAAGTTTTTGTAGTAGAATACTCTTTATAAAGGATGGAATAATCTTTACAGAACTTATAAAAGGAGAAAGCACAAAAGAATTCTATAATAAAATACTAAATACAGTTTCCTTAATTGGAGGAGTTAATAAAAATGAGTTTATTTAAAATTGCTATAAAAAATATAAAAAAGAACTTTTTAAGCTATTTTATGTACTTCGTTTCAATTGTATTTAGTGTATTTATATTCTTTAGTTTCAAGTCAATAGAGTACAATGAAGCCTTAAATTTACTTGGTAGAAAAACTAAAATAGGTATTAATACAAGTTCAATTGTAATAGTGGTATTTGTTTTTTTGTTTATATATTATTCAAATTCATTTTTCTTTAATAGACGTAGGCAAGAGATAGGTACTTATAGCTTGATTGGAATGAGAAAAAATCAGATAGGCAGAATATTTTTATATGAAACTTTTTTGATGGGAATCTTTGCAATATTAATAGGAATATCTTTAGGTTTTTTATTTTCAAAGCTTATGACAATGATTCTTGTAAAATTAATGAAAGAGATTATAGTAGTAAAGATGACTTTAAGTATAAGGGCTTTAATTCAGACATTAGGAATATTTTTAATAATATTTGTAGTAATTGGAATGAGAAATATTATAGTTATTAGGAATAAAAAAATTGTAGAGTTATTTAAGAAGTCACCAGAAAAATATACAAATAAAAGATTTATAAAGCTAAAGGGAACTCTTGGAGTTTTACTGATAGTATTTTCTTATTTAATGTCAGTTAGTCATTTCATTGTTGAAAACATAATGTTTTCAGCTTTTATATTAATTACAATAATACCAGGTACTTTTTTATTTTTTTCATCAATAATGTCGATAATTATAGATGTTGCTAAGAAGAAAAAAAGTTTTTATTACAAGGGAAGAAATCTAATTGCATTTTCAGAACTTGGATTCAAATTAAAGAATAATAGCAGAGTATTGGCAATAATAGCAATATTAATAGCTACAAGTGTAACTATGTTAGGATTTACAATATCAATTTATTACGATATAGATAGAAATATAAATGAAAACTACAAGTATAGTTATACTATAAATGCAGAAAATTCTCTTGTAAATAATGAAATCGATAAGCTGCTATATAAATATAAAGAAGATGATAAGGTGCTTTTTGATAAGACAGTAGAGTTTATAAGTAGAGATGTAAATTTTAAATTGTACTATAAAAAAGGAGGAGTTTATAGAGAAAATACAGTGATTGTAGATTTTATTAAAGAAAGTGATTTTAAGAAATTAAGACAATATCAAAACAGTAATTATGAAGAATTAACTTCAGAAGAGCATGTATATTATGTTTCAGATTCATATAAGAGAATGTTTCTTAAAAGTACTGGTACTCAAAAAATAGATGTATACATTAAAGAAAAAGAGAAGATGAATTTATTTACAGTTCAAAAAAATATTTTAGAGCCAGAAATAAATTTACAATCAACATTTGATTTAATTGTGGTAAAAGATAGCATATTTAATAGATTAAAATCAGGAGGAGAATCGAGATTATTAAGATTAATTGATATAAAAAATGAAAAAAAAGAGTTTGATATGTCTTTAAGATTAAAAAATATAGTTGATAAAAATATGGAATCAACTTATCCTTTTAATTTTACATCAAATGTCGAAAACTATAATGATTTAATTAGAGTAAGTGGTCTTATGTTATTTATAGGTATATTTCTATCTGTAGTATTTCTTTTGTGTACAGGAAGTATAATTTTATTTAAGCAATTATCAAATATATATGATGATAAAGAACGATATATTATGCTAAAAAAACTTGGGGCAAATAATCAAGATATTGAGAAAATAATATCAAGACAATTAAAAGTTGTATTTTTGTTGCCATTAATTGTAGGTACAATTCATAATTTATTTGCTATGTCAATTGCTCAAAAATTTATAACTAGGCCATTGCTTATACCAATTATTACAACACTAGCCATTTATTATATAGGTTATTTTATATATTATTTTATAACATTAAAATACGCTCAAAATATGATAATAGATTAAGTTGTAGAGTATTTTTTACTTAATAAGAATTAAATACTAAAAACAAGATAGCTTATCTAATCAAAACAAAAAAATATTATAATAATGTAATTAAGTCTTGGAAAAAGTTTGTATTTTGTATCAGTTGTATTAATTAATGTTATATAATAAATTTAAGGAAAATATAAAATAAAAATGACAAGGAGTTGAAAATTATGATGTTTGATGCTCATCAACATAAATATCCATCAATAAGAAATGTTATATATGCTAAAAATGGAGCAGTTGCAACTTCAACGCCATTAGCTTCTCAAGCTGGGCTTGAAATACTAAAAAAAGGTGGAAATGCTGTGGATGCAGCAGTTGCAACTGCTGCTACATTATCTGTAGTTGAACCTACAAGTAATGGAATTGGAGGAGACGCATATGCTCTTGTTTGGATAGAGGAAGAAAAACGATTATATGGGCTAAATTCTAGCGGTTTTGCTCCAGAAAGAATGGAATTAAAAAATTACAAGAACATGAAAGAAATGCCAAAGTATGGATTTGGAGCAGTAACTGTACCTGGAATACCTGCAGCTTGGGCAGAATTAAATAAAAAGTATGGAAAACTTAGTCTACTAGAATGTTTATCTCCAGCAATTAAATATGCAAGAGAAGGATATGTTGTTTCTCCTAATGTATCAAAAGTATGGAAAAAATCCTATGAACTATATGAAAAAGAATTTGTTGGAGAAGAATTTAAGTCATGGTTTGAGACGTTTTCTAAGGATGGTAAAGCTCCAGAAGCTGGTGACATATTTGTATGTGAAGAGCATGCTAATACATTAGAAGAAATAGCCAATACACAAGCTGAAAGTTTTTATAGAGGTAGACTAGCAGATAAAATAGATGAGTGTTCTAGAAAGTTTGAAGGAGCTATAAGAAAAAGTGATTTAGCGAGTTTTTATCCAACTTGGGTAGAACCTATAAGCACAGAATATAAAGGATATAAAATATTTGAAATTCCACCGAATGGACATGGAATAACAGTCCTAATGGCATTAAATATATTAAAAGAATTGGACATAAAAGGAGATATAGAAAATGTAGATGACATACATAAGATTATAGAAAGCTTAAAACTGGCTTTTGCAGATTCTAAAACTTATGTAACTGATATAGAACATATGAAAGTAAAGGTTCAGGAATTATTAAGTCAAGATTATGCAAAAAAGAGAAGTTTATTGATTGATAATGAAAAAGCTTTATACCCAAAAGAAGGAGAACCATATTGTGGTGGAACTGTATATCTTTGTACTGCTGACAAAGATGGAAATATGGTTTCATATATACAGAGTAATTATATAAATTTTGGTTCTGGGATAGTAATACCAAACACTGGTATTGCACTACATAGTAGAGGTAATAATTTTAACTTAGACCCTAAACACCATAATGTAGTAAAACCATTTAAAAAACCTTATCACACAATAATACCTGGTTTTTTAGGTAAAGATGATAAGGCAATAGGTCCATTTGGTGTAATGGGTGCTTTTATGCAACCACAGGGACATCTTCAAGTATTAACGAGTATGATAGACTTTGGTTTAAACCCTCAAGAGGCATTAGATGCTCCAAGATGGCAGTGGATAAAAGGTAAAGAGATAGAAGTTGAATCAGAGATGCCAAGACAGATGGTAGATGCTCTTATTGAAAAAGGTCATGAGATAAAAGTAATTCATGATAATGTTGATATGGGTAGGGGACAAATAATCTTCAAAACAGAGCAAGAAAGTTATGTTTGTGCAACAGAGTCAAGATGTGATGGTCATGTTGCAGTTTATTAATATTGTAAACTAAATTTATATTTAATGACTAAAGGAATCTATATGAAATGATGATAATAAAAGGCGAAAGTCTACAATGACTAACGCCTTTATAAAAAACTAAGATATATAATATGCTAGATTTATCTATTATTAACTTTATTCTTGTCCAGTTTTAACTTCGTTGTCATCATAGCTAATCCAGTCACTAAAGCTACCAACATAAATCTTATGGGGCATATTAAGTTCTCTAAGTGCAAGGCTGTTAACACAAGCAGATATTCCTGAACCACAAGACAAAATTATTTCTTCATAATTGTTTAAATCCTTAAAGAAGTCTTTTAAAAATTCAGTATCTTTAAGTGAGCCATTTTCAAAATCACCTTTTATTAAATCCTTGCAAAAGTAATTTTTTGCACTAGGTATATGGCCAGCTTTTGAATATGCAGGTTCAACTAAACCTTGGTATCTTTCATTAGCACGACAATCTATAATCACAGTATTTTTGTCATATAATTTAGACTTAACATATTCCATTGGAACAACTAAACTGTCATTTACATTAGGCTTAATTGTTTTGTCTGTACAGTTTGGAATATTTATTTTTTCTTCTAATTCTCCACCTTCTTTTACAAAAGCTGTTATTCCACCATCTAATACATAGACATTTTCAAGACCTAAGTGTTTTAATTGGAAGAATAGTCTACAAGCACCATTTAAATCTCCATCATCATAAGCTACAATTGTAGTGTAATTATCAACACCCATTTTTTCTAACTTTTCTTTTAATATAAAAGGGTCTTGTAAAGGATTTTTACCGCCATGTTCTTTTGTAGGAGATGATAAATCCTTGTCTATATCCAAGATAAAGCTACCTTTTATATGTCCTTTTTTATAAGAATCAATACCATAAGTTCTATTGATAAGGTCAAATCTACAATCTATAACAACTAGATTATCATTATGTTCTAATTTAGATATAAGCTCTTTTGCAGAAATAATATTTTTCAAAAAACAAACCTCCTATTTTTAATTATTTTTATGTGTATTCATAATAATTATTAACTTTATAAATTAATATTATTATAAATTATTACATAAGTAAATAAATCTTTAGAAAATATAAAAATTTTATATAAAAATTCAAATAATTAATGAATATTAAAAATTTTAGATATATAATAAAATAAGAGTATATTTTAGTTTATATAAAAGCTGGTATTGCAATAGATTAAAGCCTTATACATGTTTAGTTTTTAAAGAAATCTGAGTTATTATGAAAACCTAGGTTAATTTATTAAACAAATAATTGAATAAAAAAAATTTATTATGTATTTATAAAATTTTTGTTACAAATTTGGCATAATATAGTATACTTTAAGTGTGTATTAGGTTAAATCTATAACAAATTATACGTATAATATGGGTTTTAATATTTGTTGGAATTTAAACGTAATTTGTTAATATCAACTATTTGTAATTTGGGCAGTTATAATTATTTTACAGGGGGGATGTCCAATACAAAACATTTAATCGAGAACTAATATTGTATTATAATTAGAGTTATAGTTTTGTGTGTTTATGTTTTAATTAAATTTAAAGTGGGAAAAATATATTTGTTAGAATGGAGAATAGCGAGATGAGTAATAAAATAGTTAGTAAGAGACAATTAACAGATAGTATTTATTTGATGGAAATAGAGGCTCCTAGAGTTGCAAAATCTTCTCAGCCTGGTCAATTTATAATAATTAAAAATGATGAAAAGGGAGAAAGAATTCCTCTTACAATAGCTGATTATGATAGAGAAAAAGGAACAGTAACTATCGTATTCCAAACAGTTGGTGCTTCAACTAAGAAATTAGCAATGTTTGAAGAAAACGATTTTGTGATGGACTTTGTAGGGCCATTAGGACAAGCAAGTGAATTCATACATGAAGATATAGAAGAATTAAAAAATAAAAAAATCCTATTTGTAGCTGGTGGAGTAGGTTCTGCTCCAGTGTATCCACAAGTTAAATGGTTTAAAGATAATGGATTAGATGTAGATGTAATAATTGGTGCAAGAACTAAAGAATTAATCATATTAGAAGATGATATGAGAAAAGTAGCTAAAAATGTATACATATCAACAGATGATGGTACATATGGATTTGATGGAAGAGTTACAGATTTATTAAAAGATTTGGTTGATAATCAAGGCAAAAAATATGACCAAGCAATAGTAATTGGACCAATGATAATGATGAAATTTATGTGTCAATTGACTAAAGAATTAAACATACCTACTATAGTAAGTTTAAATACAATAATGATTGATGGAACAGGTATGTGTGGTGGTTGTAGAGTTAGTGTTGGAAATGAGACTAAGTTTGCATGTGTAGATGGTCCTGAATTTGATGGACATTTAGTTGATTTTGACCAAGCTATGAGAAGACAATCTATGTACAAAACTCAAGAAGGAAGAGCTATGTTAAAACTTGAAGAAGGCGATAGTCATCATCATAGTAATTGTGGATGTGGAGGTAACAAATAATGGATGCTAAAAAAGTAAAAGTACCAGTTAGAGAACAAGAACCTGCTGTAAGAGCAACAAATTTTGATGAAGTATGTTTAGGATACAATAAAGAAGAAGCTATGGCAGAAGCTAATAGATGTCTAGGATGTAAAAAACCAAAATGTGTAGGTGGATGTCCAGTAGGAATTGATATCCCAGGATTTATAACAAAAATTAAAGAAGATGATATAGAAGGTGCTGCTAAAGTAATAGCCAAGAGTAGTTCACTACCTGCTGTTTGTGGTAGAGTATGTCCACAAGAAAGTCAATGTGAAGGTGTATGTATACTTGGAATAAAATCAGATGCAGTATCAATAGGAAAATTGGAAAGATTTGTAGCAGATTGGTCAAAAGAAAATGATATAAACTTATCTGATACAGAACCTAAGAAAAATCAAAAAGTAGCTGTAATAGGAAGTGGACCAGCAGGTCTTGCTTGTGCTGGTGACTTAGCTAAAAAAGGTTATGATGTAACAATATTTGAAGCAATGCATGAACCAGGTGGAGTTTTAACTTATGGAATACCTGAATTTAGACTTCCAAAACAAGCTGTTGTTCAACCTGAAATAGATAATATAAGAAAATTAGGTGTAAAAATAGAAACTAATGTAATTGTTGGTAAAACAATAACAGTAGATGAACTTATAGAAGATGAAGGATTTGAAGCTATATTCATAGGTTCAGGGGCTGGTCTTCCTATGTTTATGAACATACCAGGAGAAAATGCTAATGGAGTATTTTCTGCAAATGAGTTTTTAACTAGAGTAAACTTAATGAAAGCTTATAGAGATGATTATGATACACCTATTAGTTCTGGTAAAAAAGTTGCTGTAGTTGGTGGTGGAAATGTTGCTATGGATGCTGCTAGAACTGCATTAAGATTAGGTTCAGAATCATATATAGTTTATAGAAGAAGTGAAAAAGAGCTTCCAGCGAGAGCTGAAGAAGTACATCATGCAAAAGAAGAAGGAATTATATTTAATACATTGACAAATCCTAAAGAAATTTTAGTAGATGAAAATGGATATGTTAAAGGTATGGTTTGTATAAGAATGGAATTAGGAGAACCAGATGATTCTGGAAGAAGAAGACCTATAGAAATAGAAGGTTCTGAATTTGTACTTGATGTAGATACAGTTATAATGTCACTTGGAACAAGTCCAAATCCATTAATATCTTCTACAACAAAGAGTCTTGATATAAATAAGAGAAGATGCTTAATAACAGATGAAAATGGTCAAACTTCTAAAGAAGGTGTATTTGCAGGTGGAGACGCTGTTACTGGAGCAGCAACAGTAATATCTGCAATGGGTGCTGGTAAAACTGCAGCAGCTTCAATAGATGAATATTTAAAAGCAAAAGTTAATGCTTAATTTGTAAATTAAATATACCAAGTTAGAATAATTTCTAGCTTGGTATATTTTTTTGAAAAATTATATAATAAAGCCATAGTTACTATTGTAATATTTACTATTAAGTAACATAATTTTGTTTAATTATGGTAAAATAATATCGAATAAAGATTTTATAAGGGGGAAATAATGTGTGGTTGGCAGAATCAGAGTTATCAGACTTGACATTAGAACTTATACCTAAAAAGAATATTTTTGGTATAACGGTTACATATATTAGTGCAACAGATATTGAAAATGTAAGCATTTTAGATAAAGCAAGTATAAATTACTTAAAAAATAATATCCCATCATTAGAATATAGGCCTTTCCTATATAAAATTGAAAAATTAAATGTGCCAGTTTTAAATTATGAATCTCGTATAAAGGATTCATATAAATTTAAAGAAAGAATACTTTTGGATTATTCACATAGAGTAATGTCACAAGTTATTAAAGAGCCGATTGAGTATGTATTACAATAGTATAATTAATGGTGTTTAAATATGAGAAAAAGAGAAAAAATATTTGATGGATTAGTTTTTAGGTATATATTAATTTTATGGATGTTATTAATTTTAATTGATTTTACAAGTACAATTATATATGCAAGTAATTCTATGGAGGTTGCTTCTAAAAATATGATTGAAGCCTCAAAAAGAGAATTAGAAAATTATTTAAGTGTCAATGCATCCTTATTAAAAGCTCTTAGTCAAGACGATAGATTTTCTGATGCCAGAACTTCTCTAATTGAAAAAGGTAAGTTATTAAGACCTTATCAAAAACAATATAACCTTTTTATGCTTGGAATAACTGATGCACAAGGGAATACTTCAAGTACATATAGAGAAAGGGTTGGGACAATAAAAGACCGAACTCATTTTCAGAAGGTATTAGAAACAAAGAAAATGGTGATTTCTGACATTACAGTTAGTAAGGTTACAGGAGATAAAGTATTTATTATATGTGTACCTATTATAAAAAATAATGAAGTAACTGGAACTATTTTTGCTTCCTTTTATTTTCAAGATGTAAATAAGATAGTAAGTAGAAGTAATTCTGATGATTCTATTAAGTTTTTAATGGTAGATAAAAATTATGCCATTATTTCTCATCAAAATAAAGACTATGTCCACAATAAGACGGACATGTTTAGTATAGAAGGAAATATTATAGGGTCCAGTAAAAATGAAATTTTAAAAAATATAGATGAGAAACGTCAAGGTGGTTTTTTATCATGGGATAATTGGAAGTTATATAGTGCAAGATATACGAGTATCGAAGGAACTGATTGGACGTTAATATCAAGTTGTGATGTCTTTAAGAACTTTAAAAGCTTGATAATTGATTTTATAATCAAGTTATTTTTCTATATATTAATATTTTTGATATTGTGGAAATTAAGTAATGTTACACTAATAGAACAACTGAAAAAATTAGCTTATTATGATTCCTTAAGTGGAATAAAGAACAAAGAAAAGTTTAAAAAAGATTCTATATATATTTTACATAATTATTATAAGGATGATTTTTACTTAGTTCAATTGGATGTCAATAAATTTAAATACATAAATGAGATGTTTGGTTATACTGAAGGAAATAAGATATTAATACATATTGCAAATGTGTTAAAACACAATACAAACAAATATGAACTTTGTGCCAGAATGGATAATGACCACTTTATATTATTGCTTTCTTGTAATACTGATACTGACCTTTTAAATAGACTAGCTAAAATAAATAATGAAATATGCAATTTAAGTACTAGTAATTCTTCACAATATAAAATTGTTATGTCAAGTGGCATATATAAGATAAATAGAAGTGATGATATACAAAAAATTGACTTGTTAATTGATAGAGCGAATATTGCTGCAAAAACAAAAAAAGATAAGTATGAGCATTCATATTCATTTTTCAATGAAGATACAAGAAATCGATTATATAGAGAAAAGAAATTGGAGGATAATATGAATAAAGCTTTGGAAAAAGGCGAGTTTGTAGTATATTACCAACCAAAATATAGTTTAAATGATGGAAATGAAATTGAAGGAGCAGAAGCTCTAATAAGATGGAACAATCCAGATATAGGATTTATTTCACCCGTAGATTTTGTACCTTTATTTGAAAGAAATGGTTTCATTGTAAATATTGATATGTTTGTATTTGAAGAAGTATGTAAGACCTTGAGAAAGTGGCTAAACAAAGGTTATAACCCTGTGCCAATCTCAGTGAATATATCTAGAGTTCATTTACATAGAGATAATTTTATAGAGAATATTACTGAATTGATAAATAAGTATAATATATCTCCTAAGTTTATAGAACTTGAATTAACAGAAAGTGTTGTATTTGATAATTTAAATATATTGATTGATATAATTAAGAGGCTTAAAAAGATAGGATTTCTTATATCAATGGATGATTTTGGCTCAGGATATTCATCCTTGAATCTATTAAAGGACCTTCCTTTTGATATTTTAAAATTAGATAGAGGCTTTCTAATTGAAACAACAGATACAAAACGTGGAAAAATTATTATCTCTAAGATAGTAGAAATGTCAAAAGCGATTAATATTAAAGTTATATGTGAAGGTGTAGAAACCAATGAGCAAGTAGAGTTTTTAAAA
This sequence comes from Clostridioides sp. ES-S-0006-03, assembly GCF_020662275.1. NCBI lineage: Bacteria > Bacillati > Bacillota > Clostridia > Peptostreptococcales > Peptostreptococcaceae > Clostridioides > Clostridioides sp. ES-S-0006-03. The sequence goes on from NZ_JADGMM010000002.1 coordinate 142,532, forward strand.
GAAATAGGATGCGATAAGGTTCAAGGTTATTTATTTGCTAAACCGATGGTACTTAGTGAATTTGAAAAGCTTCTAAAATTTTAGTTGAATTAATTATTAATACTAATTAGTTTGTTGATACCCTAACAATTAACTTACAAATATGTAAGTTAATTGTTAGGGTATTTTTATGGTTAAAATGGGATATTCACGATAATATATTACTGTAGTGAAAATAAAAAAGTAATGGAGAATATAAAATGAACATATTAAGTATTAAAAATATATCAAAAACATATTATGGAAAAGTTCCATATAAAGCATTAGATAGTATTAATTTAAGTATAGAAAAGGGCGAATTTGTAGCTGTTATGGGTCCATCTGGAAGTGGCAAATCTACTCTCTTAAATATAATATCTACAATTGATAAGCAGAGTGAAGGCCAAGTTATATTAAATGGACAGGATACAAGTAAATTAGAAGGAGAAAAATTAGCTGAATTTAGAAGAAAACAACTTGGTTTTGTATTTCAGAATTTTAATTTGATTGATACTTTGACAGTTGGTGAAAATATAATGTTGCCACTTACACTAGATGGTAGAAATGTTAAAAAAATGAACAGGGAAACTAAAAATATATCTGAATTTTTAGGTATTGATAAAATTTTAGATAGAAGAACTTATGAGATTTCAGGAGGACAAGCTCAAAGATGTGCAATTGCTAGAGCAATTATAAATAACCCATCATTACTTCTTGCAGATGAACCAACAGGGAATCTTGATTCGAAATCCACTGATGATGTTTTAGAGTTATTTGCCAAGATAAACAAAGAACAAAATGTAACTACACTTATGGTAACTCATGAAGCATATAGTGCAAGCCATTCAGATAGAGTTGTTTTTATAAAGGATGGATACATATATACAGAGATAAAGAAATCAGGCACGAATAGTTCTTTTTACAATAAAATACTATCTGTCTTGTCTCAAATAGGAGGTGTAAGGTAGTGACTTTTGGAAGATTTGCTTATAATAATATAATTAGAAATTTTAGAGCATATTTAGCGTATTTTTTAAGCTCAATTTTCTCTATAATGATATTTTTTGTATTTGCAGTATCTATGTTTCATCCAATTATAACGGATTCTGGAATCCAAAGTGGTTCTACTGCATTTATGGCTCTTATGATTTCAGAATTAATAATATTAGGATTTAGTCTGCTTTTTATATTATATTCCTTAGGAAATTTCTTAAAATCTAGATTAAGAGATTTTGGAGTTATGATAATAATTGGAATGAGTGATAAACAATTGAAAAGATTGATATTGATTGAAAATTTAATAATAGGATTATTAGCAATAATGTTAGGAATACTTTTAGGGCTATCTATTTCTAAGTTATTTTTATTGTATTTAGGTAAAATATTTTATATGAACTTGACAGAAAGTTACTTTCCAATAAAAGCGATACTAATGACAATTATATCTTTTATGTTATTATTTTTGATAACAGGACCACTTAGCTTAAAATTGTTAAACAAAAATAATATTTTTGAACTTTTAGTAGGCACAAAGAAACCTAAAAAAGATATAAAACCTTCAAAATTATTTGGAATACTTGGTATATCATGTCTTATGACAGGATATGCTATGATACTATTTGGTAATAAGTTAAATATAAATGGTGATATGTACATGATAGCGCTGTTGATTACTCTAGGAATGTTTTTATTTTTTTCTCAGTTTACCATTTTAATATTAAAGCATATGAAAAATAGAGAGAAGTTTTATAAAAACAAAATAAATATGTTGCTTATAGGTAATTTAGTATATAAGATGAAAGATAATTCTCGATTATTGTTTTTAATGACAATACTTTTATCTGGTACTTTAGTAGCATTTACAACAACTTTAACGCTTGTAACTTCACAAGGTAAATCCTCTAAAAATAATTTTCCAATGGTTTACTCATATTTCTCAGAAGACAATAATAACAAAAAATATGAAGACTTAGAAGAAATTAGAAACACAATAAAAGAATATGATTATAAGGAATTAAGTTTTCCTATGCTTGAATATAATAATGAAGTATTATTAAGTATGAGTAACTATAATAAATTATCAAAACAATTGGGATTAGATAAAATTAATCTAAAGATAGATGAGGGCATTATAGTTCCTAGATATAATTCTAAAGAGCATATAAATTCTTTAAAAGAAATTAAAGCTTATAAGATAAAAAATGTAAACATAAAGATAAAAGAATCAACAGATAGGATAATTTTTCCTACAGGTATGTTTAGTAAAATTATAGTTATACATGATAATTTATATAATAATATACAAAGTAAGTTTTCAAAAATAAACTTTCATGGATTTGATTATGAAAACTGGCAAAATAGTGCTGATATAACTGAAGCATTAAAAGAAAAACATTTTAATCTAGATAGAAATGATATGAAGTCATATTTTTTAACCTTACCAGATATGTATTTAGCTGAGTTACAACAAAGTAAAATTCTTCAATTTATGGGTATTTTCATAGGTGTTATTCTGTTTATGGCAGTTCTTAGTTTTTTGTATTTTAGACTATACACAGATGAACCTTTTGATAAGGTTAAGTACAACAATCTATCAAAAATAGGTCTATCTTTTAAAAATATGAATAAGATTGTTAGTATAGAGACAGGTATACTATTTTTTGTACCTTTTATCATAGCTATTGTAAATAGCATATTTTCTTTACTCTTTTTAAATAGTGTACTAAACAATAGTTTTAACTTAAAAAATTGGGGTATATTATTAGTGCTCTCATGTATATATTCACTTTATTTTCATTTACTAAAGAAATTTTATATTAGAAAAGTTTGGTTTTTTGATTAAAGTGGTATATAATATATATTATAGAAAATTAATATTTAAAAAGTAGTTAATATTAAGGGAGGGCATATGCACCTCCCTTGTAATATGTGGAAAATTAAATATTAGAAGAAGGAGGAGACTTGATGGATAATCAACAATTATTAGGAACGGAACGAATCAGTAAATTACTACTGAAATACTCTATACCGGCAATAATAGGTATGCTGGTAAATAGTCTATATAATGTGGTAGACAGAATTTTTATTGGGAACATACCAGGGGTTGGACCACTTGCAATAACAGGTCTTGGTGTTACGATGCCAATAATGACAATAATACTTGCATTTGGTATGTTGATAGGAATAGGAACAACGACAACTATATCGATAAAACTTGGGCAAGGTAAAGTAGAAGATGCAAGGAAACTTATAGGAAATGCAATGACATTAGCTGTAGTTACAGGAATTATAATAATGGTACTTGGGATATTATTTGCAAATAAAATACTTACATTATTTGGAGCAAGTGAAAATACATTAATATATGCAAAGACATATATAAATATCATCTTATTAGGAACAATAGTAAATCTTCTATCCTTTTCTTTAAATCACTCAATAAGAGCTGACGGTAGCCCTAAGATTTCAGCAGGAATAATGATAATAGGATGCCTAACTAATATAGTTTTAGATTGGATGTTAATATTTGGATTCAATATGGGAATACAAGGAGCTGCAATTGCTACAGTAACTTCTCAAGCTCTTACAGCCATTTTAACTATAGGCTACTATATAAGTGGAAAATCAAATTTAAAATTCAGTAAATCTCATTTAAAATTAGATAAAAGATTAGTAGGTGCAGTATTTGCAATAGGAATGTCACCATTTGCTATGCAACTTGCAGCAAGCTTAGTTCAAGTAATATCAAATATTGCACTTAAAACTCATGGTGGAGATTTAGCTATAGGAGCTATGGCTACAATTTCTTCTATAGCAATGGTATTTTTAATGCCTATCTTTGGAATAAATCAGGGAGCGCAACCCATTATAGGTTTTAACTATGGGGCTGAAAAATACGATAGAGTTAAAAAAGCATACTTAGGTTCATTAGTAGTAGCTACTATAATTTTATGCATGGGTATGGTAGTAATTATACTTTTCCCAGAGGCAATTATAGGGATATTTAATAAAGACCCTGAGCTTATGAGTATATCTGTAGATGGTTTAAAAATATACCTACTTATGTTACCAATTGTAGGTTTATCAATTACAGGAACAAACTTTATACAATCTATAGGTAAAGCAAAAATGGCAATGTTATTAAGTCTTCTAAGACAGGTAATTTTATTGATACCAGCAGTAATAATTCTTCCTACATTCTTAGGTTTAAAGGGTGTATGGACAGCTCAACCAGTATCTGACTTTATAGCCACAGTAATTACAGGTGTAGTAGTATTTAGAGAGTTGAAAAGATATACACCTAAAAGTGAACGTTTAAGTGAAATAACAACTGAATAAAAAGTATAATTTCAGATAAATAAGTAAAAAATTGTAAAAAATACAATTATATGATAAAATAAAACCGCTGTCAAAAAGAAGAGAAATTCTAATTATGGAGTGATTTTATGGAATTTACAAAAAAAAGCAAATTAAAAAATATGTATGTAAACATGAATGTAGCTAGAATGTTGTCTAAGATAAATGAGTATAAGGGTAGACAACTGCTTTACAAAAAACAACCAAAAGAAATTTTAGAAAGTCTAGAAAAAAAATCTTTAGTAGATTGTTCAGAATCTACATATATTGGAAATCAAAAAGAAAGTAATACTTTTAATTTAGAAAAATTAATAAGTAATGAAGTCACACCTAAAAGTAGAGAAGAGTTAAGTATTGTTGAATACAGAGATGTAGTAAAAACTATTAACAGTGCTTATGAGAGTATACCAATAAGCTCACAAACAATTCTTGAACTTCATGGATACTTATATAAATTTTCATCTACCAGAGGGGGAAGCTATAAATCAGAAAGTGGATTCTTTGAATATAATTTAAAAAATAGTGACTTCATAAATGTTGATGCAAGTGTTAATAAGGTTGAAAAAGCTGTAGAAGAAATATGTGAAGCTTATAATACATTGATAGATGAGGATGAAATTGATATATTAATATTAATTTCTGCATTTGTGTTAGATTTCATCTTGATACATCCATTTAAAGAAGGTAATATAAAAATGGCAAGAGTACTTATACTATTGCTGTTAAACAAAAATGGATATGAAGTTGGAAGATATATAAGTTTAGGAAAAATATTTGATGACAGTTCATATGAGTACTATAGTAACTTAAACTATTTGAAGTCATCTATAGGGAATGAAAAATCAGATATGAATGCTTGGATTGAATATTTTTTAGAAACTATATTGACTGCATATAAGAAGTTAGATGACAGTTTAAATGTATCTGATAAGAAAAGACAGACAAAAACTAGTAGAATAGAAAAAATAATAAATTCTACTCTTGGATATTTTACAAAAGAAGATATAAAGGACTTGTGTCCTGATATTCCAGAACCTACTATAAATAGAGTTTTTAATAATCTAAGAAAACAAGATAAGATAGAGGTTGTTGCAAGGGGAAGAAGCGCAAAATGGAAGAAGAAGTATTAAAAAATACTTTAATAATTTTAATGGTATAGTGTTAAAGCACTATACCATTTTTTATTGAAATTAGAAACTCTGAGAGGAATTTACATAACTTTATGGAACACTTATCTTATCTAAAATACTATAGGTAATTTCTTGATTAGAATTTTAAAATATTTAAAATTATATTATATAATAAATTATGTTTTATTCCTGTACTCTATCAATTTACTTTTTAAGATTATTTAACAAATATATTTCTACTAACTTTATAATTTAATTACAGAATAGAATGGTTATTTTTGTGAAATAATAATATAAAAATAATCTTAGGAGTGAGCTTATGAAGAAAAAATTATTATATATAAATGTGAATTCAAAACCAGAAGATTTATCTTCAAGTAAAACTGTAGCAAGAAAGTTTATCAATAAATTTATAGAAAAAAATAAGGATTTCGAAGTTGAAGAAATAGATCTTTATAAAGAGCATATACCAAGACTAGAATATCAATACTTCGAAAAGAGAAATAGTATAGTCAGCGAAGAAGCCGCTAAGCAATTAGATGATAAGGATAGAAAAGAACTTGCAAAAATTAGAAGCCTTTGTGACCAATTTGTGAGTGCAAGTGTATATGTAATAGCAGCACCTATGTGGAGTTTATCTTTTCCAGCACCACTTAAAGAATATATAGATTGTATAATTCAAGATGGAAAAACTATATCTTTTGAAGGTGATGATAAACCACAAGGAATACTGAATGATATTGATAGAAGTATGGTATATATACAATCTTCAGGTGGACATATACCATGGGTACTAAAACCAGTTATGAATAAAGGGGTAAATTATGTGGAAAGTATCATGAAATTTATAGGAATCAAAAAATTTGATGAATTATTAGTAGATGGAACTGGAACTAGTGAAGAAGAAAGACAAAGTGCAATAGAAAAAGCATCTGAAAAAATAGAAGGCATAGTAGATTCTATGAAGTTTTAGTTATAATATTTTATTTTATTGAAAATATAAAGGAAAAACCTCTCTTAATGTAGAAACCTATATTGAAGGAGGCGAAAATCATGCGAGAAGAAAAAAGTAATGAGAAGTATGATTGTTATTGGTGTAATCAAGAAAATAATTTCCATGTAGAGATAAAAGACAATGTAGTGATGATAGATGATGGCACTGGTATACTTAAACAAGCCGTTTTCATAGGGTATAAACAAATTCAAGTTAATTTGAATTGTTCACATTGTCAAAACTTAAATAGAATAAAATTAAATTTGTAAACTTTAGATATGGAGATTCTTGAAAGAGTTAAAAATAGAAAGTATTAATATTTAGACTGAAAATTATATTGTATACAATAATGATTAATTTAAGCTGTATTGTATTTTAATATTTATTTTCAGTCTTACTTTATTAAAATTATTTTTTGGGAGTATCTTGGAAAAAAGTATCTACTATTTTTTCTGAAATACTTTTTAATTGGTCAGCCATTGAAGTTAGGCTTAGTAAGGCTATCAATAAATCACCTTTATTTTCTGGATTAATACTGATATTTTCAAAATTAGACTCTATAAAGTTTGGCATATTATTTCTTTGCCTTTCTTTTATTGATATAAACTTTTCATAACATGCCACTAAATCTTCTCCGTTGAAGTCATCTTTTTCGTATACACCATTTAAGATTCTTTTAATCTCTTGTATTGTAAGTGTATTTTTCATAGAATAAATGATTATCATTTGTAAGATTTGTTCTTTGGTATATTTTTTTCCCTTAATTGGTTTGATTAATCCTTCTTTACTATAATTATTTATCATTGTTTTAGTGAGAATTTTATCATCCTCAAATCTTTTATTGGCAGAAAGTTTACTGTCAATTAGAGAAATAATCTGATCCATATATAGGTCAATAGATGGAATATCATTTGAAGTTATATCTGTATTATTTAGCGTTTCCAGTATTATGGTATTTAATTCATTGTTCATCATATGTTACCTCCATAATATTTATAATACACTAATTTAGAAAATAAAACAATATTAATGGTTGCAAAAGATATATAAAGTGGTATAATTAAATTTATAATATAGTATTAAAAACTATATATAAAATGTAATTTTTAAAATACATAATTGTAGGAGGATGAAATGTATCAATTTTTTTTAAAGGGTAGAGACCCAATAAGTAGTTTAACTCATTTTATAGGGGCTTGTTTATCTCTTATAGCTACTATAATTTTAATTTTTCAATCTATATCTTTACAACAAACTTCTTTTTTGATGATAGTGTCTGTGTCTGTATTTGGATTATCATTAATTGCTCTTTATAGTGCAAGCTCATATTATCATTTTTTAAAAGGTACACCAGAACAAGAATTATTTTTCAGAAAAGTAGACCACGCAATGATTTATGTATTGATTGCTGGTTCATATACACCAATATGCTTATATTTTATGCAAAAAGAAGAGGGAATAATATTTACTACAGCAATATGGATAGTTGCATTTATTGGTATAGTAATAAAAATATTTTGGATGGATGCACCTAGATGGTTGTCTACAAGTCTATATTTACTTATGGGGTGGGCAATTGTCTTTGATATAAATGCATTTAATTCAATTCCTAAGGATTGTCTTAACTTATTAATAATAGAAGGTGTATCTTACTCTATAGGTGCAGTTATTTACATTATTAAGAAGCCAAACATAAGTCCTGAATTTGGATTTCATGAGATATTTCATATTTTTATTATGTTAGGTTCTTTATTCCACTTTTTAGCTGTTTTATTGTATGTTTTATAGTTTAAGAATCCAGTTAATTGATACTAAAATTTCTACAATGAAGAAAATAAAAAGAACTGTCTTATATAGAATCTATCTTCTACTATAAGACAGTTCCTTATTATAAATACAATTATATTTATAATAACCTGTTTATAAAAATAGCATATTCAAAATGTCTATTCCATAATTCCTTTAATGTATTTCTCATTTACGACATATAGTTTGAATTTATGTACTATAATTATATCCTCTAAATTCTCTGACACACTAACAATTCTAACACATTTATTTCTAATTTCTACAGGCAAATCTAAATCATTTGTTAAATTTACATAGTCATCATATTTATACATAAAATCATCCCTTTACATTAAGATATACTTATTATACTATATTTTAATAAGTTTTTTTAAATTATTACAATTTTTCCCGAAATTTCATTTTTTATACACAAAACTTCCAAATTAAGTAAAGATTAAATATCTAACTGTACAAATAAAAAATCATATAAAATATTTTATTTAAATTTTTAAATAACTATTGCCAATTTTTGAAAAGTATATTATTATTAATAGTAATAAAAAAACTGTAAATTTAGAATATTAATAAAAAATATTTGGGAGGAAATTATCATGGTGAGATTAAATGTAGAAAAATTAAATATAAAATTAAATCATCACCATCATCATAGATTAAAGGGATTGTAATATGAAATTGATTCATAGACACAAGCCCTGTTTTTAGTGTAATTGGTCTTGTATCTATGATGGGAAGTAATTTTAAAAGAAAATTATAGCCATATAGGTATAAAGCCTATATGGCTTTTTTATTGTTTTAAATTTGCAAATGTAAGAGTAATTTTAATGAAAAGGGTGAGAGTATGAAATTTTTAAGAATTGAAGATGAGGTTATTTATTCTAAAAAAAGATACAAATTAAAAAGAGAAATAGACAGGCTTTTCTTAGATGAAGAATATTTTCAAATAGAACCACAATTATTTGAAGAATATGATGAATTTACAAATATAAATAGTAAAATCCCAAAAGAATCTATGGTAAAGGTTGTAAATGGAAGAGTAATGGTGTTAAGAGCTGATATAACTACAAGTATAATAAAAAGCCTCATACCAAGATGGGAAGAGGGTTTAAAACTTAAACTTTTTTATAATTCATCTATATATAAAAATAAGAATACAGTTGGAATAAAAGAGATAAGACAGATAGGTTGTGAGTATTTAGGAGAATCTTCTGTAGAAGCAGATAGAGAAGTGGTAAAATTGGCCCTTAAGATACTTGAAAAGTACAACAATAATTTCATTTTGGAAGTTGGGAGTAGTAAATATATTAATGGATTATTAGAGGAATTAAAATTGAATAAGAATTGTGAAAATCAAATTAAAAACTTATTATATACCAAAAATAACCATGAATTAAAAGTATATATTGAAGATTTAAAAATTAAAAATGATGTAAAAGAATTATTATCAAATATCTTAAGTTTTCAAGGTAATCTATATAATGTTATTGAAAAGGCGCAAAAATTCTATTGTAATGATAAGATGAAACAAGCACTTGAAGAGTTAAAACAAATAAACGATTTAATTGAGGAATGTAATTTTTTAGATAAAGCTAGATTTGATTTATCAATGATTACAATGCTTGACTATTATGAAGGAGTTATGTTTAGAGGATACTATCCAGACTCATATAAAGAAATTCTAAGCGGTGGAAGATATGATTCTCTAACTAAAGAGTATGGAAAAGAAATTCCAGCTATTGGATTTACATTAAGTGTTGATGAGCTAATGAAGTATGTATATAAGTAAGATTGAAAAGGAGGTATTATTTTGGATTATTTAACTATAGCACTAGCAAAAGGAAGAATAGAAGGGGAATCATTTAAAAAATTTAAAAAAATGGGCTTGGGAGACAGTATAGATACTGATACAAGAAAGTTAATTTTTAAAGATGAAAAAAATAAAATCATATATATACATGTAAAACCATCAGATGTGGTTACCTATGTTGAAAAAGGAGTTGCTGACCTTGGTATAGCAGGGAAAGATACTATTTTAGAAAATGAAACAGATGTATATGAAATATATGATTTAGGTTTTGGAAAGTGTAAATTTGCAGTAGCAGGATTAAAGGGAGATAGCATATATAGAAAAGATGAATATTTAAAAGTGGCAACAAAGTACCCAAATATAGCAAAAAAATACTTTAAAGAAAAAGGTCAAAAAATTGAAATAATAAAACTAAATGGTTCTGTTGAACTAGCTCCAATAGTAGGCTTATCAGATGTAATTGTTGATATAGTTGAGACAGGTAATACACTTAAAGCAAATGGACTTGAAATATTAGAAGATATATGCGATATAAGCGCTAGGATTATATCAAATAGAGCTAGTTATAGATTTAAGTATGAACAAATTCAAAATATAATTCGTTTGTTTAAGGAAATTGATAACTAAAATATAATTAAAATTGACAAGGAGAGGTTTAGATTGAGAGAAAAAGAAAGTATAAGAGAACTAAAGGGATATGAACCAAATCATGTAAATTGTAAGGTAAAGCTTGATGCAAATGAAGGAAATAAAAAGTTGTTCAAGTATCTTGTTAAAGAGCTTGGAGATAGCGATATAGATTTAAATTTATATCCTGAAGACTCTTATAGCGATTTAAAAGAGTCTATAATAAATTATATAGATATTTCTGGAGTAAGTAAGAAAAACCTTTTAGTAGGAAATGGTTCAAGTGAAATAATTGATTTGATAATACATACTTTTGTAGATAAAGATGAAACAATATTAAGTTTTTCTCCAAGTTTTAGCATGTACTCTATATACAGTCAGATAAATGGTTCAAAGTTTATAGGTGTTGAGAGTGATGAAAATTTAGTTATAAATATAGATGATGTAATTGAAACAGTAAAAGAAAATAATCCAAAGATAGTAATTGTTTGTAATCCTAATAATCCAACAGGGGCAATACTTAAAAGAGAAGACATAATAAAACTTTTAAACTCAACTAACAGTTTAGTAGTTTTAGATGAAGCATATATGGATTTTGGGGAAGAAAGCATGTTAGAGAATGTTTTTGAGTATGAAAACTTAATCGTTCTTAGAACTCTATCAAAGGCATTTGGATTAGCTGGGATAAGAACTGGATATATGCTATCTAATAGTAGTTTGATAAACTCTGTTGAGAAGGTAAGACCTCCATATAACTTAAATTCATTGTCCGATTTCATTGCTACAAGAGCATTGAAAAATAAAGAAGTAGTTAAGTCTTATATAGATGAAGTAAAAAAAGAAAGAGAAAAATTGTATAAAGAAATAATTGATATGGGTATCAAAGCGTATGAGTCACAAGCAAACTTTATATTATTTTACTCTGAGATAGAAAATTTATCACAAAAGCTGATTGATAGAGGAGTACTAATAAGAAAGTTTAGTGGAAAACTAGAAAATTATTATAGAGTTACAATTGGTGATAAAGAAGAAAATATTATGTTTGCAAATGCTATAAAAGATATTTTTCAAAAGGAGAATTAGGTATGAGAGTTTGGAAGATAGAAAGAAATACGCTTGAAACACAGATTTTAGTAGAACTAAACATTGATGGTACTGGAAAAGTTGAGGTAGATACTGGAATTGGATTTTTAGACCATATGCTTACTTTAATGGCGTTTCATGGTAAGTTTGATTTAAAGATTATTTGTAAAGGAGATATATATGTAGATGACCATCATAGTGTGGAGGACATAGGTATAGCTGTAGGAGAGGCATTTAAAAATGCTTTAGGGGATAAAAAAGGAATAAGAAGATATTCTACTATCTACATACCTATGGATGAATCTTTATCCATGGTGTCTATTGATATAAGCAACAGACCATATCTTGTATTTAATGCAAAGTTTGATACTCAAACGATTGGTAGTATGAGTACTCAATGTTTTAAAGAATTTTTTAGAGCTTTTGTAAATGAATCTAGAGTAACTTTACATATTAATCTTTTGTATGGAGAAAATGACCATCACAAAATAGAAAGTATTTTTAAAGCATTTGCAAGAGCATTGAAAGAAGGTAGCGAAGTAATTTCAAATGAAATAGCATCTTCAAAGGGGGTCTTATAAAATGAATATAATAGTAGATTATGGTCTAGGAAATATAGATTCTGTATCTAGAGGTTTTAAGAAGGCTGGAATAGAAACTAAAATTTCTAACAATTTAAATGAAATAAAGAAGGCAAATTCACTAATACTTCCAGGTGTTGGAGCTTTTAGAGATTCTATAAATGCTTTAAATAAGCTAGATTTGGTGCCAATAATAAAAGAACATGTGTCAAAGGGAAAGTTTTTAATAGGCATATGTTTAGGCATGCAATTACTTTATGAAAAAAGCTATGAATATGGAGAATATGAAGGGTTAGGTCTTATAGAAGGTAGCATTGATAAACTGGATATAAGTTTAAAAGTTCCACATATGGGATGGAATAATCTAAAATTTAATAAGAAAAATGATGATATTCTTAAATATATTAAAGAAGATGACTATGTATACTTTGTTCATTCATATTATGCAAATTCATCAAATAAAGAACTTGTTGCGTTTTCAGAGTATGAGAAGAAGATTCCAGCAATAGTTAGAAAAGATAATGTATATGGTATACAATTTCATCCAGAAAAAAGTGGAGAAGTAGGTTTAAATATATTAAGAGCATATGGGGAGATGATAAAATGATAATATTTCCAGCAATAGATATAAAGGATAACAAGTGTGTAAGATTAACTCAAGGTGATTTTGACAAAGTAAATGTATATTATGATAATCCATTAGAAGTAGCATATAAATGGAAAAATGAAGGTGCAGAATATATACATATAGTAGATTTAAATGGAGCTAGAAGTGAATTTGGTGTAAATACAAAAACAATTGAAAATATAGCAAACAATATAAAAATACCTATTCAAGTAGGTGGAGGGGTTAGAGATAAGGAGAAAGTTCAAAGTTTAATAAAAGCAGGTGTTACTAGAGTGATACTTGGGAGTATCGCAATTGAAAATATGGAGTTAGTTGATGAGTTGGTTAATGAATATCAAGAAAAAATTGTTGTTTCAATTGATGCTAAAAATGGAAAGGTAGCGGTTAGAGGTTGGGAAGTTGTAAGCAATGTAGATTCTCTGACTTTATGTAAACAACTTGAAAAAATAGGAGTAAAGACGATTGTTTATACAGATATATCAAAAGATGGTATGCTTCAAGGTCCAAACTTTGATATATATGAAAAAATATCAAAAGAGACATCTTTAAATGTTATTGCTTCTGGGGGAGTGACTTCTATTAAAGATATTAAAAAACTTAAAGATATGAACTTATATGGAGCAATAATAGGTAAAGCACTTTATGATAAGAAGATAGACTTTAAGGAGGCTCAACAACTATGCTTACTAGAAGAATAATACCATGTTTAGATGTACGAAATGGAAGAGTTGTAAAAGGGAAAAAATTTACAGATATAGTGGATGTGGATAGTCCAGAAGTCCTTGGAAAATTTTATAGTGACTGTGGCGCAGATGAACTTGTATTTTATGATATAACTGCATCAAATGAAGACAGAAAGACATCTTTGGAATTTGTATCTAAAGTTGCAGAAAATATAAATATTCCATTTTGTGTAGGTGGAGGAGTAAATAAATTAGAAGACTTTACTAATATTTTAAGAAAAGGTGCAGATAAAGTTTCTATAAATTCATCAGCAGTAAAAAATCCTGAATTAATAAGAGAAGCCTCACTAAAGTTTGGTGCACAATGTGTAGTTTTATCAATAGATGCAAAAAAAAATGAAGCGGGTTCATGGAGTGTATATGTAAAAGGCGGTAGAGAGAAAACAGATTTAGATGCAATTGAATGGGCAGTCAAAGGTGTTGAACTTGGAGCTGGAGAGATTGTTGTAAATAGTATGGATGAAGATGGAATGAAAAATGGATATGATATAGAGTTACTGTCAAAAATAACATCTTTAGTAAATGTACCTGTTATAGCATCTGGAGGGGCTGGGAAAATGGAAGATTTCTATGAAGCAGTCAAAGAATCTAATGTAGATGGAATCTTAGCAGCATCTGTTTTTCATTTTGGAGAGATAAAAATAAAGGATTTGAAAAAGTATTTAAAAGAAATGGGTGTAGAAGTAAGATTATAAATTAAATATCTATAAGGAGATTGGAAAAATGAATGATAAATGTAATAATGTATGCAGTGAAAAATTTGAAGAATTTATAAAAAATGTAAAATTTGATGATAAAGGATTAGTTCCTGCTGTTGTTCAGGATGTAATAAGTAAAGATGTATTGATGTTAGCATATATGAATGAGGAGTCTATAAAGAAAACTTTAAAAGACAAAATAGCTTGTTACTTTAGCAGAAGTAGACAAGAATTATGGGTTAAAGGTGAGACATCTGGAAATATTCAAAAAGTGGTCAAGATTTCTTATGATTGTGATGTGGATACAATATTACTTTTAGTTGAACAAACAGGTGTAGCTTGCCATACAGGTAATTACTCTTGTTTCTATAGAGATTTATTTGATGATACTGATAAAATTGACTTTGAAGTACAAAAAAATACATTAAAAGAATTATATGATTTAATAAATGAAAGAAAAAACAATCCTATTGAGGGGTCTTATACTAACTATCTATTTGACAAAGGTTTAGATAAAATTCTTAAAAAAGTTGGAGAAGAAAGCAGTGAAGTAATTATAGCCTCAAAAAATGAAGATAAAAGTGAACTTATTTATGAGATTAGTGATTTAGTATATCATACATTGGTTTTAATGATAGAAAAAGGTGTTGAAATTGATGAAATAAAAAAAGAATTAATTAAAAGAAGAAAATAGAATAAAAATAGATTGATAGAAAATAAGAAAGTATACCGTTTTTTAAAAAAAACGGTATACTTTCTTATTTCCTGTTTTATATTGTAGAAGAAAATCACAGGTTTCTTACTTAAGTTTATTATGTATACAATTTATCAATAAAACGATTATAATACATTATTTATTTTAGAAAAAATATAATTATATAATTAATATTTAAGAAAAATAATTTTAAATTAATTTTCATATTGAATAATATGGGCTGAAAAAGGATATGTTTTAAGATGAAATAGATATAAATTTTAATAAAAAGTAAACGTTTTCAAAACTAATATTTTATTTTTTACTAAAAAATAAAATATTAGTTTTGATTTATGGTTTAATTTGGGTTATAATAAATTGTTAAATTATTTATTACTATAAAACAAGCTATAAAATAAATAAAAGTGATACTATTTAGTCAAAAACATTAATAATAAAATACAAATTACAAAAATATAATAAAATGTTTTTGAAAACGGTGAAAATTTATTGCAAAAGGTTTAAATTAACTTTTACTTGTGGATAGAATCTATTCTAATAGATAAATAGATATTGAAATGTAAAACAATTTAACTGTTATGAAGAATGTATCATCATATTGGGATTTTTAATTTTTATAATTTTTTTAAAAAATTTTAATTTTACTTAAAAATTAAAATTTACAAAAGTTTAGCATATGTTATTTTATCTTAATAAATAATAAAAACTATTTTTCTATAATATTGGCATAGTAGATGCTTATATAACTATGAAATTAAAATTAAATAGGAAGAAATAGGAGGAAAAAAATGGGAAATAGTGAGCTAAAAAAGACTCTTGGTGTATCTGCAGCATTATCAACTGTTGTAGGTTCAGTAATAGGAGCAGGTGTATTTTTTAAACCGCAGGCAGTTTATACATTAACTGGAGGAGCTCCAGGACTTGGCATATTGGCATGGTTAATAGCAGGAATCATAACTATAACAGCTGGTCTTACAGCTGCAGAGGTATCAGTTGCAATACCAAAAACTGGTGGAATGATGGTATATATAAAAGAGATTTATGGAGATAAATTGGGATTTTTAACTGGATGGATGCAAATTGTATTATTCTATCCTGGGATGATGGCAGCATTAGGTGTCATATTTGGAGAGCAAGCATCAGCTTTAATTGGTAATTCATCATTATTACTTCCAATAGCAATTGGAATTATAGTGATAGTTGCAGGGCTGAATATGTTGGGTTCAAAAACTGGGGGAGCTATACAAACAATTTCTACAATATGTAAATTAATACCACTTATATTAATAATGATTGTTGGATTTATTAAAGGCGGTGGAGATAATCCAATACTTAGTCCTATGGTTGGTGAAGGATTAAGTCTAGGAAGTGTAATAGGTCAAGTTTTAATTGCTATATTATTTGCATTTGATGGATGGATGAATGTTGGTACTTTGGCTGGAGAAATGAAAAATCCAGGAAAAGACCTTCCAAAAGCTATAATAGGTGGATTATCAGTGGTTATGGCTGTTTACTTTGTAATAAACTTAGCATATCTTTGGGTATTACCAGCTAGTGAGCTAGCTAATTACGCTTCACCAGCATCAGCAGTTGCTGAGGTTATATTTGGTTCAATAGGTGGAAAAATAATATCTGTAGGTATATTAATTTCAGTATTTGGAGCATTAAATGGATTCTTATTAACTGGTTCAAGAGTGGCCTATACTTTAGCAACAGATAAAACTTTGCCTAAATATAAAGTATTTTCTAAATTAAATTCTGCTCAAGTTCCAGCAAATTCTATAGTATTAGTATCTGTTCTTGCAGCTATCTATGCTTTATCAGGTCAATTTAATTTATTAACTGATTTAGCAGTATTTGCTACTTGGATATTCTATGTATTGACATTTATAGGGGTAATGAAGCTTAGAAAAACTCACCCAGATATACCAAGAGAATACAAAGTACCACTATATCCAATTGTTCCAATAATAGCTATAGTGAGTGGTATATTTGTCGTAGTTAATCAATTATGCTTCGCGGGTATGAAAACTACTATGATATCTGTTGGAGGTCTTATAATAACAGCTATAGGCTTGCCAGTGTATGCTTATATGACTAAGAAAACAAAAAATGAGTCTAACTAGTTTATAAATACTTTATGATTATATAAAAAATAAAATCCCAATCTATAACGTAGATAGATTGGGATTTTATTTTTTTATTTTTAGCTTTTATAATTACACCTCTAAAAAATCACCTGTCTTAAAATACTCTATTTTGTCTCCAAGTAATTTTTTCATGTAATCAAATGCAACTAATCCTGTACAATGGAATGTATATATTTTCTGAAAACCAATTGTGTTAAGTTCCTTTATGACATCATCTATGTATTCTGTAGAACAGTTAAGTCCACCTTGTTTTGATAAATTATCCATATGAAATCCTCCAATAATAAACTTAATTGATTTATCTGGAAAGTATTTTTTAACAGTATGAGCGATATTTACAATTCCACTATGACTACAACTACTTATTATTGATACATAGTCTCCATCCACATATACTAAGAATAATTCGTGTTTAAAATCATCTTCAATAAACATATTGTCCTTAAATTTTAACAGATTTTTATCTCTACAAAAGAAATCTTTATTATTGTTTTTATCAGAGAAGATATAAAGATTTTCACTAAGTTTGTAAAAATCATCTATCCAAATAAAGTTTTTATTAAAATCTTCAAATAAGCCCTTTCTATTTCCTATATAGTAGTTTTCTTGCTGATTTTCGTTATGGTAGAAATATTCATATAATTTAGCTTGAGATTTTATATAAACGTCAATATCTTTATTAATTTCAAAAAATTTATCTATACCACCAATATGGTCGGAATGATTATGAGATATTACAAGTGCATCTAAATTTAATAAATCAACATTTAAATTTTTAGCATTTTCTATAAAATTTCCACTTTTTCCTGTATCTAATATATATCTTTTATCATTAATTTCTAAAAATAAAGATAAACCATGTTCAGATTTTAAGTTTTTGGAGCCAGAAATATTTTCAATTAAAGAAATTACCTTCATAAACAATACCTCCCAATAATATTTTTAGAATTTTTATACAACTAATACTTATATTGTAACAAATTATTATGTTGTAATGTAAAAAGTTTCCTATAAAGTATAACACTTTGTAGACAAGTTTATAAATTTTTATTTAATAACAAAAACAAATGTATATGAATATATAAAATATAAGGTCAAAACAAGAAATAATATTATTTTCTTAATATATTTCTTATTTTAAATTTCTATTTTATAGAAAAAAAATTATAAATTTTAAAAATTAGAAACGACATTTTAACTAGTATTAATTGTAAAAAACACTATATAATACTCAATTTTCAACATTCTATACAATTATACAGAAATTATACAGCATAATAATCAGCAAAATAACAAATTTTAAAAATTAAGTAAAACTTTTTGTCGAAGTTCAACGTCTATATATATGTAGTGTAGATTCTGATTCTAAAATACTACAAAAATATAAATGTAAAAATATAGTAATATTGGAGGTCGAACGATGAGAAATAAAAAGAAAAAAATAAATAGAAAGAGATTGTATTTGCTTTTAAGTGCTATAGTAGTCTGTTTAGCATTTATAATAATTGGCATACGAGTTAGTTATATGAACATGAAAGAAGATGAAATTAGTAGAAATGCTAAACTATCAAGTTCTACTATTACAGATATAATATCTAATACATCAGCAGAAGTTAGTAAAGGGCCTAGTAAAAGTTCTGGAAAAGTAGCATACATAACTATAGATGATGGTCCATCTAAATTTACTGACCAAATGATAAAAACTTTAAATAAGTATAATGTTAAAGCAACTTTTTTTATGATAGATGGAAATATGAAGGAATATCCACAGCAAGTTAAAAATATAATTAAAAATGGGAACACAGCAGGTTTTCATAGTGTATCTCATGATATTCATAAACTTTATGTTACTAGTACATCAGCAAAAGATGAATTTGATACGAATGATCAGACTCTTTATAGTATAACTGGTAAACATTCAAAAGTAATAAGAATTCCTTATGGAAGTAAACCATATACTCCACAAGCTTCATATCAAGCCTTAGTTGATGCAGGGTATAAAATTTGGGATTGGGATTTAGATACTGAAGACTGGAAATCTAATTCTGCACAAATTGTACAGAATGTAAAAGCTCATATTAAGAATAGAAAAGGTGAAGATAAGGATCAACTTGTAGTTTTAATGCATGAGAAAAAACAAAGTGCAGAAGCTTTAGATTCAATTTTAAAATTTTTATCAGATGAAGGCTATGAATTTGCAGCAGTAGAGCAAAATCAGATACCAAAAAATTATTGGTTACGTAATTTGGAATAGTAAAAATAAAAAATGTTGATTAAGAGTTTTAAAAATTGAAAATAAAAAATGAGTGAGGTGTAAGTGTTTTGAATAAAAAACTTTGTGTAGGAATGGTCGGAGTACTATCTTTAATGATGGTTGGTTGTAATAAAAGTTTAGCTAAAGTGAATGATGTAGAAATCACAAAGGCGCAATATGAAAAAACAAAGGCAGTATTATCTGCTACTAACAGTTATATAAATGGTCAATCTTTAGATGAAATGGAAAAAAGTTTAGATAAAAAAGGTAGAAATAAATTAGAAAATGTTATAATATCGTTTATGGTGGATAATGAACTTTTATATCAAGAGGCTAAGGATAAAGGATTAACTCCAAGTAAAGGTGAGATAGACTCAAAATATCAAGAACTAGAAAATGAAATGAATTTGAATACAAGCTATAAAGAAAAAATGGACAAAGCAGGTGTAGATAAGGAATATTTAAAGCAAGAAATATCTAGAGATTTAGCCATAGACAAAAGTAAAAAAGCCTTTGAAAATAAAATAAATATAAGTGATGCTGAGATGGAATCTTATTATGTAAATCATAAAAAAGATTTTAACGTAGAAGAAGTAAGTGCTTCTCAAATATTGATATCAACTTTAGACAAAAATAAAAAAGAAGTAAGTAAGGATAAAAAAGAAGCTTTAAAAAAAGAGGCAGAGAGTATATTGACTAAAATCAAAAATGGAGAAAGTTTTGAAGCATTGGCTAAAAAATATTCAGATGACAAAGCGACTGGAAAAAATGGAGGTCAGCTAGGCTATTTTTCAAAGAATGATAAAAATGCTGAATTTACAAAAAAAGTATTCAAATTAAAGAAAAATGAGGTTTCAGGTGTTTTTGAAACTAGTTATGGATATCATATAGTCAAAGTTACTGATAAAAGAGAAAGACAAAAAAGTCTTAATGAGTGTCAGAGTTTAGTAAGAGAATCTATTTTAAACGAAAAATATATTGAGCACATAAAAAAATTGAATGAAAGTGCAAAAGTAGAGAGATAGAATCTATAAAAACTCAATCCTAGCCTGTAGCCGGAGGGAGATTTTACAGGAATGTTTAAGAGTTTAAAGAGAAGGAAAGTTGAGAGATACATTATCGATAATAAAGACTCTTTTTATAGAATTGCATATAGTTATACAAAAAATGAAGAGGACGCATTAGATGTGGTTCAAGAAGCCATGTATAAGGCTCTATATTCAGTAGAAAACCTTAAAGAAGTAAATTATATAAAAACATGGTTTTATAAAATTCTAGTTAGAACGAGTATAGATTTTATTAGAAAAAACCGCAAATATAATAATATGACAGATATCACTCTTATAGATGAGACAGGAGAATGTGATAAGTATACTGATTTAGACTTAAAAAAAGCATTAGAAGAATTACCTATTGAATATAAATCTATTATAATATTGAGATTTTTTGAGGATTTAAAGATTGAAGAAGTAGCAATAATATTGGATGAAAATGTGAATACTGTTAAAACTAGGTTATACACTGCTTTAAAAAAATTAAAATTAAAAATTGAAGAGTAGGGATAAAAAGAATGACGAACAAAGAAAGGTTAGATAAGTTAAGAGATGAGTATCATAAAATTCCAATACCAAAGAAACTAGATACTATAATAAATCATAAAAAAATAAAAGATATATATTGCGAACAAAATAAAAAGATAAATAAATGGAGATTTAAAGTCATTATGGCTTCAGCCTGTATGTTTATAGTATTAGTAAATATTAGCCCTGTATTTGCAGATAACTTTTCTAAATTACCTATAATTGGAGGATTAGTAAAAGTAGTAACTATAAAAAATTATAGTTTAAAAAACGAAAACTATGAAGCTAAAATTGATATTCCTAAAATACAAGGTTTAAAAGATAAAAATTTAGAGAAGAGATTAAATAATAGTTTTATGGAAGATGGAAAGAGGCTTTATGATGAATTTCAAAATAGAATGGAAAAAATAGAATTATCAAAAAATAAGGAACATAAGTATTTAAGCTTAAGTTATAGTGTTAAAAATAATTCTAAAGATTTTCTATCAATAGAAATGACAAAAAATGAGATAGAAGCATCATCATATGTGAGCAAAATACATTATAATGTTGATAAAAAAAGACAAATAGTTTTAACTTTACCTATGCTTTTTAAGGATGATAAATATGTAAAAGTTATTAGTAATAATATAAAAGAACAAATGCGAAATCAAATGAAAAATGACAGCACAAAATCATATTTTATAGATCAGGGGAAAGATTCTCCTGTTAAAGATTTTAAAACAATAAATAAATATCAAGATTTCTATTTTAATAAAAATGAAGACCTTGTAATTTGTTTTGACCAGTTTGAAGTAGCACCTGGTTATATGGGTTCAGTAGAATTTGTAATTCCATATAAAGTAATAAAAAATTTGTAAATAGAATAGTAATTTATATATAAATATATTAAGGAGGTTAATATGAATACATATAAAAAACTTAAAAAATCTATATTTAAAATTGCTGTGATTTCAGTGTGTCTACTTGTAGCATTAGTAAATGTAAATCCTATATTTGCAGGAAGTTCTTCTGATAGAGTTATAAAAAATAATCCGATAAAAGTGATAAATGCTAAAAATTATAGTTTGAAACAAGATAATTATGAAGTCAATATCAAAATTCCTAAGATAGAAGGTTTAAAAGATAAAGATTTAGAGAATAAATTAAACAATGAATTTATGGAAAATGGGAAAAAACTTTATAGTGAATTTCAAAATAAAATGAAAAAAGAAAACAACAAAGGTCATAGATACTTAAATGTAAGTTATAGTGTAAAAAATAATTCTAAGGGCTTTTTATCTATAGAAGTTAAAAAAGAAGAGATAGAAGCTTCCTCATATGTAACTAAAACACATTATACTATTGATAAAAATAGAGAAATACTATTAAACTTACCAATATTTTTTAAAGATAGTAGATATATGGATGCTATAAGTGATAATATAAAAGGACAGATGAAAAATCAAATTAAGAAAGACAATACAAAATCATATTTTATAGACCAAGAAAAAGATTCCCCAGTAAAAAATTTTAAGTCTATAAATAAGTATCAAGATTTCTATTTTAATAAAGATGGAAACCTTGTAATTAGTTTTGATGAATATGAAGTAGCTCCTGGGTATATGGGGCCAGTTGAGTTTGTAATACCAGACAAAGTAATAAAAAACTTAAAGTAGACATATAGAAGATTTTTAAATAGACTAGTAAGGAGAAATATATGAATATATATGAACAAGCGATAAAGTTAATAGAAAATAATGAGGACTTTGCATTTGCTACAATAACTTCTCACTCAGGTTCAACACCACGTGAAACTGGAGCAATGATGATTGTAAAAAGTGATGGCTCTATATTTGGTTCTGTAGGTGGGGGAAGTGTAGAAGCAACATGCATAAAACATTCAATTAATGTTATAAAAAATAGAGAGTCAATGTTGTATAAATTTACTCTAAATAAAACTGATATAGCAAAGCTTGGAATGATATGTGGTGGTACTGGAGAAATACAGATAGATTTTATTGATAGTAATTTGAAAAGCAATTTAGAAAGATTTAATAAAAACTTAAAAGAAAATATAAGTAAAGCATATATATTTGGTGCAGGTCATATTTCAAAAGATGTAGCAGTAATATTATCACTTCTAGAGTTTAGAACAATAGTAATAGATGATAGAGAGGAATTTGCTAATTCTGAAAGATTTCCACACTCAGAAGTGGTAGTTTTAGATTCTTTTGAAAATATACCAGATTTTCCAATTGATGAGAATAGCTATATAATTATTTTAACGAGAGGTCATCTATATGATTCAAGTTCATTGGAATGGGCTCTTAAAACGAATCCTTGCTATATAGGTATGATTGGAAGTAGAACAAAAATTGGATTGACATACGAAAAACTTATGAAAAAGGGGTTCAGTAAGCAAGAACTAAATAAAGTACATGCTCCAATAGGAATAAAATTAGATGCTCAAACACCAGCAGAAATAGCTGTGTGTATAGCAGCTGAACTTATAAATTGTAGAGCAAATAAGGAAAAAAGAAATTAATGAAAATGATGAGCAAAGATTATCAGATTTTAAATATTAATTTTAAAAATAAAGAAATAGAAGCAGTATTACTGTATAAAAATAGAAAAAATATTTGCATAAAAATAGACTCATTTGGCAAAGTAGTTGTAATAAGTCCACCTAAAGTTTCTAAAAAAATAATAGAAGAAATAATAATTAAAAAAGGAGACTGGATACTTAAAAAATCTGGTGAGTATAAAGACAGAGAGGAAGCATACAAGCAAAGAACATTTATGACAGGTGACAAATTTCTTTATCTTGGTGAAGAATATTGCTTAGTTGTAAATAAAACTTTGGATGATTGTGTGAAAAAAAGTAAGTGTAAAATAAATCTTGAAGAATATAAAATAATTGTTAAAACAAATGACCTAAGTAAAGATTTTATCAAAAAATCTTTACAGTGTTGGTACAAAAATGAAAGTCAAAGAATTGTTTCAGAAAGAATCGATTTTCTTAAGTCGAATTGTGATATAATGAAGCAACTAACACCAGTTAATGTAAAAGTAAAAGAACAAAAAAGTAGATGGGGGAGTTGTACATCTCAAAAAAATATTTATATAAATTCAAAAATATCTATGGCGAGATTAGATGTAATTGACTATATAATAGTACATGAGTTTAGTCATTTATTACATATGAATCACTCAAAAAAATTTTATGATTTGGTAAAAAATATTATGCCAGAGTATAAAGATAAAGAAAATTGGCTTAAAAAAAATGGATATAAGATAATAATATGAAAACGATTATTTCAAATGTTCATTTAAAATATAAAAAAGTGATTATTGTGAAGAAAAAAAATAATCTGAAAATTTTAAAAAAGTCGTTGACATTCCAAAAGATAGATAATATAATCTATATTAACAGCAAAACAAAGTTAAAAAAATTAGATAGATAAAAGCAATGACAGAGACAACAATACTAATAGAGTTATCTACAGAGAACCAATGTTGCTGAGAATTGGTGTTAACAGTAGTATAATGATCACTCTGGAGCTTTTGTACTGAATATATTTTAGTAAGTACAAACGTCTGCCAACGTTATATGGCTAAGGTTAAGGTAATCAATTACCCGACCTGAAAAAAGAGTGGTAGATATATTTTTTATATCTACAAATAAGGTGGTACCGCGGAATTTAACTTTCGTCCTTATAAGTAATATTTATATTGCTTATAAAGATGAAAGTTTTTTTATTTTGAGCGATATAAAAGATTAATCCATATAAAATTAATGAAAATAATAATAAAAAATAAGGAGGAGTTTTTTATGGAAAATACTGTATATGCTAAATTAAACCAAGGAATAGATTCTTTTTTAAGAGTGGCGATGACACTTAGAAGAAGAGAAGTTGATATACAATCAATAAGTATGACTGTAGATAATATGAATAATTCAGGTATAAAATTGATAGTAAATGAAGAAAAGACATCTCTAGATAGTGTCTTAAATCACATGAAGAAACTACATGATATAAGAGAAATAACTGTTGAACAAGTAAGACACTAATTAAATATGACTTATAAAAATTAAAAACTAGTATGAAGAAACTAATGTTTAAATAAAAACTAAAGAAAAATATTAGATGAGAAAAATTTTAGATTAAAAATACGATTATTATTGAAATTATAAACCTATTACAAATTCTAAAAACTGAAAATTATAAATATTAAGATTGTTAAAACTATAAATATTGAGATTCTGAAGATTAAAATTCTATAAATTAGAAAATAAAGTTTGTTAAGTAGCATAGAATCAATGATAATGAGTATAAATTTCTAATAAAAATAAATATCACAAAATAATTGAGAGAAAATATTGGGAGGAAGTAAAGATGGCAAAGATGTATTATGAAAATGATGTAAATTTAGAGGTTTTAAAAAATAAAAAGGTTGCAGTTTTAGGATATGGAAGTCAAGGTCATGCACATGCACAAAATCTTAGAGATAATGGTGTGGATGTAGTGATAGGACTTTATGATGGAAGTAAGTCAGCGCAAAAAGCAAAGGAAGATGGATTTGAAGTAAAAAGTGTAGCAGAGGCTACGAGAGAAAGTGATTTAACAATGTTGTTAATGCCTGATGAAAAGCAAAAGAAAGTTTATGAAGAAAGCGTTAGAGATAATTTAAAAGAAGGTCAAACATTAGCATTTGCACATGGATTCAATATACACTATAATCAAGTACAACCACCAGAATTTGTTGATGTTGTAATGGTAGCTCCTAAAGGACCTGGTCACTTAGTTAGAAATGTATTTACTAAAGGAAGTGGAGTTCCAGCATTGTTTGCAGTATATCAAGATTACACTAAAAAAGCCACAGAGACAGTTTTGGCATATGCAAAAGGAATAGGAGCTACAAGAGCAGGTGTTTTAGAAACTACTTTTAAAGAAGAAACAGAAACTGACTTATTTGGAGAGCAATCAGTACTTTGTGGTGGTATAAGTGAACTTATAAAATTAGGATATAAGACACTTGTAGATGCAGGGTATCAAAAGGAAGTAGCATATTTTGAATGTCTACATGAAATGAAACTAATAGTTGACCTTATATATGAAGGTGGATTTGAAAGAATGAGATACAGCATAAGTGATACAGCAGAATATGGAGATTATGTATCTGGTAAAAGAGTAATAACTGATGCAGCAAAACAAGGTATGCAGGATGTATTAGAAGATATACAAAATGGAAAATTTGCTAAGGCATGGATTAAAGAAAATGAAGAAGGGCGTGAAAACTTCCTAAAAACTAGAGAAGCAGAATATGCTACAGAAATAGCTGAAGTTGGTAGAAATTTAAGAAGTATGATGTCATTCTTGAAATAAATATATTAAATGGATTAGTTTGAGGGAAAGAGTGGTGCATAGTAGTGCGTATGAACGGAGCAAAGGTAATTTTAGAATGTTTAAAGAAAGAGGGAGTTGACACAATATTTGGATATCCTGGTGGAGCAGTAATACCTCTTTATGATGCTCTATATGATTATACAGATTATTTTAAACATATAAGGACTTCACATGAACAAGGTTTGGTTCATGCAGCAGATGGATATGCAAGAAGCACTAATACAGTGGGGGTTTGTTTTACAACATCTGGACCAGGAGCAACGAATGCTATAACTGGTATAGCAACAGCCTTTATGGATTCTTCTCCTATGGTTGTAATTTCAGGTCAAGTTCCAACTAGTTTATTGGGGAAAGATTCTTTTCAAGAAATTGATATAACTGGAGCAACCTTATCTATGACAAAGCACAATTATCTAGTTAGAAATACTAAAGAGTTAGTACCTACAATAAAAGAAGCTTTTAAAGTTGCAAACTCAGGTAGAAAAGGACCTGTACTTGTGGATGTTCCAAAGGATTTGTTTTTAGCAGAAATGGATTTTAATGATGAGGACTATGGTTTATGTCAAATAGATGAGTATATGGATTATAAGGATGATTTTGACTTAGATGATGAAAACAACTTTAAACTTTTAAAAGATGCAGTGGAGATGATAAAAGAGTCTAAAAAACCTATAATCTATGCTGGTGGAGGTGTTAAATCATCCAATAGTGAAGAAGTTCTTGTAAAATTTGCAACTAAGATAGATACACCTATATTAAATACACTTATGGGACTTGGAAATATAGATAGAAAAAATGAATTATCTCTTGGAATGGTTGGAATGCATGGAAGTAGAGAAAGTAACTTAGCACTTTCTAATTCAGATTTAGTGATAGCGATAGGTGCAAGATTTAGTGATAGAGTAATAAGTAAAAGTTCTGAATTTGCTAAAAATGCAAAAGTAATACACATAGATATAGACCCATCTGAAATAAGTAAAAATATAAAGTCCAATATATCTTTAGTTGGAGATGTAAAGATGGTTCTTAGTCTACTACTAGAAAGAGTTGAAGGTAAGGACAATAGCAATTGGAAAGAGGAAATAAAGACCTTTAGAAAAGGTGAGGGTGTAGAGGAAAAAGAGTTTCATCCACAGAATATACTTAGAAAAATAAACGAAAAATACGAGCAATTGGCAAATCCAACTGTAGTTGTTACTGATGTTGGCCAGCACCAAATGTGGTCTGCAAAGTATTGGGATTTTAAAGGAAATAAAAGTTTTATAACATCAGCAGGTCTAGGAACTATGGGATTTGGTCTAGGAGCAGCTATTGGAACTAAAGTTGGTAATTTAGATAAAAATGTAGTTTTAGTTACTGGTGATGGAAGCTTTAGAATGAATTGTAATGAGTTAGCTACAGTTGCAAATTATAATGTACCTATGCTTATTTTATTGCTTAATAATAGAACTCTAGGAATGGTAAGACAATGGCAGAAATTATTTTCTAATCAAAGATACTCTCAAACTGATATTAATGAAAATGTAGACTATGTTAAGCTTGTAAATGCTTATAATATAGATGGATATAAAGCATGTGATATGGAAGGATTAGAAAGAGTTTTGGATGCAATAGATTTTAATAAACCTGTGTTTTTACAATGTGATATAGATAAAGACTATGATGTTTATCCTATTGTAGCTCCTAATGATGCATTAGAAAATTTGATATGTAACTAAAAATTGATACTGAATATTGATAAAGTTTTTTATTAAACTTTTATTGATATTCAGTTTTTTATTTTACAATAATCTCAAGTATAGATTAATATTTTTTAGTTTTATAATAATTTAATTCATGTATGATAAAGTATTGATTAAATATTAATGATGGAATTTAGAATAATAATGTAACTTAAGTAAATAATAATTCTGAATAATAATTTACGGAGGTATTTATATGTTTAAGCATGATAAAGCTTTATTAAAAGAAGTAAAAGTAGAAAGACCAAACCCTCAATATGCCGTTTTGATGCAAGAACAGTTAGGTGGTGGAAATGGAGAATTAAAAGCAGCAATGCAATATTTAGCTCAAAGCTTTAGAATAAAAGACCCTCAAATAAAAGATTTATTTCTTGATATAGCAGCAGAAGAACTTAGTCATATGGAAATGGTAGGTCAAACTATAAATTTATTAAATGGGCATGATGTTGATTACAAAGCAGTTGATACAGGGGAAATCGAAACTCATGTTTTAACTGGATTATCACCAGTATTAATAAATTCATCAGGAGCTCCATGGACTGCTGATTATGTTACAGTTACAGGTGATTTAGTAGCTGATTTACTTTCAAATATAGCTTCTGAACAAAGAGCAAAGGTAGTTTATGAGCATCTATATAGACAAATTGATGATAAATATGTAAAAGAAACAATTGATTTTTTACTTAATAGAGAAGAAGCACATAATGCTTTATTTAGAGATGCTTTAAACAAGGTTAAAGATACAGGTTCAAACAAGGATTTTGGAGTTACAGAAGATTCTAAGCTATACTTCGATTTATCAACTCCAGGACCAAATCATGATACTAAGATAGATATCAATCCTCCTTCTTTTGAAAAACCTTTAAAGAAATAGCTTGATATTTCTTGTATTGTTTTGTTTTGGTAGGTATTTTAAAAATTATTTGCCTAGAGGAATTAAGTAGATAAAAACTTAAATATATACAGTTAAAAATGGGTATATGCTTATTATAAGTGTATATCTATTTTTTTATTGCAAAACATATAACAAAATAATAAATGAGGTGGTATTATGGCAACGAATAAAAAACCTAATAATTTAATAAGTGAGAAATCTCCATATCTTCTGCAACATGCATATAATCCCATAAATTGGCATAGTTGGAACGACGAAACTTTTAAAAAGGCAAAGGAAGAAGATAAACCGATATTTTTAAGTATTGGATATTCAACTTGCCACTGGTGTCATGTTATGGAAAATGAATCTTTTGAAGATGAAGAAGTTGCTGAAATAATGAACAAAAACTTTATAGCAATAAAAGTAGACAAGGAAGAAAGACCAGATATAGATAGTGTGTATATGACAGTTTGTCAAGCAATGACAGGTAGTGGTGGATGGCCAATGACTATAATAATGACTCCTGATAAAAAACCTTTTTTTGCAGGAACTTATTTTCCAAAATACTCAAGATATAATAGACCAGGTGTTATAGATTTATTGGAAAATGTATCTGACAAATGGAATACAAATAAGGATATGCTTATAAAATCTGGAAATGAAATAGTAGAGGCTCTTAAAGATGATTTTGGAGTGAAAAATACAGATGGTGATTTATCAAAAGATATGTTGAGTTCATCAGTTAGAATATTTAAAACTATTTATGATGATAAATATGGTGGTTTTGGTAATGCACCTAAGTTTCCAAGTCCTCAAAATCTTATGTTTTTGATGAAATACTATAGTATAGAAAAAGATGAAGATGTATTAAAAATGGTGGAAAAAACTTTAGATGGAATGTACAGAGGAGGTCTATTTGACCATATTGGATTTGGTTTTTCAAGATATTCCACTGATAAAAAATGGTTAGCACCTCATTTTGAAAAGATGCTATATGACAATGCTATGCTTACAGTTGCATATTTAGATGCATACAAGATAACCAAGAAAGAGTTATATAAAGAAATTGCTATAAAAACTATAGATTATGTAATTAGAGAGATGCAAGATAAAGAAGGTGGATTTTATTCAGCACAAGATGCAGATAGTGAGGGCGAGGAAGGTAAATTTTATACATTTAATCCACTTGAAATAATTGATATATTAGGTGAAGAAGATGGAAAATTCTTTAATGATTATTTTGATATAACTAGTAGTGGAAATTTTGAGGGGAAAAGTATTCCTAATCTCATAGAAAATAAAGAATATGATAAGTATAATGAAAGAATAGCTAATTTGAGTAAAAAGGTATTTGAATATAGGAGAGAAAGAACTTCTTTGCATAAAGATGATAAAATTCTGACATCATGGAATGCATTGATGGTAGTAGCTTTAGCAAAGGCTTATAAAACTCTAAAAATGGATAGATATTTAGAGTATTCAAATAGGTGTATTGATTTTATAAATAGTAATCTTGTGAATAAAGCAGGTAGATTATTAGCTAGATATAGAGATGGTAGTGCTGATTATTTAGCATATTTGGATGATTATGCATTTTTGATATGGGCATATATAGAACTTTATGAATCAACATTTGATATAAAGTATTTAGAAGAGGCATTAAAATTAAATGAAAGTTGTATTGAGCTTTTTTGGGACTATGAAAAAAGTGGATTTTACCTATATGGTAAAGATAGTGAAAATTTAATAGCAAGACCAAAAGACTTATATGATGGAGCTATTCCATCAGGTAATTCTGTACAATTATATAATCTTATAAGACTTGCAAAAATTACTGGTGACAATAAACTTGAAGAATTGTCATACAAGCAATTAAAGCTTTATTCAGATAGTGTAAAAAATTCACCAACAGGATATAGTTTTTATATGCTTTCATTAATGTATGAACTTTATCCTACAAAAGAAATCATATGTATTTTAAAGGAAAACTCTGATTTAATTGGTTTTAAGACTTTAGTAAGTGAAAATTTTTTACCAAATTCAACTTTTTTAGTAAAAAAATACAATGAAGAAAATACTAAGATAGATTTTTTAAATAATTATAGATTAAAAAACGACAAAACTACTTATTATGTATGTCAAAATAATAGTTGTAGTCAACCATTTAATGATTTACAAAAGCTAAATGATATAATTTTTATGAGAGACTAATTATAATGTTGAAAGAACTCAGTATTGATATTTGATACTGAGTTCTTTTTGCAATAGTTATTCACCTAGTTACATTTTACTGTTCTCCTTTCTTTTTAGGGATATTTACGTAGTTCTTATTATTAGGCAAAATAAATCATGGTATTCGCACTCCATTTCTTGATTTTATCTGGTTCTCCATATATAATATATGCTGATATATTATAACGAAAGAACCATTTGAATATGGAATATATGTCTTGCCCCTAAGTGGCGATAAAATGGGGCATTTCTGAAAGATGGTGCAAAATATACTGGAATTTTCAAAAATTGATTATATGTGGCTAATACTAAAAGACTCTAAAAAGTCGTATAGTAGAACAAAGAGGAGAAAGGAGCTATAATATGAATAATGTTGTGATTATAGACGATGACAAAGAGCTTTGTGCTCTTATGAAAAAATGTGTAGAGCAAGAAAATTTATCTGCTATTATTGCACATGGAGGTGTGGAGGGATTACGCCTGACTGATGAAAACAAAAATAGCTGCTCTCTTGTGATTTTGGATGTAATGATGCCAGACATAGATGGGTTTCAAGTTCTGAAAAAAATTAGGGAAACAAGTAATGTCCCAGTACTTATGCTTACCGCTAAAAGTGACGAGAATGATAAAGTTTCTGGGTTGCGTCTAGGTGCTGACGATTATCTAACAAAGCCATTCTGCATAAATGAGCTTATGGCTCGTATCAATTCTCTTATTCGCCGTTATACTATGTTAAACCCTACTTTTGTAACAGATACAGATTGCATAATAATAAAAGGCATGGTTATTGACAGAACAAATCGCGTTGTTTCCGTTGACAATATTCCTGTTCAGCTTACAAGCAAAGAATTTGATTTACTTTCTTTTCTGGCTTCTAATAAAGGACGAGTGTTTACCAAAAAACAGATTTATATGCAAGTGTGGGGAGAAGAATATGCTTTTGACGATAGTAATATTATGTCTTTTATCAGTAAATTACGGAAAAAGATTGAAGCAGACCCTGGACATCCATTTTATATTTTGACAGTCCGAGGTGTTGGCTATCGTTTTAATAAGGAGGCATAACCTAAATATGAATGTTTATCTGCTTTTTGCATTTGCTCTTGCTTTAATTATTATAGTGTATCTCGTTTCTATTTTGTGGCGTGTCCGAACACAGCTTGCACTTATAAAATATGCTTTAGAAGATATAAAAAACGGGAACCTTAACCGACGTGTTTTAACAAGGAAGAGTGATATAACAAGACAAATTTGCTATGATATTAACGAAATTGCAATCAACAGTCAATCACAGCTTATCCAGCAGAAACAATCGGAACAAGCATACAAACAGCTAATGACAAGTCTTTCCCATGATGTAAAAACTCCACTTGCTTCTTTGGTTGGTTATTTGGAGGCAATCGAAACTGATATTGTTGTAGGAGAAGAAAAGGACGAATATATACATGTTGCGTATAATAAAGCCCAACACTTAAAACATTTTGTAGAAAATCTATTTGAATGGGTGAAATTGGATTCTAGGGAACAGATTTTTCATTTTGAACTTTTCGATTTGAATGAATTATCTCGTAATATTATAGCTGATTGGGTTCCTATTTTAGAAAAATGCCATTTTGAATATGAAATTGATATACCTGAAACTGAGTATGCTATGCACATAGATGTAAACGCATATACCCGCATTCTTAATAATCTATTACAAAATATCATTAGGCATAGTGATGGAGATAAAGTAACACTACGTATTTTTGAAAATGAACAGCAAGTCAAAATTGTAGTAGAAGATAACGGGAAAGGAATATCTTCTGATAATCTCCCACATATCTTTGAAAGAATGTATCAATGTGACCATTCTAGGTCATCAAAAGGTAATGGCTTAGGATTGGCGATTGTAAAAGAACTTATCAATGTTCACAAAGGAACGATTACCGCCAACAGCACCATTAATATGGGGACTATATTTACAATATTGCTTCCGAAAGCTCTGTAAAATGCAGGGCTTTCTTTCTGCTAAAACAAGATAAAAGCAAGGTTTTGGCAAGGTTTATGTTGTATACTTCTAATTGTGATTGTTTCTGATATTCTATCAGTTATCACATGACAAAAGTAGTTTTATGGAAAGTGAGGAAATTTTATATGAATGATTTTGTGATTGAAACAAAACATCTGACAAAAGTTTATGGAGAACAGGAAGTGGTTAGCAAAGTCAATCTCCATATTAAAAAAGGTCAAATTTATGGTTTGTTAGGACGCAATGGAGCTGGTAAAACCACGATTATGAAAATGATTTTAGGACTGACGCCTATCACTTCTGGCGAAGTAACTGTATTCGGAAAAAATATCAAAGGTAGAGAAAAACAAATATATCCCCGTATTGGCGCAATTATTGAAACACCAGGATTTTATCCAAATTTAACTGGAACAGAAAATCTTGAAATTTTTGCGAAGCTGCGCGGCACAGCCAGCCCACACGCAGTTGAAAACGCATTGAAAATAGTAGGATTGCATTATAAAGACAAAAAGCTGTTTGGTAAGTATTCACTTGGAATGAAACAGCGTCTGGGAATTGCAAATGCTATTTTACATGACCCAGAAGTGCTGATTTTGGATGAACCTACAAACGGTCTTGACCCTATTGGCATTGCTGAAATGAGAGATTTTATTAAACATTTAAGTGTTGAGTGCGGAAAAACGATTCTTATTTCAAGTCATATTCTTTCGGAAATTTCATTATTGGCTGATGATATTGGAATCATCAACAATGGTGTCCTCTTGGAAGAAAGCAGCATGAGCCAACTAGAAAAGAAAAATCGTAAATATATACTGCTGCAAGTGTCAGATACTCCAAAAGCTTTACTGATTTTAGAGCGTCAATTCAACTTAAAAGATTATTCTGTTCAAGACAGCCATAGCTTACGTATTTACGACACTAATCTGAATATGGGTGAAATAAATAAAGCCCTTGTTATGCAGAATGTTACTGTAACTAGTTCGGGGATTTGTAATGATACTTTAGAGGACTATTTCAAAAAAATTACAGGAGGAGAAGGCATTGCTTAAATTTATTCAAACAGAATTTCTTAAACTGCGCCGCAAGAAACTTATTTGGTTAATGTTGTTAGCTACTCTCATTATGCCATTTTTCGCACTATTATATTTCAAGCATTTGGGAGAAACTGATGTTGACCCAATACAATTTTATAAATGGTCTGCGTTCAGTTATACTATTTTTATTATTTTGCCTGTCGTTTTGGGAATGCTTTGCACGATACTTATGCGCGAAGAAAATCAGTATGATATACTCAAACAACTTTTGATTGTGCCTATAAGCAAAATGGGATACTTTTTCAGTAAATTTTTTGTGGTTTTGATTTACTCTATTTGTTTCATGCTGATTACAGCCATTGCTTCTATTATATTCAGTATACTTCCTGGATATGTCGTATTTGAATGGGGAAGCGTTTTATATTTACTGAAAAAATGTTTGGAATTTGGTGTTATTATTGCTTTTGTAATGCTACCAATTTTAGCAATCGCTGTGTCGCAAAAAGGATACATTCTCCCAACTTGTATAACATTGGTGTATGCCTTTTCTGGTTTTATCTTAATGACAGTAAATATGTATTTACACCCGTTATCCAGTATGGCAGTTATCGTTATGCGAAATAAAGATATTCCAGGTCTTGTATATACACAGGCAATTAACATTCCACTTGCATTTCTTTGTATTTGCATTTGGGATATTGTTTCAATAGTACTTGTAAATATAGCATTAAGAAAAAGAAAGTGAGGTATGAATCATGCAAAAATTACTTTGGGCTGAAAGCCAAAAGCTTCGCCGTTCAAAGGTTGTTTGGATTGCAGTTTTTGCAATAGTTATGGTAGCTACTATGATTTTTGCAGGAGGACAAGGTGTGCATGATGGACCAGATTTACATTATGGATTAAAAACTGTATATGAGGGCTCTCGGTATATAGACAATGCAGGGTGGTATATGGACGAAGTTCAACCCTGGGCAACTTTTTTTGTTCTTCCAGCAGTCATTGCCCTTTTAGGGAGTTATATGATTTGTCGTGAAGAAGATGATGATACCATAAAATCTCTGCGCCTAATTCCTGTAAATGAAGCAAAATTAACCATTGCAAAAATGATTGTTACTTTTGCATTTAGCATACTCCTTTATTTGTTGCTCTTTACCATAACATTTTTGACTGAAGTTATTTTACATCTTTCCGATTTATCAGTAGAACTGATTTTAAGTTCTTTGAAAGAATATTTTTTAGGTGGTGTAGGTGTATTCCTTGCAATTTCACCCATTATCGCGCTGGTATCACGTATGAAAAAAGGGTATTGGCTTGCGTTAGTATTTACTGAAATTTATTCTGTTACTGGACTATTTGCGAGTATGTCAAATACTCTAAAAACCTTTTATCCTATTTCAGCTATATTTAACTTTTCTGGTTACCACATAACCACTGTAGGAAAAATAATGGGGAGTACTATAATATTGTTGCTGTGCATCTGTCTTTCTGCCTTTATACTGAAAGGGCTAAAACATAGTGAAGAAAATTGAAATAGGTAATATCAAAATGAAGAAGATGAAAAAGCTGATTATGCTTATTGTATTTCTATTGCTCTTTGATATGCTACACTGTTATATCGAATGGAAATTCAACAATGACTCACCTAAAGGGATAATAGAACTAATAGATGAGTGGACTGACCAGATTGGTCTGCATAATGTGATGGGTGTATTTTTTTATTCGAAAATGCAACTGGAATCATTTCTGTGTG
Source organism: Clostridioides sp. ES-S-0006-03 (assembly GCF_020662275.1). Taxonomy (NCBI): domain Bacteria; kingdom Bacillati; phylum Bacillota; class Clostridia; order Peptostreptococcales; family Peptostreptococcaceae; genus Clostridioides; species Clostridioides sp. ES-S-0006-03. Next base: position 178,741 of record NZ_JADGMM010000002.1, read on the forward strand.
GCGACTAAGAGTGAAAAGTAGAAATTCCTATCAATTCTCTCCCTTTCAGGCTGGAAGTAGAGTGAGAAATGATGAAGCCATTTGAAATTTCAGACAATCATAGAAAACCAGTTTGGTTACATCTATAGATAATTCATCTATGTATTTTAATGTAAGAATAAGCTTATAATGTTTGAGAATCTTATCTAAGCAACTTACTATAATCTGATTTTCATAATCTCGCATGATTTCAAGTTCAATGACCTTAATACAGTCAACAAAAGACTATAAAAGTTATTCAAATTTATAAAAGGATAAATAGATTTAACGGCGATTTTGCAAAAACTAAAGTCGCCGTTTTCATGTTTTGATTTATATTATACAAATATCTATATTTCAAACCTCCATCTTTAATCTCATGAGCATTTAAAAATATTGTGATATTATAGATAGCTTTTTCATTATAATATTAATCTTTTTTATTTACTTTATTTCTTCTTCTTGAGAATTCTTTAAGTGCTTCAGCTTTAATTTTATCAAGTTCTTCATCCTCCATAAAATTAGCATCGTCTTCAAATCCATCTTGTTCTTCGCCATTAAAACGATACATTTTTTTTAGTAAACTCCACAAGGTTTCTAATTCGTCTTGAGTAAACTCATGAAATACATCTGCCATAAAATTTATTCCAACTCTACTACATTTAATCATGACTTGTTTTCCTAAATCGGTAACCTTTACATTAATTGCTCTTTTATCATTTGGGCTTGGAACTACCTGAACATATTCATTTTTTTCAAGGTTAGCAACTATTCTATTTATATTTTGTTTACTTGTACCCATTTTTCGTGCAATATTATTTAATGTTGTTTCTTCTTCTGGTAAGTGAAGAATAGATAAAATAGTCATATATTGTCTTGAAGTAAGTACATCAAAATACTTATCGCCTTCTATTTGTATTTTGTTTGTAAGAGTAAAAAGAGTTGCATATGTTTGATTCATTAGAAACAATTCTTTCAATTCATTTGAATAATCCATAAAATATCTCCTTTGTATTTAGATACTATTTTGACGAAAACAGAATATCACGAATTGAATATAATGTCAATATGATGTCCAAGTATAGTTAAATGTTCTCTCTAAATAATTAATATTCAATAACTAAATTATTATATAGTTATTTAGAGCAACACTTGTATAGCAATTTATGCTAATAATTAATAAGTAAGAAACTTATATAGAACGTTTTGACTTGAAAATTGTAGTAATATAGTATATAAGTTAATATGTTGAATAAATTCAGGCTGGAGGAGTAATTATGAAGTGTACAAATTTTACTTTCAAGGGAAAAGAAGATTTAGATATATATACATATAAATGGGAAGATGAAAGTATAGAAAACCCAAAGGCAATTGTACAAATTGCCCATGGAATGGCAGAAACTGCACAACGGTATGAAGTTTTTGCTAAAGAGCTTACTAAAAATGGATATATAGTATATATAAATGACCATAGAGGACATGGAAAAACCGCAAAGACAGTAGAGAATGTTGGGCATCTAGCTGAAAAAGAAGGTTTTAGATGCCTTGTAGAAGATATGAATACTTTAACAAGTATTATAAAAAAGGAAAATAAAGATTTGCCAATTTATTTATTTGGGCATAGTATGGGGTCATTTGCGAGTCAAAGATACATAATGGATTACAGTGATAATTTATCTGGTCTTATATTATGTGGTTCAAATGGAAAACAAGGTATTATTCTAAATTTTGCTCATCTAATAATTAATCATGAGATTAAAAAGTATGGAAGAAATTCTCGAAGCAATAAAATAAATGATTTAATATTTGGTGGAGAAAGCATAAGAAGAAATAAAAATACTAAATTTGATTGGTTAAGTAGAGATAAAGAACAAGTTGAAAAATATATAAATGACCCATTTTGTGGGGTGGTATGTACTTGTGGCTTTTTTTATGATTTAGTGCAAGGATTAAAAGAAATAGAGGATAAAGAAAACTTAAAAAAGATACCACTTGATATTCCTATTTATATAATATCTGGAGATAAAGACCCTATAGGTAAAAATGGTAAGGGTGTTTTAAGGCTAAGGGATAGATATATAAAATTAGGAGTAAAAGATGTAACATGTAAACTCTATAAAGATGGAAGACATGAATTATTGAATGAGATAAATAAAGAGGAAGTTTTTGAGGATGTTATTTGTTGGCTAAATGAAAAATGGGAATTTTGTAGTCAATGAAATAAGCTTTTAACTTATAATTTAACCAATAGTTAAATTATAAGTCTTTTGTTAACTTTGCCTCGATTTACTAATAAATGCTTTTTTAATATACTTAAATTAAGAGATATACATTAAGGAGGTATATATGCGAATTAAAATAGGTGAAGTCATACAAACATTGAGAAAAGAAAAAAGTTTAACACAAGAACAATTAGCAAAGTTTATAGGAGTGTCAACACCAGCAGTATCTAAATGGGAAAGTGGAAACTCTTATCCAGATATAGAACTATTGCCAGTATTAGCAGATTTTTTTAATGTATCTGTTGATAAACTTTTAAACTATAAAGTAGATTTAAGTGAAGATGAAGTAATGAAAGTCTATAAAGAACTAGAAGCAACTCTTGCTAAAGTAGAAATTGATTTATTAATAGAGGAACCATTAGAAGAATTTAAAGAAGATTTAGAATCTGTAGAAAGACTTGCTAATATGTATATGGAGAAATATCCTCAAAGTTATCTGCTAAAGTTAAAAATAAGTTCGCTATACCAAATGTATTCATATAAATTTGGTAAAGATAAATTCAATAGTAAAATTAAAGAAACAACAAATATTCTTGAAGATATAGTTAGAAATACAGATGATATTCAGATCAAAGAAACAGCGCTTCTTATTTTATCAAATGCATATTATATGTTAGACGATTACGAAAAGGCAGAATTATATTTAAATATGATACATAAAGCAATAGGAGACACAAGTGTTAATTTAGCTATGATATATTTAAGTCAGAATAGATTGGATGAAGCAGAAACATTACTTCAAAATAAATTATTTAGCGATGTATTTAATGCAACTCTGGATTGTAAAGGATTAATTAATGTATGTAAAAATAAATATAAAGAATTAAAGAAAGAATTAGATGATGGAAGCTATAACAAAAAAACAACAGAAAAAGAAATGGAATATATAAAAAATAAATCATTAGGATATGCAAATATATCTTTAGAAATAAAGAAGAAATTTAGTGAAAATAGAGGAGCTTTTTTTGGAATATACATGGACTACATAGAGTTATCTTTAAATTTCTTATTTTTTAATATGAAAGAAGAAGCTAAAGAAGCTTTATATGGTTTAAATGAAATATTAGAAAAATATCACCTACATGAAAGTTCAGATACAAGTCAAATGATGTTTTTTGATAAAGTAAAATCTAGAAATTCATATACTTTTAATGTATATACTAATCTACTTATCATGTTTAATGATAATAGTTTTAATGAATTAAGAGAAGAACCAATTTTTGAATCTATAATTAAAAAGGTTTCAGAATTGGAGAAAATGTTAAAAGATAAATAAATGTTTAGTGTGACGAACTGAAATTAGTAAATAAAAAGCTGGAAATCAGGATACTTAATAAAGTAAATATCTTGTTTCTAGCTTTTTATTTGCATGAAATAAGTTATCAAACATAGAGATTTAATTTGTATGAAATAAGTCATTAACCGTAGAATATAAAAAAATTATGAATAAAACAAATTTAGAAGTTACAAAAAAGTTACATAAATTTAGAAAGTTATAATATACATATATAATATAAGATTAAAACTGTAATAAATAAGTTAATTTAAAATTTGAACATGAAAGGGGAAATATTATGGAGAAAAGAGAAAAGAAAATAATAATATCATCTTTATTAAGTGTATCAATTTTAATGAGTTTAGTAAGTATATATTCTATATTAAATAAAGAAGAGATAAGTCTAACTGTTAAAGGCCAAGAACAAAAAGTGTCTTCATTTAAAAAGACAGTTGAAGAACTTTTGGATGAACAGGGAGTGAAATACAATTCTGAAGATAAAATTAATCCAAGTTTGAATACAGAATTAAAGGATAACATGAAAATCAAGGTTGTTAAAGTAACTAAAAATCAAAAAGAAGAATTTGAAAAAATACCATTTGACACAAAACATATGAATGATAGCAATTTAGTAAAAGGAAAATCTAAAGTCTATCAGGAGGGAATAGAGGGAGAGAAAAAACTAGTCTATAATTTAACTTACCATGATGGAAAGCTAGTCAAAAAAGTCTTATCAAAAGAAGTGATTTCTAAAGAACCAACTACAAAAATTATAAAAAATGGAACTAAAGAAAAAGTATTAATTGCATCAAGAGGAGCAAATACAAGAGGAGGAAAACATATGAGAGTAGTTGCTACTGCATATGCAGGAGATACTATAACATCTACTGGTACAACACCAAGATGGGGGGTAATTGCAGTTGACCCAAATATAATACCATATGGAACAAAAGTATATATACCTAGATTAGGTATGACATTTGTTGCAGAAGACTGTGGAGGTGCAATTAAAGGGAACAGAATAGATATATTTATGAATAGTGAAGGAAAAGCATCTAATTGGGGGAGACAGAGTCTAGATGTATATGTGTATTAATTTAGTGAATATAATAACTTTACTTAGAAGGAAAAAAAGTATAAAATATGAATTAATTAAACTGTTAGATTATTCTTAAAACAGAAAAAACATAGCTAAGGGGGGATAAGATGAAAATAGTCTGCTTAGGAGACAGTTTAACATATGGATTTGGAGTATCACGAAGTAATTCATGGACAAACATTGTGAGTCAGGAGACTGGTTTAGAAATAATAAATAAGGGTATAAATGGTGATACAACAAGTGGTATGTTAGTTAGATTTAATGAAGATGTTTTACAGAATTCTCCCGATATGGTTTTTATAATGGGTGGTACTAATGATTTTATTGCTGGAGCAGGAAATGAAGTTATTAATTCTAATATAATGGCTATGGTACATCAAGCATATGCAAAAAATATTATACCAATAATAGGTATACCACTGAGACCAGATATTCCAAATGTTAGGGAAGATTGGAGTAGCTTTACGGATTTTAATACAGTATCAAAAAAGTTAGAGTCATATAATTATTGGATAAAAAAATTTAGTGTGACATTTAATACTGATTTTGTAGATTTTTATTCTGAATATAATAAGAGTATGGAAAAAGAAGGATATAAAAAATTATATTTTGATGGATTACATCCAACTAAGGAAGGTCATAGAATAATTGCAAATATTTTTATTAAGTCAATTAATAAGTATATAGAAGAGTCATAATTATATAAAAAAGGTTTATCTATGCAATTATAATAAATGGATAAAATAGGGAGGATTTTATTATGGATTATACTAAAACTTATGAAGAATGGGTAAAGAGTTCATATTTTGATGAAGATACAAAACTAGAATTAGATAAAATAAAAGATAATGAAAAAGAGATAGAAGATAGATTTTATAAAGATTTAGAATTTGGAACGGCTGGTCTTAGAGGTGTAATTGAAGCAGGAACTAATAGAATTAACAAATATACAGTTAGAAGAGCTACTTTTGGATTGGCAAACTATATACTAGAAAATACTACAGAGGAAGAAAAAAATAGGGGCGTAGTAATAGCTCATGATAATAGGCATAAATCTAGAGAATTTTGTATAGAATCTGCAAATACATTAGCAGCGTGTGGTATAAAGGCATATATATTTGATAGTTTAAGAACTACTCCAGAATTGTCCTTTGCTGTTAGAAATCTAAATGCAATAGCAGGGATAGTTATAACAGCTAGCCATAATCCACCTGAATACAATGGATACAAAGTATACTGGGAAGATGGGGCACAAGTTATGCCAGATATTGCAAATGCAATAACAGAAAAAGTAAATAGCATACATGATTATAGTATAATACCAACTTTAAATGAAGCTAATAAAAATTTAGTAGTCTTATTGGACGAAACACAGGATACTGAATTTATAGAAGCTGTAAAAAGTCAAGTTATAAGAAAAGATTTAGTAAAAAGCGTAGGTAAAAATTTTAAAATAGTTTATACACCTCTTTGTGGAACTGGCAATATTCCAATAAGAAGAGCATTAAAAGAAGTAGGATTTGAAAACATATTAGTGGTTCCAGAAGAAGAAAATCCAGACCCAAATTTTGCAGGGCTTGACTACCCAAATCCAGAAGAGAAAAAAGCTTTAAACAGAGGAATATTGCTTGCAAAAGAAAAAGGAGCAGACCTTGTAATAGCAACTGACCCAGATTGTGATAGAGTAGGTGTAGCTGTAAGAACCACTACAGGGGAATATGTATTACTTACAGGGAATCAAATTGGTGGAATGTTGACACACTATATAATAGAAGGCTTAAAAGAAAATAATCAATTAAAAGAAAATCCTACAATGATAAAAACTATAGTTACATCAGAATTTGGAGCGGATATAGCAAAAGAAAATAATGTTGATGTACTAAATGTTCTTACAGGTTTTAAATTTATTGGTGAAAAAATAAAATTATTTGAAGAAAATAAAGATAGAAATTATGTATTTGGATATGAAGAAAGTTATGGTTATTTAGTTGGAACTCATGCAAGAGATAAAGACGGTGTTGTTTCATCATTATTAATATCTGAAATGGCAGCATTTTACTATTCAAAAGGCATGAGCTTATATGAAGGCTTAATAGAACTATATAAGAAATATGGATTCTTTAAAGAACAGACTATATCTTTAACTTTAAAAGGTATAGAAGGTGTGGAAAAAATAAAAGAGATAATATCTTATTTTAGAGAAAATCAAATTGATTGTATAAATAATATAAAGGTAATTGATAAAAAAGACTACAAAAATGGTGTAGATAATCTCCCTAAATCTGATGTTTTAAAATATTTCTTGGAAGATGAGTCTTGGGTAGCTATAAGACCATCTGGGACAGAGCCAAAGCTGAAATTTTATATAGCTGTAAAAGGAACTAGTGATGCTGAAGCAGATGAAAAGCTTAGAGGTTTAAAAGAATATATAGATATTATGGTATCAAAATTAAAATAAAATAGACTAAATTGCTACATAAAAGAATAATAAATAAGTATTAAAGATGCAATTTTATTTGTATTTAAATAAAAGCATTATAAAAAACTGGTTGACATTTAACTGAAAGTTAGCCAGTTTTTTAATTAAAAAGTATTTTACGAAAATTATTATTTTAATTATTTGTTTTGACAGTTTTTGTTATATTTGTAATAAATGATTTATTAAATTTTATACAACAGTATATTTTCTTAGCATGTAAACTTTAAAGACATTTGTTTTGAAAATAGATTTATTTTTCATACTTACTACTAATCTATCTCAGTCTTGTATAATAATATAAAAATAAAACAATATATACTATAGGTAATAAGAGTAATACTTTTAAATCAAGGTCAAAAGTATTAGTATAAAATGCAAATATGAGTGCTAATAATACAATTATTAAGTTTGGGATTGTTTGAAAGAATGCTTGTTTTGCTCTTTTATTCATTGTATTTCCTCCTTGTAAATATTAATATTTTAAAATGTTTTTCATAAAATAATCAGTAACTTATATTTGATTTTCTTAATCAAAGTATAACAAGAGAATAAGAATAAAGAGTTACTAAAATATTACAATAAGAAATAAAGAAACAAAAAAGTTTATATTTCAAGTTTTTAAAATTTCTTTATTATAATTGAGACTATTTAAGTGTGATATAATAAAAAGATACTTACTAATTTTACTTAGAGGAGTTTAACTTATATGGAAGTAAAAAAGATTGATAGTGATTACATAGAACCTTTACTTAATAAATTAATTGATGAATATCACATAAATGAAGATATTTTATCAAATTTGATTAAAATAGAATCAGAAAAACTAAGAAATTATAAAAAATATGAAAAAGAATTTACAGCAGATTTAGACGTATGGGCAAGATGGATAAATTTTGTTTTGCAACTCGAATATACTATAGATGTTGATTCAGATTCTAGGCTTAGAGGTATTTTAAGTTTACTAATTGAGATATATGAAATTAATATTGAATTTATAGCTAAAGTTGCACATGTTGAAGAACAATATTTGGTAGATTTTATAAATGGAGTAGATTATGTGCCAACAGAAGTAAAATACAGTATATGTGCTACTGCTATGAATCTGAGTTTAATATTTAAAAATAAGGAAATATAAAGAGTTAAATAAATAGAATAGATTATAATATATATTTGTATTAATCTACCTTAATACCTTATGAAGTTACCTATATATAGAAAAAGCACCTATAATTAAAAGGTGCTTTTCTTATTTATACAATTTATATTGTGTCTTTATCCTATTTGTTTTATTAAAGCTTTTGCAGATTTAATCTTTGATTTTTCATTAGTTTTTTCTAATAAGTCTAAAGCACAATTAGTACAAATATTTACTTCATTACAACTATCTTTTTCAGAGTAAGTTATATACTTATTTTTAGATTTGTCTATCTTGTCTCCACAATAATTACATATTATAAAGTTACTCATATTTTAAGACCTCCGTTTTATTTATTTTTGAATATAAAAATATTATTTAAATAGAATTTGCATTAACAATTAATGTAAAATTTGTATAATTCTGAAAATTAACTTGTTAAAATTATAGCAAATTTGCAACTTTACTTTTAATTATAATGTATTTTATTCAAAAGATAAACATTATAACCATAAATACTTAACTTTTATTACATATTTCTTAAATTATAAGCATAAGATTAATATTGATTTGATATAATCAATAATTGTTTAAGAAGAAAATATAATAAATTTAAAAGTTACCCTGCTAATACTAGTTTGTTTAATATTTTTATTTGTTGTTACTTTAAAAAACCTTTTTGTGTTGTCAATTCAATTAGAAAATACATCTCGAATTTTATCCTTTTAAATTAATACCACTAGAAGCTTGTATATAATCATAATTATAGTCCAATAATATATATTTAATTCAAGATTATACTTTTTATTTTCAGTGATTAAAAAATTAAAATATTAGTAGAATTATTATTTTCAGCTTTTATTTACTTTATTTTTGTTTAAATAATTATATTATGGTATGAATCTGAGTATAATTAATATTGTATAATGAAATTAATATTAGAGAAAAGGGGATATTTATGTTTGGGATAGATAAGAAATTAATTGAATATATAGTAGCAAAATCTAATTATAGTGAGTTAAGTTCAAAATCAGCAGAAGTATCTTTTTTCTTAATGTTGTCTATATTTCCTTTTTTAATATTTACAATAAGTTCTATAGCATATATACCAGTTCTTCATTTAAATAAATATATAGCCTTATTTAGAAACATGATGCCAGAGAGTGCTTTTGATGTATTATCTTCAATTATAGTTTCTGCAATAGACAATAGAAGTTTAAATTTTTTAGCTGTCAGTTTTGTACTTACGATGTGGACATCTTCAAGGGCAGTAAAAGCACTTATTAAAGGAATGAATAGAGCTTATAAAGTTAAAGAAACTAGGTCTTTTTTAAAAATCTTATCTATATCATTTTTATTTACGATTATGCTTTTGGTATTGATTTTTTTATCTATGATATTTTTGGTTTATGGAGAGAAGATAGGTTATTTTATTTTTAACTTTATAGGATTAGATGAGATATTCATAAAAATATGGGATATTCTAAGATACACTGTAGGTATTGCAACAATAATAGTAATATTTACATTTTTGTATAAGTATACACCTAATAAGAGTTTGACTATGAAAGAATCTGCTCCAGGTGCTATTTTTGCTACGTTTGCTTGGTTTGTAGTATCATTTTTCTATTCTTATTATACAAACTATTATGCTAACTATGAAGTAATCTATGGAAGCATAGCTGAAATAATTGTACTTATGACATGGATATATTTTAGTAGTTGGGTTATTGTTGTAGGTTATGAATTAAATTCAAGATTGTATTTTAGAAAGATAAGAAATGAAATGTTAAAGTAAAATATTAAAATAAAAATTGGTATTTGATATTGCAAATGTAAATTTTGTAAAAACGTTTTCTGAAAATAATTTACATTTGTTATTACATATGATAATATTGAGTTAAGATATTGGTAAGGAGATGATTCAATGTTGTCAACAGTTACATGGAGAAAAATGCTAATAAGTGCAGCAGAAATATTAAAAGAAAATAAGATATATTTATGTGAATTAGATGGTATAGTTGGAGATGGTGACCATGGAGTTACTATAGATAGAATAGCTGATTGTATGAGAAAAAGGGCTCTAGAAGAGCATGATGATGATAGTATAAAATCAATTAATGAAGATTTGAGTACTTTATGTATGAATGTAAATGGAGGGTCAGCAGGACCTTTATGGGGAACTATATTTGAGGGAATGGCTGAAGGAATAGAATATAAAAAAGAACTTAAAATAGAAGAAGTAAAAGATATGTTTATTGAAGCAAGAGAAAATTTATCTCTTATTTCTACTGCTAAAGTAGGTCAAAAAACACTAGTAGATGCATTATACCCAGCAATAGATGCTATGCATACTATTGAAAGTGACAACATAAAAGATGTTTTTAAAGTGGGTTATGAGAAAGCAGTAGAAGGCGCAGAAAGCACTAAAACTTACATAGCAAAATTTGGACGAGCAAAAAGTATAGGGGAAAGAAGTTTAGGGCATATGGACCCAGGCGCTGTTTCTATATCATTAATGTTTAAAGGTTTATATGACGCATTATAAAAGAGATTAACACAGCAATTAATCAATATAACAAATTTAATAGGGGGAATTTATCATGTCAATGAAAAAATTTATTAACCAAGCAGAAGATTTAACTAGAGAAGTTTTAGAAGGTTTAGAACTTTCAAATTCGGAGTTACTAAGAGTTACAGATTCAAATTTAGTAATAAACAAAAAGTTGGAAGAAGAAGACAGAGTAACAATAGTTACTTTAGGAGGAGCAGGTCATGAACCAGCTTTGAGTGGATTTGTTGGAGATGGAATGGTTGATATAGCTGTAGTCGGAGATGTATTTGCCGCTCCAGGACCAAATTCTTGTTTAGAGGCTATAAAGATGGCAGACAAAGGGAAAGGTGTATTATTTGTAGTTCTTAATCATGCAGGAGATATGTTGACAGGAAACCTTGTTATGAAACAAGTTAAAAAAGAAGGATTAAATGTTAGAAAAGTTGTTACTCAAGAAGATATAGCAAATGCACCGAGAGAAAATAGTGATGATAGAAGAGGATTGGTTGGATGTATACCTTTATATAAAATAGCTGCAGGGGCTGCTAAAGAAGGAAAATCTTTAGATGAAGTTGCAGAAATAGCACAAAAATTTGCTGATAATATGGCAACTATAGCTGTTGCATGTAAAGGAGCAACTCATCCATCTACAGGTATGGTAATTTCTGAACTTGGAGAAAATGAGATGGAAATAGGAATGGGGCAACATGGAGAAGGTGGAGGTGGACGTATGGAAATGAAGTCTGCTGATGAAACTGCTGAAATAATGACACAAGCTTTAATAAAGGATTTGGATATCGAAGATGGTGAAAAAGTAATGTTAGTAGTTAATGGTTCAGGAGCTACTACTTTAATGGAAATGTTAATAGTTTATAGAAAGTGCCATAGAATATTACAAGAAAAAAATATAGAAATAGTTTCAAATTGTGTTGGAGAACTTTTGACTACTCAAGAAACAGCTGGATTCCAACTATTTATAGCTAGAATGGATGATGAATTATTGAGATACTTCAATTCACCATGTAATACGCCTTACTTTAAAAAAAATTAGACTAAATTAAAGGGAGATAAAAAATGGCAGATAAAGATGGAATAATATTACCAAAAGATTATGGAATAGGGATAAAACCACCTCAACAAAGTTTTTATTTAAAAGGAATGGACAATGTAGATTGGGGAATGAAAAATAGATTATCAAAGATATTTAATCCTAAAACAGGAAAATCATTGATGTTAGCTTTTGACCATGGATATATAATGGGTCCTACTCAAGGATTAGAAAGATTAGACCTTTCAATACCTGAACTTATAGAAGATGCAGATTGTCTTATGGCTACAAGGGGAGCTTTAAGAACGTGTATAAATCCCACTCAAGATAAAGCTATAGCACTTAGATGTTCGGCTGGTAGTTCCGTACTCAGAGAGGATATGAGTAGGGAGGTTATAGGAGTTGATATAGAAGATGCTATAAGAATGAATGCATCATGCCTAGCTATACAGACATTTATGGGGGCTGAAGGTGAGTGTAAGGCTATAGAAAATTTAGTCAAAACAATAGATATGGGAAATAGATATTCAATACCAGTTTTGGGTGTCGTTGCAGTAGGTAAAGAGATGGAAAGAACTGCAAAATATTTTCTATTAGCCACTAGGATGTTAGCTGAATTTGGAGCAAGTATAGTAAAGACTTATTATTGTGAGGATTTTGAGAAAATAACATCTGCTTGTCCAGTTCCAATAGTTATAGCAGGAGGGAAAAAAGTTCCAGAAAAAGAAGCGTTAGAAATGGCTTATAGAGCTATAAATGAAGGAGCAGCAGGAGTTGATATGGGAAGAAATGTATTCCAATCAGAAAATCCAAAAGCTATGATAAAGGCAATAAAGGCTGTAGTTCATGAAAACAATACTCCAGAACAAGCATACAAGTTATTTGAAGAATTAAAAGAAGAGTATAAGTAGTATAAGTTTAATATATAGGTTTTAATATAATTGGAGGGGAATTTATGGAATTTGTACATATAGGTGTTATAACAGATAAGCCACAAGAGCATGAAGAGTTTAATGAAGAATTGAAGGTGTATATAACAGACCCAAAATACACAGATTTCAAATATGAATATTTAAGATTTGTTGAAGGAAGTCCACTTCCAGAAATAATGCAAAAAAATCCTCATGTTGCATATAAAGTAAAAAATATGGACAAATATCTGAGTGAGAATGAAGTAATTGTAGAACCTTTTAAAGTAGGAGATAACTTAAAATGTGCATTTATAATTAATGGTGGTTTTATAATTGAATTAATGCAAGAATGTTAATAATTAAGCTAAAAAGCCCAGAATTTTTCTGGGCTTTTTAAATTTTTTATACAACTTGACAAATTTTATCTAATGAGATAATTTTATCTTAGAATTAGCTTTGAAAGGATGAAAATATGACTATTGAAAACGAAATGTTGAAATTAGTAGAAGTATCAAAAATGTATTATGAAGATAATAAAACTCAAGCAGAGATTGCAAAAATTTTAGGAGTATCAAGACCATTGATAAGTAAAATGTTAAATAAAGCAAAAGAAATTGGAATAGTAAAGATAGAGATTAGGGAACTATTTTCTAGTAATGATTTGCTGATGAATCAGATGAAAGAGATATTTAACATTAGAGGTGGACTAATAGTACCAGAAGCTAAAACCGAATATATAACTCAACAAACTATACTAAGTCATGGAATAAAATATATAAAAGAAGAATTACCTAAGGTTAGTAATGTCGGTATAGGATGGGGATATACTATAGGTAATATAATAGAAGAAATACAAAAGAGTGAGGATACTTTTACTTTTAAAGGAGAAGTATATCCACTGGTTGGAATGGCTAACATACCAAATAAAGGATATCACCCTAATGAATTAATATCTGTATTTTCAAATAGTACAGGATTTAGTCCTGTATTTTTATATGCGCCTGCATTTCCAACTAGTAGTGAAGAGCGAAATATCTATTTGAAAACTGAAAATTATCAGAGTATGGAGAAAAAATGGGATAATATAGATACAATAATTTTATCTGTTGATAATTATCCTCAGGTTCCAGACCAAGCTACTGCGATTAGATTTGGAAAGAAGCTTACAAAAGAAAAAGCAATAGGTTCCTTTTTATCTTATTATTTTAATAAAGATGGAGAAATAATTAAAAGTGATAGTGATTATGTCATACAAATACCTCTTGAAAAATTAAAAAAGGCAAAAAAAGTAATAGCTATATGTTCAGATTCTAGTATAGATTCAATAACAGGTGCACTGAAGACTGGATACATAACACATGTCATTACCGATGAAAAAAAAGCGACACAAATAATTATAAACAAATAATAAATTACATAAAATTAAATTTATTTGAAAATATTTGTTATGAAATATGTTATAATTAATAGAAAAATGTCATATAATTACTTAAGAAGTATTATTATAAATAACATTGAGAGGTCGTGGTTAGGATATGGATATCCATAATAAATATGTGAATTTTATAAAAAATATACCTGTGCCTTTTTTATACTGTAAGATTATAAGAGAACATGAAGATATAGAATATAGAGTGGAATATATAAGTAAAGGTATGAGTCAAGTATTGAAACTAGAAGAGGGAATTTGTGATAAAGATATATTAGATGTATTACCTATATTTAGAGCAAAAAAATATTCTAAAGAGTTGTTCTCAGATAATATAGATTGTATAAAAAGATATATTCCAGCACTTAAAAATTGGATAAACATAAGAAAACAAATAGTTGGAGATTCGTACGTAGTTTTGTATTTTAGTAAAATAGTATTCGATTATAGACAGATAATCGATTCATTTGATAAAAAAGAAAAATTAGCTTATGTTAAAGATGAAGAAGGAATATATATAGATTGTAGTGAAAATTTAATATCAATATTAAATAACAAAATTAAAACTACAAAAGATATATTTGGAAAAAACGATATAGAAGTATGGGGAGAACGAACTGGGAAATTATTTAGAGATGACTATTTAGAAGGAATATCTAGTAAAAAAAGATTTTTACAAAAACTATTTGAATACGAAGAAACATTTTTTATGGTTGAAAAATATTTCTTATATGATGAAAGTGAACTTTTAGGTACTATAGGAATAATAGATAATATAATATACAGTGGATATAATAATAAAAACTATGATTCAAAAAACTTAATGAAGATGATTGAACATTCAATACCAGAGAATATGTTTTATAAAGATGTATATGGAAATTATATTGGATTTAATTCAGGATTTTTGAATCTAGCATGTATGAATAAAGAAGAATTACTAGGTAAGAATAGTCATAAGTTATCAACAGAAGAATCTCTTATAGACAAGATATGTAAAAGTGATAAGGATGTAGTTGAAAATAAAAAGATTGTTACATTTGAATCAAATATGACTATACATAACGAAAATAAATGTATTGAGATTACAAAAAGACCATATTTTGATAGTTATGGTAGTGTCATTGGAATAATTGGTACAGCAAGAGATATAAGTAGAAGAAAAAAACTAGAAGAAGAGATGGATAAAAATAGAATGGAGTTTTTTGCAAATCTATCTCATGAACTTAGAACTCCTATAAATTTAATATCATCTTCATTACAAGTAATAGAAAAGAAAGAGGGAGACTTAATAGAATCAAATGATACTCTAAAAAGAAATCTAGGTATAGTAAAACAAAATGGAAATAGAATATTGAGATTAGTAAATAATGTTATAGATTTTACAAAAATGCAGTCGGGATATTTGGATTTTAAGCCAAAAGAGTCTGATATAATATCATTTGTGGAAGAGATATGTATGTCTGTAGCTGATTTTGCAAGTCAAAATAATATACAACTTACATTTGATACAGAAATAGAGGAATTTTCAATGTTATTTGATTCAGAAAAATTGGAAAGAATAATATTGAATTTACTTTCTAATGGAATTAAGTACAACAAAGAAAATGGGAAAATAAATATATTTTTATATGTGAAAGATAATATGTTTGAAATGAAAATATCTGATAGTGGTATAGGTATACCAAAAGAAAAAATAGATAAAATATTTAATAGGTTTGAACAAATTGACAATGAACTTTCTTATAGAGTTAAAGGCAGTGGAATTGGGCTTTCATTAGTGAAATCTTTAGTTGAATTACATGATGGTAGTATATCTTTAAAAAGTCAACTTGGTGTTGGAAGTGAATTTATTGTCTCGTTGCCAGTTAGAAGCAATAATAGTGAAAAATGCAATTATAAAAGAGAGCTCAGTAGTGAGCTAAGTAAAAAATTAGAAATAGAATTTTCGGATTTATAGATTAAGTATAAAAAATAAAATTAAAAAAACTATTGACAATTTATTTGTAAGGGTTTAAAATAAATTACAATATAATAAATAAAAAAGCGATGAATAGGAAGAGTAAATCTAATTCGATTATCAGAGAGAAAAGTCCATTGGCTGAAAGACTTTTTAAATTAGAGAGATTGAAAACTACCTAGGAGCTACTTTCTGAAGTTATCTATATTAATAGATTTTAGTAAGAATAGTCGTTAACTACGTTAAAGTTTAAAGTGGGTTTTCATAAAAAATGAAAACTAAATTAGGTGGAACCGCGGGAATTATACTCTCGTCCTTATATTATAAGGATGGGAGTTTTTTGTTATTTAAAATATTATTTGAAAGTATAAAAAGGAATTATAAAAAATTATAAAAGCGATGAATAGGAAGAGTAAATCTAATTCGATTATCAGAGAGAAAAGTCCATTGGCTGAAAGACTTTTTAAATTAGAGGGATTGAAAACTACCTAGGAGCTGTTATCTGAAGTTACTCTAAAAAGAGTTTTAGTAAGATTAACCGTTAACTGCGTTAAAGTACAAAGTGGATTTTGTCAATAATTGACAAAAATCAAATTGGGTGGAACCGCGAGTATAGACTCGTCCCTTTATATAGGGATGGGTCTATTTTTATTACAATAAAAGATTGAAAATTAAAAAAAATCGGAAAATTATAAATTTAGGAGGAAAATAAAATGCAAAATAAAGTGAAAATTGGAGTACTAGGATATGGAACTGTAGGAAGTGGACTTATAGATATAATAGATAATAATAAAGAGAAAAGAAATATAGAAATAGTTGGAATATTAGTTAATAATTTAGAAAAGCATAAAGAAAAAAAATACTCTAATATAATAACTAATAATATAGATGACATATTTGAGAAAGATATAGATATATTAGTTGAAGTTATGGGTGGTTTAGAACCAACACTATCTTATATAAAAAAAGCATTAAATAATAAAATTCATGTTGTTACAGCAAATAAAGATTTACTAGCTGAATGTGGAGATGAACTTGCAAAATTAGCTAGTGAAAATAAAGTAAGTATTAAATTTGAAGCTTCAGTTGCTGGAGGGATACCAGTATTAAAGCCAATAATAGAATCATTAGAAGGAAATAATATAGACAGCATAAATGCTATTTTAAATGGAACTACTAACTTTATATTATCTAAAATGTATGATGAGGATTTGTCTTATGACATGGCATTAAAACAAGCTCAAGAATTAGGTTTTGCTGAAGCAAACCCAGAGTCAGATGTATTAGGATATGATGCTGCTAGAAAGCTATCAATATTGTCAACTCTAGCTTATGATAATAGAGTATACTGGAAAGATGTGTATCTAGAAGGAATTACAGATATAGATGAAAAAGACATAGAATATGCTAAAAAACTAAATTGTAAAATAAAATTAATTGGGCAAAGTAAATATGAAAATGATAAAGTAAGTGCATTTGTTAGACCTGTTTTAGTGGAAAAAGATAACATACTTGCTAGAATAGACAATGAGTTTAATGCTGTCATAGTAAATGGAGATTCAGTAGGAGAAGTTTCTTTTGTAGGTAAGGGAGCTGGAAGTCTAGCAACAGGAAGTGCAGTTTACTCAGATGTTATTGATATAATAGATAACAGAGTTTCTAGTATAGATTCTTTTACTAAAGATAGAATACAAGTAAATAAAATAGTTAGAGAAAAATGTGGAGCACTTCTTAGATTTAAAAAATGTAATAAAGATGAAATATTGAATATAGTTGGAAATTGCTTAGTAAACTATGATATTTTAAATGATGATGATGAGCTTGCTATTATGGTTTATGCTGACTCTGAGTATGAAATAAATAACAGTTTATGTCTAATAAAAGACAAAGGATATTGTGAAAAAATGAATAAAATGTTGAAAATAAGCTAAAAAGAAAAGAATATAGGTTTCTATGTAACATATTTTGGAAATTTTAATACTATATAGTATGAGATGAAACAAAACATCTCATAAAAAATTAAAATTAAAAGGAGATATGCTATATGGGAAATAATAAATGTTCAGGAGATTGGTATAGAAGAAGTTATTCTACATCAAGATGGTTCCAAGATGATAATAATTCATGGGATAGAGACAGAGATAGAGACAGAGATAGAGATTGTGACAGAGATAGAGACAGAGATAGAGATTGTGACAGAGATAGAGACAGAGATAGAGATAGAAATTGTGATAGATTTAGAAGAGAAGCAGAAAAAAGAGAAAGAGAAGCAAGAGAAGCATTCTGTGAAGCTGAAGAAAGAGGAAGAGAAGCAAGAAAATTTGAAAATGAAGCTAGAAAAATGTGGGAAAAAGCAGAAAAATCTTGGAATGAACACTCAGCTTATAATTATCAAGGTATAGAATCTCTAGAAGAGTCTAGAAGATTCTTTGACGAAGGTATGGAATGTGAAGCTAGAAGAAATGGAAACAACCATAATAACCATGATTGTGATAGATGTAGATGTCATAAGTGTAATTGTGACAGATGCAAATGTGACAAATGCAACAAATGCAAATGTGATAGATGTAATTGCAATTGCTGTAGAAGATAAAAAATTTCATTGACAAATTAATAGTTAAAATATATCATATTATGTATAATAAAGAGAAAATTCAGAAAGATTAACTGAAATATAGTATAGTTATTAGACAAATAGTGCTCAGTCAGTGAGGTGAGTACAATATGATTAAACTCCTATCCTCTAGTTATTGATAGAGGGTGGGAGTTTTTATTTATTGCTAGAATGATAACATTATAAAACTAGGAGGGAAAAGATGAAGATTATAAAAAAATCAAATATAAAAGAAAAGGTAGATGAAAAAATACTAAGAGAACAAGTAAGTTCTATAATAGAAGATATAAGAAATAATAAAGAGACTGCGTTGAAAAAATATAATGAAATGTTTGATAAAAACACAAGAGATGAATTCAGAGTTACTGAAGAAGAAATAAAAGAAGCCTATAAACATGTAGATGAGGAGTTTATAAACAATTTGAAAATTGCTGCTAAAAATATAAGCGAATTTGCAAAAGCCCAAAAGGCTAGTTTCGAAAATTCTTTTGAAAAGGAAATCTATCCAGGCGTTATTTTAGGTCAAACTAATATTCCTATAGAGTCATGCCTTGCATATGTTCCAGGTGGACAATATCCTTTATTTTCAACAGCTCTTATGCTTATAATACCTGCAAAAATTGCAGGAGTAAAAAGAATAGTGGCATGTTCACCAACTATGAAAAACACTAAAAATATAAATCCTAAAACATTAGTAGCTATGGATATAGCAGGAGCTGATGAAATATATGCAACTGGAGGAGTTCAAGCTATAGCAGCATTTACATATGGTACAGAAAAGGTTAAACCTGTTGATATAATTGTAGGACCAGGAAATAAGTTTGTAACAGAAGCTAAAAGACAATGTTATGGGCAAGTCGGAATTGATTTTGTAGCTGGTCCAAGTGAAGTTCTTATAATAGCTGATGAAACTTCAAATCCAGTCTATATTGCAGCTGACTTGTTGGCACAATGTGAGCATGATTTAAATGCAAGAGGTATATTATTAACTGATAGTTTAGAAATAGCACAAGAGGTTGAAAAAAATATGAAAATCATGTTAGAAGATTTACCAACAAAAGATATTGCATATAATTCATGGAAAAATAATGGTGAAATAATACTGGTTGATGATATAGATGAAGCAGTAAAAATAAGTAATTTTTATGCACCAGAACACTTAGAAATAGCAGTAAATAAATATGAAGAAATTTGTGATAAATTAACTAACTATGGCTCATTGTTTATTGGAAACTTATCTGCTGAGGTATTTGGTGATTATGTTTCAGGTACAAATCATACACTACCAACATTAAAAGCATCAAGATATACTGGTGGTGTTTGGGTTGGTACTTTTATAAAAACTTGTACAAAGCAAATATTAAATGAAAAAGCTATAAAAGTGTTAGCCCCTGTTGCAGAGAAGCTAGCAAAAGAAGAGGGATTATATGCACATGCAAAGGCAGCAGAAGTTAGATTTAAGAAGTAGATAAAGAGAGTTTTAATTGTTATAAAAATGTATACTGCAATAAAAAATAAAATTTTAGAAACAATTATTTATATTATAGTTGAGAATTTAAAAGAAATAAATTTAGAAATAACCTATTTTAAATTTATTTCTTTTTTATTGGAATAATATTGACAAATTTAACCTGTAACTATTATACTAAACTTAATAAATAAAGTTTATAAAGTAAGGTGTTGTTTATGAAAAATATAGTTGGAAAGCCACAAACGATAAAA
Source organism: Clostridioides sp. ES-S-0006-03 (assembly GCF_020662275.1). NCBI lineage: Bacteria > Bacillati > Bacillota > Clostridia > Peptostreptococcales > Peptostreptococcaceae > Clostridioides > Clostridioides sp. ES-S-0006-03. Next base: position 199,268 of record NZ_JADGMM010000002.1, read on the forward strand.
AAAGTAAATGAAGACTTAATAAAAAATATTATAAAAAATGATGGACCTATAACAAAGCCAGAAATTTCAAGCATTACTGAATTGAGTTTAGCAACAGTTAATAAAATTGTAGAACAATTAGCTTTGAAAAATGAAGTGAAAGTAAGTGGATTAAATGAATCTACTGGAGGAAGAAGAGCTCAACTATTTGAAATAAATGCAGACTTAGAACATATAATAGCCTTGTATTATTATAGAAACAGCTGTATAGGAGTAGTTGCAAATTTATTAGGTGAAATAACTTATCAAGAAGAGTTCAATATAAGAATGGATACATATGAAAACGTTAACCAGGATACTTTTTTTGTTATAGATACTTTGATTGAAAAAGTAAGGGGAAACAATATAAGAGCGATTGGAATTGGTGTTCCAGGAGTTGTAAAAAAAGGTGTAGTCAAAAACATTCCAACAATAAAAAGTTGGGAAGGTATAGATTTAGAAAATTTAATAAAGAGTAAATATAACACTAAAGTATTTATAGAAAATGATACAAATATTACCACTATTGGAATTTATCAAAAACAGTACAAAGACGAATATAAAAATATGGCACTTATGTATTTAGATGATGGTATTGGCTCAGGTATAGTTATAAATGGTGAATTATATCTAGGTTCTACAAATTTTGCTGGTGAACTAAGCTATCTAAATATAGAGTTTAGCAAGTATAACTATGATAACTTAAATATTGAAGATTACATTATGAGTTTAAGAAAAAGATATTTAAAGAGCAAAGATAATAAATTTAAGAAAGAAATTTTATCTATAATATCAAATTTTGTAAGGACTCTTGTTTGTGTTTTAAATCCAGAAGCTATGATTATACAATGCAATATATTAACTAAAAGTGACATGGAATTTATAGAAGAAGATGTAAATAAAAGTGTTGGAGGAGAAAATTTCCCTAGACTAATAAAAGTGGAGTCATTGAGAGAGGGAAGTATAAATGGGGTAATTAGTATGTGTTTAAAAGAAACTGACTACCAATATTCCCTATCTAATAAAAAAGGAGGATATTAATGTGAAATATTTGATTTCAATAGATGGAGGGGGAACAAAAACAAAATTTTGTGTAAGTGATTTAGATGGAAATATACTTAAAGAACATACTACTGGTTCAACTAATTATAAGTCAGTTGGAGTTCAAAAAACATATGAAAATATTAATAATGGATTTGAGAAAATATTAAAAGATTTACATATTGACTATAACGATATTGAGTACACTGTATTTGGTATATCTGGATGTGATTCTCCAAATGATTATAATATTATAATGGATGAAATATTAAAAGTTGGGTTTAACAAAGAAAAAATATATTTAGTAAATGATGCAGTTTTAGCCTTTTATGCGCAAACTGATGCTCCTGGCTTAGTAATTGTAGCTGGTACAGGTTCAATTGTATTAGGAATTAGGGAAGATGGAGACATATATAGAGTTGGTGGATGGGGATATAATTTTAGCGATTTGGGTTCTGGATATGATATAGGAAGAAAAGTACTAAAGAAAGTTTTACTTTATTGTGATGAGTGCCATGAATATAGTGATTTATTTGATTGTGTTTTAGATTTCTTTAATGCAGATAGCTTTAAGAAACTTACATATATGATTACTGAAATAAATAACAATGTTGAAATAGCAAACTTAGCTTCATTAGTGATTGATTGTGCTGAACGAGATGATAAATTAGCTATTGAAATACTGAGAGAGTCATCGATTGAACTGTCCAAATTAGCTCAAGTAATATTAAGTAAAATATTTAATTCAATGAAAAACAATAAAAGTGAAATAGATATAGTTTTATCTGGTGGTACATTAAACAAAACTATATATGCTCAAATGTTAATGGACAACTTAAGGGAAGAAAATACAGATAAAAAGTTAAAATTTATACTTCAAGAAAATCAGCCAGTATATGGAGGGATAAGACTTGCTATGGCGTTAGCTAATAGGAGGGTCAAACATGGATAGGAAAAAAATAGTTGTACAAATCTTTACAGGTGGATTCAAAAATAAAGAAATAAAATTTAATGATATAAAATGTAAGCTATTAGAATTAATGGAATGTATTGATGTAGAAAAAGTCATTATGGGTTGGAGTGTAGACAAAGAACTATATGTAAAAACTAAAAAACTTTTAAAAAAATATAATGTTGAATTATATCTTTGGTTCCCATGTTTTTCGGAAGTAGGATTACTTGAAAAAAGTAATCTATTAGTTGATTATACTGGAAAAGAAGTTAAAGGATATGCATTACAAGAAGATGAAAACTTTGAATTTTATTGTCCAAATAATAAGGGAAATATAGAAAACATAAAGAAAATATATAGTACTTATTTTAGTGAAATTGAGTTTGATGGAATTTTTTTAGATAAGATAAGGTATGGCTCTTTTTCTAATAAATTAAATGGTGTTTTTAATTGTTTTTGTAAAGATTGTTTAGATATATATGAAAAAGATAATATTGATAAAAGGTCATTAATGATAGAAATGGATAATGTATCTAATGAAGTTATAGTTAGTGAAGATACTCCATTTGGTATAACAGAATACATTAATGGAAAATACAAATTTAAAAATAAAATATGGGAAGATTTTTTTGAAATGAAAAGTCAAAATATATATAACGCACTAGTGGATATAAGTAGTTATTTTAAAAGTAAAGGATTGAAAATAGGGATAGACACTTTTTCCCCTTTTATCTCTTACTTTGTAGGTCAAGATTTAGAAAAATTACAAGAAGTAGCAGATTTTATAAAACCAATGATGTATAGAATTACTAAAGCTCCAGCAGGTTTGCCATTTGAATTTGAAAGATTAATTGATGAATCAGTACATGAAAATAAAGAGATTGCAAAAAGAAATTTATTAGATATTTTAGGAATTAGAGAGTATGAAGGAGATATATATCCTATAAAATTTGTGCTAGAGGAAATCGATTTTATAACAAAAAATCTTATCAAAGATATATATGTAGGTATTGAAATAAATAAAAAAGAAATTATAGCTCCTGTTACACCTAAATATATAAGTGAAAATATTTCAAACATAAATAAGACAACAGTAAAAGGGTATGTACTATCTTGGGATTTGTTATCAGCACCAAAAGAAAATATTGATGAAGTTATAAATTGGTTTAGGAATTAGTGAGGTGATATAGTGAGTAAGATACTAAAAATACAACAAATATACAAAAGTTTTGGAAAGGTAGACGTTTTAAATGGTATAGATTTTGAACTAGAAAAAGGAGAAGTAAGAGCCCTTTTAGGAGCTAATGGAGCAGGAAAATCTACACTTATTAAGATTCTAGGAGGAGTCCATTCTCAAACTAAAGGTAAAGTGATTTTAGCTGGCAATGAAATAATGTTTAAAAACCCACATCATTCTAAAGAAAATGGTATTAGTATAATTTATCAAGAATTAAGTTTAATACCAACTCTTACAGTTATTGAAAATATTTTTTTAGGTAGAGAGACTTTAAAAGGAATTGTGTTTTTAAATAAGAAAGATATGCTAGAAGAATACATGAAAATTTGTGAAGATTTTGACTTTAATATAGACCCACATGTAGTAGTGTCTAATTTGAGTGTAGCAAATCAACAAATGGTTGAGATAATGAAAGCAGTTTCATGTAATTCTGAAATCATCATAATGGATGAACCTACAACATCACTTACTAATAATGAAAAAGAAGGATTATTTAAAATAATAAACAGATTGAAATCTAAAGGTAAGACTATAGTTTACATTTCTCATATACTAGAGGAAGTTTTTAAAATATGTGATAGTGCAAGTATAATGAAAAATGGAACTATGATTGGAACTTATGATGTAAAAGATTTAACTAAATTAAAAATAACTCAACTTATGACAGGAAATGATAATCACAAACTTATTGAGAAGAAGGATTATACATTCGCAAAATATGAAGAAGCTCCTGTATTAGATGTTAAGAATGTAAGTTGGTCTAATAAAATAAAAAATGTTTCATTTAAAGTTTATAGAGGTGAAGTTGTAGGTCTTGCAGGTCTTGTGGGTTCAAGAAGAACTGAAATTATAAATTTAATATTTGGGATAGATAATAAAGATAGTGGAGATATATTTATTAATGGTAAAAATGTAGATATAACTTCTCCTAAAGTTGCTATAAAAAATAAAATAGGGTTAATCCCTGAAGATAGAAAAAATCTTGGGCTAATTTTGGAACAAGCTATATATACTAATTCGGCATCAGTACAAATTGATAAATTTAAGAAATTCTTGTTTATAGATAAAAATAGAGAAATTGAGTTTTCTAAAAAGGGTGTCAATGAACTAGGAATAAAAGTTAGTGATGTAAAACAAGAAGTAAAAGAACTTAGTGGTGGAAATCAACAAAAAGTAGTAGTCTCTAAATGGTTAGACAAAGACTTAGATTTAATAATATATGACGAACCAACAAAGGGAATAGATATTGCTGCAAAAGAAGATATTTTTAATACAATAAAAGAATTTTCAAGTAAAGGGATAGGAGTAATCTTTATATCTTCTGATTTGGAAGAAGTAATAAGAGTAAGTGATAGAATTTTAGTGACAAGAGAAGGTTCTATTGTAGATGATTTAAAAAATGAGAATATAAAAGTTCAAGATATAATGAACAGTATATTTAATGTATAAAAGAAATGAAAATGGAGGACTGAGATGAAAAAAGCTTTTGAGAAATTGAATTTAAGAGATTATGGAGTATTACTAGGTTTTTTGGCTTTATGTATAGCGATAAGTGTTGCAACTCCATCATTTTTAGGTAAACAAAATATACTTAATCTTTTGCGACAATCTTCTATAATTGGAATAATTTCGGCAGGTATGACTTTTGTTATAATATCTGGAAACTTTGATATATCAGTTGGGGCAGTAGCAGCTCTTGCAGGTGCTATAACGATGAAATTTGCGACTGGTGGAACCAATTTATTTGTATCTATGCTTTTAGGTATAGCAATTTGTGCAGTAATAGGATTAATAAATGGGATAGTAGTTGCAAAGATAAATGTACCATCGCTAATAGCTACTATGGCTATGGTTACTATTGTAAGAGGATTGCTTTTGATGCTTACAGGAGGATATCCAATTACTGAAAATATACCAATACTCGATTATATTGGAAATGGATATTTATTTAATATACCAATACCAGTAGTAATTTTCTTTATAGTAGTACTAGTTGCATTTATTGTACTAAATAAAACTAAGTTTGGTAGATATGTTTATTCTGTAGGAGGTAATCAAGAAGCAAGTAAACTCAATGGTATAAATGTGGATTCCCATAAAATAAAAGTATTTATTATTAATGCTGTACTTGCAGGAATAGCTGGGATTGTACTAACTGGAAGACTTGGAACGGCAACTGCGATTGCAGGTGAAGGCTATGATATGGATGCTATTGCATCTGTTGTAATCGGAGGGACATCAGTAGCAGGAGGCTCTGGCTCTGTACTTAAAACTGTTATAGGTGTGTTACTTATGAGTGTTATAAACAACAGTTTTAATCTTCTTGGAATAGATGTATATTTCCAATACATATTTAAAGGTTTAATAATTTTAGCAGCAGTTGGATTTGATTCTTATAGCAAGAAAAAGCTTGCTTCAAGATAAAAAATAAGAGGGGGAAATTTTTTATGAGAAAATTAATGAAACATTTAGCATTATTACTATCACTTGTTATGATATTCAGTTTAGTTGGATGCTCAAATGATAGTGGAAAAGGAAAAGATGGAGAAAAAAAGATAGCCGTATTGTTGCCAGGTTCAACAGGTTATTTTGTAGCAACTAAACAAGGTATAGATGCAAAATCTAAAGAATTAGGTGTAAATGTAGAATATGCAGATGCTCAATGGGATGCTAGTAAACAATTATCACAAGCTGAAGATTTTATGGCTAAAGGAGTAGATATGATTGCATTATGTGGAGTTGATTCTGCTGTAAGCGAGAGAATAGTTAAGGCTGCTAATGATTCAGAAGTTCCTATAATAGCATTTACAAATTCTATAGGAAGTAACTCAACTGGAGAATTTAAAGGTTTAGTTACCTATATAGGGCAAAATGAGGAAGAAACAGGAGCATTAACAGGTAAAATTGCTAAAAACTTATTAGGAGAAGCTGGTGGAAAAGCTGTATTAATAGAAGGTGTTCCAGGAACTACTCCACAAGTATTAAGAAAAAAAGGTCTTGAAAAAGAATTAAAAGATAGTAACATACAAATAGTTTATAACCAAACTTCAAATTGGGAGAAAGAGCAAGCCTTAAAGGTAACAGAAGATTTAATTCAAAAGAAAACTGATTTTAATGTTATAATATGTCAAGATGATAACTCTGCTACAGGAGCAGGACAAGCTTTAAAAGATGCTGGTCTTAAAGATAAAGTTAAAGTTATAGGTTTAGGTGGAAGTAAAGACGGATTAAAAGCTGTAACTGATGGGTTAATAGATGGTACAACTTATATGTCTGCTGTTGAAGAAGGTGCATTAGTCATAGAAAAGGCATCTAATTTCCTTAAAGGCGAAAAAGTTGAACCTGTTACACAAATTAAACAAGTTGAAGTCAACAAGGATAATATTTCAGAATTTAAGGGTGAATGGTAAGATATTACATACATTAAAATTGAGAGAGTTACTTTATATAGTTTCTAAAGTAACTCTCTCTTTAAATTCAACCTAGTAATAAGTTATTGGATAGTATTTCTAAACAAATAAAAAATTAATATAAACAAAGACTTATTTATACTAAATTATAAGTCAAATTAATATAAACTTATGTAAAATGAGAAAACATTTAAAGTATTGAAAATACTAAGGTTCAAAAGAATTATTAAAAAAACATAAAAAAACATAAAAAAACTATTGAAAAAAATAAAAAAATTTTGTATAATTAAAGTTTTAAAAAGTGTGGTATACAAAGCCAATTCTTTTGTATATAATATATATAAATTAAGAAAAAGGAAGGGATATGTATGGCCAGGCGGTTATTTTTAGAAAGAATTGGACTTATATTATTAGGTTCAGCAATATTAGCATTTGGAGTTTATAATTTTTACTATCTAAACAACATAACAGAAGGTGGAGTGTTAGGTATTTTACTACTGTTAAAAAATTTATTCAACATACAACCAGCAATAGCAAATATTGTAATTGATGGTTTACTACTTTTAGTAGGATATAAATTTTTCGGTAAAAAATTCCTAATATATTCAATAGTAGCTTCTATAAGTTTTTCAGTATTATATGATTTATTTGAAGCTATAGGACCTCTTGTACCACAATCACAAAATATGCTTTTATCAACTATTTTGGCAGGTATAACTGTAGGAGTAGGAGTAGGGATAATAGTAAAAGCAGGTTGTGCATCGGGAGGAGACGATGCTTTAGCATTAGTAATTTCTAAGACTACATCTTTGAACATAGGGCAAGTTTATCTAGCAACAGATGTTATTGTATTGTTGTTATCATTAGTTTACCTATCCGCATTTGATATTTTTTATTCTTTAATTGCTGTTACGATTAGTGGTAAAGTAATTGATTTTATTTACTATCATGGTAAAAATTTAGATATGGATATGAGTAATGAAATAGTTCCAGAATGTTAATATAAACTAAATAACAGTATTTTTGAAAGGTGGCAAACGTGCCTCCTTTTTTTATGTCTAAATTAAGTAGAGAAGAGCTAATTTTATATTTATGCAATACTAATCAATAATAGATGTATCTTAACCCTATCTTTATACCTAAAATGATAAGATAAATGAAGTAGCAATATGAAACCAAAACGTATCAAAGAAACTAAAGTAAATGGAGGAGTCGAAATGTTAGATATAGTGATGATAGCGTCACTGGCTATAGGATTTATTTCCATGAAGTTGCTTGCTGGCTGGTGTGGGAAACAAACTGAAAAAAAATAATGTAATGTATGGAGGTATTACCTATGTGGTTTCTGGCAGTTGTAATTGTAATGTTGATAGTATATTTGGTGTATGCGCTTATTAATCCTGAAAAATTCTAAATAGTATAGAGGTAATAAGCAAGTTGAATTGGGGGGAAAATTTTTATGGTACAGATAGTAATAGTATTGGCGATATTTATGGTTTTAGTAATACCTATGGGTAAATATTTATATCATATATCCACTAATCAAAAAACATTTGGAGATAAAGTGTTTGATAAAATAGACAATGGCATATATAAGGTATGTAGCATAGATAAGAAAAAAGAAATGAATTGGAAGCAATATGCTTTAGCTTTATTAGTTACAAATGCAGTCATGGTGTTTATAGGATATGTAATACTTAGAACTCAGAGCATGCATATTTTTAATCCTAATGGAATTAAAGGTATGGAACAAAGTTTATCATTTAATACAATAATAAGTTTTATGACAAACACGAATCTTCAACATTACTCAGGTGAAACAGGGCTTTCATATCTTAGTCAAATGACAGTGATAATATACATGATGTTTACATCAGCAGCAACAGGATATGCAGCGGCCATGGCATTTGTAAGAGGGTTAGTAGGTAAAAAGAAAACATTAGGCAACTTTTATGTAGATTTAATTAGAATAACAACAAGAGTACTTTTACCAGGGGCTTTAATTGTTGGTATTATATTAGTTACACAAGGAGTACCACAAACTTTTGCTGGTACAGAAACAGTAACTACTATAGAAGGAAAATTTCAAGATATAGCTAAAGGTCCTGTGGCAGCACTTGAATCAATAAAACACTTAGGAACAAATGGAGGAGGATTTTTTGGTTCAAATTCATCACATCCATTTGAAAATCCAACAATAATATCAAATATAGTAGAGATGTTATCTATGATGATATTACCAGGAGCTTGTGTTGTTGCATTTGGACATATGATAAAGAATAAAAAACAAGGTTGGGTTGTATTTGGTGCAATGTCAATCATATTTTTAATAGGTTTAATGGTTTGTTTTAGAGCAGAAAGTGCAGGAAATCCTATCTTATCACAATTAGGACTTAATCAAAGCATGGGAAGTATGGAAGGTAAAGAAGTTAGATTTGGTATAGCTCAATCAGCATTGTTTACGACAGTGACAACTTCCTTTACAACTGGTACAGTTAACAATATGCATGATACTTTAACTCCTCTAGGAGGATTAGTACCACTTTTAAATATGATGTTAAATGTCGTATTTGGTGGTAAAGGTGTAGGTCTTATGAATATGCTAATGTACGCTATAATAGCAGTATTTTTATGTGGATTAATGGTAGGAAGAACACCAGAATTCTTAACTAAGAAAATTGAAGGAAAAGAAATGAAGCTTATAGCTTTACTTATTATATTACATCCACTTTTGATACTTATGTTCTCTGGACTTGCAGTAGCACTACCAGCAGGTCTTGAGGGAATTTCAAATCCTGGATTCCATGGATTATCACAGGTTTTATATGAGTTTGCATCTTCAGCAGCTAATAATGGCTCAGGATTTGAAGGTTTAGGAGATAATACTATGTTCTGGAATATAACAACAGGTATAGTTATGTTTTTTGGAAGATATGTGTCTATTATAATATTACTTGCAATATCAAGTTTATTAGCATCTAAGAACTCTGTAAATGAAAGCATAGGAACACTTAGAACTGATAATTTCACATTTACAATAATTTTAGTATTGGTTGTTTTAATTGTTGGTGCTTTAACATTTTTCCCAGCCTTAGCGCTTGGACCTATTTCAGAGCATCTAGTATTATGGCACTAAAAAATTGGGAGGGAGTAAAATTTTATGGAAACTAAAAAAACAAAGTTTATTACAAAAGATATTTTCAAAACTTCCATTATAGAAGCTTTTAAAAAATTAAATCCTAAATATATGATGAAAAATCCAGTTATGTTTGTTGTAGAGATTGGATTTATAGTAACTTTGATACTTACAGTAGTACCTAGTTTGTTTGGAGATGAAGGTAATAACTTAAGAGCTTATAATGGGATTGTAACAATAATACTATTTATAACTGTTCTTTTTGCAAATTTTGCTGAAGCTGTAGCTGAAGGTAGAGGAAAAGCACAAGCAGATACATTAAAGAAAACTAGAAAAGATACAGTTGCAAGAGTTTTAGATAAATTAGGAAATGAAAAAATGATAAGTGCAAGCGAGCTAAAACTGGGAGATATTGTTTTAGTCAATGCAGGAGAAGTTATTCCAAATGATGGAGAAGTAATAGAAGGTATAGCTTCTGTAGATGAGTCAGCAATAACTGGAGAATCTGCACCTGTTATGAGAGAATCTGGAGGAGATTTCGCTTCTGTTACAGGAGGAACTACAGTTGTAAGTGACTGGCTAAAAATAAAAATAACAACAAAACCAGGAGAATCCTTCTTAGATAAAATGATAGCTCTTGTAGAAGGAGCTTCAAGACAAAAAACACCAAATGAAATTGCTTTAAATACTTTATTGGTGGGATTAACACTTATATTTATGGTTGTTTTAATCTCTCTTTATCCAATGGCAAATTATGCAGGTGTAAAGATTCCAATTTCTACTATGATAGCACTTTTGGTGTGTTTAATACCAACTACTATAGGTGGATTATTGTCAGCTATTGGTATTGCAGGTATGGATAGAGTAACTAGATTCAATGTTATTGCAATGTCAGGAAAAGCAGTAGAAGCTTGTGGTGATGTTGATACTATGATTTTGGATAAGACAGGTACTATTACTTATGGAAATAGACTTGCATCAGAATTTATAGCAGTTGGAAATGCAGATTCAAAAGATTTAATAAACTATGCTGTTATGTGCTCATTAAAAGATGACACACCAGAAGGAAAGTCTATAGTTGATTTAGGGATAAAACTAGGTTCAACAGGAAAAACAAAAGAGGCCGAAGAAGCTGAGTTTGTAGAATTCTCTGCACAAACTAGAATGAGTGGTATAAATTTATCTGATGGAACAGCTATTAGAAAAGGGGCTTATGACAGTATAATAAATCGAGTAAAATCTTATGGTGGATTAGTACCAGACGATTTAGAAGAAAGTGTAAATCGAGTAGCAAAATTAGGTGGTACACCTCTAGTAGTGTGTGTCGATAATGAGATATACGGTATTATCTACTTAAAGGATACAGTAAAATCAGGTCTTGTAGAAAGATTTGCTAGACTTCGTGAGATAGGAATAAAGACAATCATGTGTACAGGAGATAATCCTTTAACAGCAGCTACAATTGCAAGAGAGGCTGGAGTAGATGGATTTATTGCAGAATGTAAACCAGAAGATAAGATAGAGGCAATAAAAAAAGAACAATCTGAAGGTAAAATAGTTGCTATGACAGGGGATGGAACAAATGATGCTCCTGCACTTGCTCAAGCAGATGTGGGTCTTGCTATGAATAGTGGTACAACATCTGCAAAGGAAGCAGCAAACATGGTAGATTTAGATTCAGACCCAACTAAAATATTAGAAGTGGTTGAAATTGGAAAACAGCTTTTAATAACACGTGGTGCTTTAACAACATTCAGTATAGCAAATGATATTGCAAAATACTTTGCAATTATACCAGCTATATTTACCCTTGCAATACCTCAAATGGAGATATTAAATATAATGAAGCTTTCTACATCATTTAGTGCGATATTATCAGCTTTAATATTTAATGCTATAATTATCCCATGTTTAATACCTCTTGCTATGAAAGGGGTAAAATATAGACCTATGAAATCGCAAGCTATGCTAATGAGAAATATGCTTATTTTTGGTCTTGGTGGGGTTATAGTACCATTTTTAGGAATAAAAGTAATTGATTTATTAATTACACCTTTAGTAATGGTTCTTAATTTAGGTTAATAAATGGAGGATATAAAAATGAAAACATTAAAACCAGCATTGCTTGTAAGTCTTGTATTGTTATTTGTTTGCGGACTTGTATATCCACTTGTTTTAACAGGCGTAAGTCAAGTTGCATTTAAAGATAAAGCTAATGGAAGTATGATAGAAGTAAATGGCGTAAAGGTTGGTTCAGAGCTTATTGGTCAAAGTTTTACAGATGCAAGATTTTTTAAGGGAAGAGTTTCATCAGTAAACTATAATACTTATACAAAAGAAGATTTAATACCAGATAAGGATGGAAATACAGTTTATGGCGGTGTTTCATCGGGTTCTTTTAATTATGGAGCAACTAATCCAGAGCTTCATGATAGAGTTCAAAAAGACATTGAACAGTTTTTGAAGGATAATCCAGGTGTAAAAAAAGAAGATATACCAACAGATTTGCTTACAGCATCAGGTTCAGGACTTGACCCTAATATAAGTCCCGCTTCTGCAAAAGTTCAGATACCTGCTATAGCAAAAGTATCAGGAATATCAGAGAGTAAATTACAAAAAATTGTAGATGATAATACTTCAAAAAAACTTTTCGGAGTTTTAGGTGAAGATAGAGTTAATGTGTTAAAGGTTAATGTAGAGGTTGCAAAAATATTAGGTCTTATATAGTATTTCGTAGAATTTTTGTAGTGAAGTATTGTATATGACTTAGCATAAAGCTTGAAGTTTGAAGAGTGGAAATCGATAATGATTTTCACTTTTTTTGTTTGAATATTACTAATATTAGAAATAAAACAATTGAAGGGATAAAATCCAAAAAAAGGTTGCATTATCAAAATGATAATACTATAATATATTTATCGTTATCAATTTGATAATAGAATTGGACATATAGGAGGAAGTAGTATGTTATATAATAACGCATTAGAGTTGATAGGAAACACACCTGTAGTAAGGTTGAATAATTTAGGATGTACTAACGGGTGTTCTAACATATATGTAAAATTAGAAAAAGTAAATCCAGCAGGAAGTATAAAAGATAGAGCAGTTTATGAAATGCTAGAAGGATTAGAAAAAAGAGGAGAATTAAAAAAGGGTGATGTACTAGTAGAAGCAACTAGTGGCAACACTGGTATTGCATTATCCATGATAGGAAGATTAAAAGGATATGAAGTAGTAATAGTAATGCCAGAGACTATGAGTATCGAGAGACGAGATTTAATGAAGGCTTATGGAGCAAATTTAGTACTTACAGATGGAAAAGCTGGAATGTCAGGCTCTATAGAAAAAGCAAATGAACTATTGAGAGAAAATCCAAACTATAAAAGTTTGAAACAATTTGAAAATAAAGACAATCCAAATGCACATTATAAAACAACAGCAGTTGAAATTATGAATGATGTTAGAGATTTAGATATATTTGTATGTGGAGTTGGAACAGGTGGTACTTTAATAGGGACTGCAAGATATTTAAAAGAGCAAAATCCAAATATAAAAGTAGTTGCACTTGAGCCAAAAAAATCTCCAGCTATATCAGAAAATAAAACTGGACCTCATAAAATACAAGGAATAGGAGCTAACTTTGTTCCTGAAAATTATGATTCTAGTGTAGTTGATGAAGTAATATTAGTTGATGATGAAGATGCTTTTGATACAGTTAAATTACTTGCATCAAAGGAAGGGATTTTGGTAGGTATATCTTCTGGAGCAAATATATTTGGAGCTATGGAAATGGCGAAAAAATATCCAAATAAAAAAATAGTAACAGTAGCTCCAGATGGAGTAGATAAATATATGTCCATGGGAATATTTTAATAATTTTATTTGAGGGAGTGAATACTTTGTTTAAAAAAATAAATAAAGATATTGAATATATAATGAAGAATGATCCAGCAGCTAGATCTAAGATAGAAGTTTTTTTACTATATCCATCAGTGCATGCAATGATAATGCATAGAATAGCTCATTTTCTTTATAAGAAGAAGATGCTTTTTTCAGCTAGATTAATATCCCAGATATCCAGATTTATGACTGGTATAGAAATACATCCTGGAGCTAAAATGGGAGAAGGTATTTTGATAGACCATGGAATGGGTGTTGTAATTGGCGAAACAGCTGAAGTGGGAAATAGAGTAACAATATATCAAGGAGCTACTTTGGGTGCTACAGGAAAGGATACTGGCAAGAGACATCCAACTGTTGGCGATGATGTATTAATTGGAGCTGGAACAAAAATACTAGGACCTTTAAATATCGGTTCTAATTCAAAAATAGGTGCAAATTCAGTTGTTGTTAAAGATGTACCTAATGGAGCCACAGTTGTTGGTATACCAGCAAAAATAGTGAAAATAAGAAATCTAGAACCTGTAAAAAAGAATAAAAGAGAAGTATCCTACGAATACGAAGAGTTAGACAATGTATATTATATATAGTCATAGTGATGTTATAGAATATGAACTTTTGGAAAATGGTGAAACTGTGACTAAAGGTGGGATAGGAAGAGCTTTAGCAGAAGGAGTTTTATTTGGAGGAGTAGGTGCTGTTGTTGGTGGTGGAGCATGTGAAAAGATAGGTTCTATGACTAAAGAAAAATTCACTATGATAAAGGGGAATGATAGGTTTGATACGCTTTACAAAGCATTAGATTTCATAAATAGATAATATTTTAAAATATATAAGGTATTTGTATAAATTATTACTATTTGATGAAAAAAAATAATTTTTTAAAAATATTAGCCAGTTTTGCGTGTTTATTGACTAGTTATGCAGATTTCTTGTAAATCTATCTCTATAGTGCTAGGATATGATTAAATATAAGATAATTGAAGGGGTATAATTGTATAAATTTTAATAAAATAACATCTATGTCATTAGCAACAATTAGTATTTTAGCATTATCGTTTTCTAATCTGGTTATTTCAAACGCAATGGAAAAGGACATAAATTTAAAAAACGAGAAAATATTAGACTTGAGAATGGAGATACAATAAGCATTTCTGGGAATACAAGTACATGGAAGGGTAAATGGTTTATAGATGGAAGAAATTATGATTTTGCAGATGTATTAAGCAAGTATTCTGGTATTTTTATATCTCAACATATGTAATTAATGTATGTTTTAAAGTAATTATATGAATGGTTTTAAAACTAACATATAATTACTTTTTTAATATAAGAATAAATTTATTTTGGAGAGGTAAATATAATGAAAATTTCTAGTCAATATAGAAGCCAATATTTATTAAATAATGAAAGTAACATAAAAAATACAAAAAAAAATACAAATATTATTAAGAAAAATGAAACTATAGAAAAAAATAATTATTTATCTAATATCATGAAACAAAAACAAGAACTTGATAATAGAATTAAAGATTTAAAAGATAAACAAGAACTTTATGCTAAAAAAATAAATGAAGCAATCAGAAATTTATTTAAATCAGAAGAAGAAAATAAAAATAGTAATGTAGAAGAAGAAAATAAAAATACTATTTTGGAAGAATATCCAATTTCTCTAAATACAGGAGAAAAAGAGGAATCATTAAATACAGATGAACTTAATGATAAAAATGAAGAAAAGGTAGAAGAATTAGATCAAAAAGGCGTCGATAATGAAAAAGAGTCAGAAGAACTAGAACAAAAACATATTGATAAAGAAGATAAAGAACTTGAAAATTTATTTTTAGAAGGTAAAACTCGCGAAGAACTTGAAAATATGCTTAAAGATTTTATGAGTATGACTCAAGAGGAAATAAAGAAAATTGAGTCAAGAATAGAAAAGTTAGATAAAGATGCTGAAAAATACAAGAAAAATCAAAATATTAATGGGCAAAAAAATTATATAGATACTTTAATTTAAAGACCCCCCAATAAAATCAGGTATATTTTAGAAGGTAGCAACTAGTTAGTTGTTACCTTCTTTTGCTATTAATCCTATTAGATTTTATATAGCTATATATTTCTTTCTAATTAGATAATATAATGCTGTTGTTATAATGGCTGCTATTATCATTGCTATTATTGTAATGTCTAATTTTCTTGTGAATAAACCTATTGCTATATATTCAAGACCTATTACATAGCGAGAAAGTATTTCTAGTTTAACAGTTCTTTTCTTATCTATATTTCCATACGTTGATTCTAATTTATTAAAATATTTTTCACTGCAAAAACTAGTTTTAGGTTTAATTAAAGATATTATTGTAGTTAATATTATAATTCCTACTCCAATAAGTATAAGATTGATATTTCCAAAGTTCATAGTATATACCTCCTTTAGCATAATAATTTTTTTATGTATGTTGTTTATATTCTTTTGTAAAGAGGAAAGGAAGATAAAATAGTGATACAAATATAAGTCTCTCTAAAATAACATAATAGCTAAGTGGTATTTCAGAACTATTACAAATAACATCTAAACTATCAACTAAAGCATGAATTATAGAACAAATCCATATATTTTTAGTTTTCAAATAAACATAACCTAAAAATATAGAAAGTCCGATTCCATAAATTAAATGAATTACACTTCCCAGTATTGGAGCATCTGGATTATAGAATGTAAATTGTAGAGGTAAATGCCATAAACTCCAACAAACACCTACAATTATAACACCTATTTTTTTGTCAAATTTATTAAAGAAAATACTTTGTAAAAAACATCTCCAGCCATATTCTTCAGACAAAAAAGGATAAATATATATTAATGATATTATAGTAAGGTTCAGATAAAATAAAATACCATTATAATTAAGATTATTTCTACTTATTATTAATCCAAGGATAACTTGAGAAAATATAAAGTAGATAATTAATAAAGCACCTGTTCTTACATTTTTTAGAATATACAGTTCTTTTGATTTAAAAGAATAAATAATAAGATATAAACTGCTTATTAAAATTAATATAGAATTCACTAATTGAGATTGATTGAGGTTTATTAAGTTAAATGATTTAGCAATAAATAATAAAAAATAACTAAGAAAAAGTAATATTACTAATGAATAAAACTTATACTCATTATTAGTTTTTCCTTCTGAGTAAAATTTTGCAATAGCGACAGAAGATAAAGGCAATATCATTATGAATGATGCAAAATTTCCTGGGTCAATAAACTTATTGAAATATAATAGAAAACCTAATAAATAAGTTAAGCCAAAAGTTATAGAAAAAAATATTATAATCTGTATTTTCTTTCTTTTTTCTTCATTTTCAATATATCTTGGATTTAATAAATCAATCCATTTTTCTTGTAATTTCAATACAAAAACCTCCTTTAACATATTACTTTCTTTTCTATAATAACAAATTCATATTGTATTAATTTTCTTAATAAAAGTATAGCAGCAATGTAAGTATAAAGAGTATCTAAAATATTACAAATATTAACAGGTTATATAAAACTATAGTAGAAGTTGTAATAATAAAACGAACGAAAATTATTATACTAAAACATAAGACATGTTATAATTATATTGTATATTTATTAATGTATAAACTATCAAGAGCGTTACTTAACACATCTTAAAATTGATTTAAATGAGTCTTTTTCATACACAAAATTATATGATATAATAAAAAAATAGAAGTGTATTGATAGTACACTTCTATAGCTATAACTAAGCATTCTCATGAGCGGGAGTGCTTTTTTCATTTTTCCAAACAACCTTGTTTACTTCATCAATAATTATCAAATTAATCTTATTATCTTTCAAAATCTCTGTTGCAGTATCAATAAGATTATCTAGGTCAAAACTACGAGTTAATTCTAGTTACTTGTTGTTTAAAACTCTTTTCAGTATGTAAGTATTAAAACACATCTATATCACCCCTTAAGCACTAAGGCATTCTTGTAAGCGCTTCCAAAGTAAAAAATTCGTCTACATACTGGTCAAAGTTTCTAACATATTCAGTCTTGTATTTAGTGTTATTTATTTCTATAAAAGCAATAGTTTTGCCATCATCATAGTATCTGCTTATTACGAAATATTTTTCTGCAGTAGATACATTTTCTTTATCTCCTATAACTAAGCCTTCAGCATTAAAACAAGGTGCCATACTATGCTTTCAAATCCTTAAGTAGTTAATATTAACCTTTTAAGGTTAATTTAATAATATTACTATTTCATAATAAAGTCAAGAAAAATTAACTATAAAAGAGAAATATTGCCCTTAATGGGTTAATTATGATAAAATAAATTAAAAGAGGTGATAAAATGATTTCATACAATCGCTTATGGAAATTATTAATTGATAAAAAAATAAAAAAAATGGAATTTAAAGAAATGACAGGACTAGGAAGTTCAAGTATTAGTAAATTGAACGAGGATAAAGTTGTCTCTATGGCTACAATGGAAAAAATATGTTTGGCATTAGATTGTAACATAGAAGATATTGTTGAGATTAAAAAAGATATTGAGTAGTAATATTTATCTTAAAAAGTATATGATACTAATATGTTTTATAGGGCATTAGAAAATATAGAAATAATAGATTAAGTTTTATACAATGGACGAGGTTTTATCAGATTATAAAGAAAAATAATCATAACACAACTAATAAATTTTATAAAATTTATTTTGAAAAGGTATTATTTTCAAATTTGAGGACATAATAAAAAAGAACTGAAGGTCAAAGTTTTAGTTCGCCAATCGTTGGTAAACAAAAATTTTAAATTTGTAACATCTAGGAGGATTTTATTATGAAAGCAAATGTTAATCAAGATACTTGTATAGGTTGTGGATTATGTCCATCAATATGCCCAGAAGTATTTGACATGGCTGATGATGGAAAATCACATGTTATAGTTGATGAAATACCAAGTGATGCTGAAGAATCAGCAAAAGAAGCTAGAGAAAGCTGTCCAGTTGATGCAATAGATGTGCATTAACAAAAGAAAAGCCTATGAAGATTGAAAGCTCAATCTTTATAGGCTTTTATATTTTATTGAGTTAAAATTTCAATTCCTGTTTCTGTAACTAAAACCATGCACTCCCATTGAGCAGATAATTTACCATCTTTTGTGTAGATAGTCCAATCATTTTCTTCATCAACAAAAATCTCATGAGTTCCTTCATTTACCATAGGTTCTATAGTAAATATCATTCCAGGAACCAATAACATTTCGGTTCCTTTTTTAGAAACATAACTTACAAATGGGTCTTCATGAAAACTTAGTCCAACTCCATGCCCACCAATTTCTCTAACAACAGAATATCCATTTTCTTTTGCATAAGAATTAATAGCATCACCTATATCACCCAAGAATCCCCATGGTTTAGCAGCTTCAAGACCTTTTTGAATGCATTCTTTAGTAACTTGAACCAATTTTTTTGCATTTTCTTTAACATTTCCTACCATAAACATTCTTGAAGCATCTGAGTAATATCCATTAAAAATAGTAGACACATCTATATTTATAATATCTCCATCCTTTAATAGGATGTCTTTACTTGGGATACCATGACAAACTTCATTGTTTATTGATGTACATACACTTTTAGGAAAACCATTATAATCTAGTGGTGCAGGAATAGCTCCATTTTCTAATGTAAAGTTATGGACTAATTCATTTATATCTTCTGTAGACATTCCAACTTTAATTTTATCCGAAATATAATCTAAAATCTTTGTGTTTATTACAGCACTTTTTTTAATTTCTTCAATTTGTGTTGCATTTTTTATGATGTCATGAGTAGGTACAATATGACCTAGCTGAGCAAATGAATTTATTTTATTATCTATATCCATATGACATTTTTTATATTTTTTAGTACTTCCACACCAACAAGCATCGTTTCTGTTTAATTTCATAACTCTTCATCCTTTTTATTATTTATTTAAATTATGGGCTACATAAACTATTTTAAAATATAACCATTAGAAATATTATAACATAAATATCAAAAAGTCTTTTATAAAGAGTACTTTATTAAATAGAAATATATTATTAAGTATTAATGTGTTTCATAGCTTAGTTCTAATTCTTCAAGAAAATTATATGTTAAAGGACAATTTTCTTTCAATATATTTTTTGAGTCTTCATCAAGATAATAATGCACAAATGATTCCGCAAAAAATTCTTCTGGGAATTTACTAATATATGCATGTGCAACTTGTTTAGGGTCATAAAGTTTATACCTTTCTTGAATAAACACTTCCATAAATTCTTCTGAATTTGATTTTTTGTCTAATACATTTTTATCTATAGCATGTGCAGTTTCATGTAATTCCAAATTTTTAGCTGAATGAACATTTGCATAACTAGGGTTACTATAACCTATTTTAGCCACAATAGAGTTGTTTCTATATACCCCAGGTACATCTTTCCAAGTTTTACCTGATCTTACCCAGCATGGAGGTAATTGGTGTTTTAAATCACTAAATTCTGGTTCATCAGTTAAATTTGAATTTATTAATTTTATAATTATATCTTTTTCTTTAAGTGTTTGTAGATATTTTCCATTTATGTTTGAAAGTCTGTTTTTCATGTTTTCAACTTCATCTTTATCATAGTCTGAATTATCCGGAAGTATAATCATTTGTTCAATTATATCTATATTACTTTCTCTTATATTTTTACTGTTTTTGTTAACTTCATATTTGAGGCTATCATCTCGATAAAAAGTCATATTTGCATCGTTTTCTGAAAAAGAGGAGTGAATATTGTCTAAATCTAAAATGTTCATTTGATGTAAAATATTTTTTGTTTCACCACTCCATACCACTAAAGAAAGTGAATTAAAGTTAATTAGTGGATTTTCTTTCATTTTTGTTTTATTACTTATACTGACATCGAATACATATTCAATGGAGTTTTCTATATCAAGATTGTTTGTATTCTTCTTAAGATATAGATATGCTTGTCTTAACTCTATATAAATGTTATCTAAAGATTCGTCGAAAAATTCTGATAGATTGTTTGTAAATATTTCTTCACTTAAAAGTTCACTTTTATCAGTTACACTTTCAATTAAAGTATTAATTTCTTTTATCATCTCAGGAATATTTATCTTCTTGCTTGCTTTTTCATCAGATACATTGCATGGTGCAAGAGCAATGCAATAAAAATCTTCTTCTTTTTTATAAAAGGCTTTAAGTGATTTTGACAAAAGTGTAAAGTCTACACCTATCTGTAAATTGACTTTAAATAAGTTCTTTTGTGATAATTCAATATTATTGCTTTTAGCTATAATTAAATTGTTTTCCATAATCATTGCCCCCTTTTTATTAGGTTATCATAATTTTTTTATATATGTCAATTTATTTTTTTGAAAATTATAATTTTTTTGAAAATTTTATTTTTTATATTTGTGAATTTTTTGTTAGAAGAATAAATATGTTATTAATATGTCAAAATTTAGCGTCAAATACTTTTAGAGTCTACTTTACGAATTTACATTTGAGTTATTGTTATAGCTCACCAATATATAAAATTTACAGCAGTTTTTTTTATTTTATAATATAATGTTTATATATTTAATTTAAGGATGTGAATTAAGATGTATTTTACATATATTATAAGGTGCAAAGATGATTCTCTATATACTGGATATACTAGCAATATAGAAAGAAGAATGAATGAGCATAAGTCAGGAATTAATTCAAAGTATACAAGAGCAAGGGGATTTAAAAAGTTAGAGGTTTATTTTGTAACAAATACAAAAAGTAATGCAATGAAATTAGAATACTATATAAAAAAGTTAACTAGGGATAAAAAATTATCTATAATAAAAAATCCCAATATACTTATAGATTCAATTGACAATAAAGAAAATTATATTATTGGAGAAGAGATAAAAGAACTGAAGTAAGTGTCTTTAATTATATTGTAAATAAGTATATACAGTGTAAAAACTTGACAATAAATACTATTGTAATATAATGAAGTTATAAATATAATAAATTAAAATAGCTAGGGGAGCCAAGAGCTGAGAGGAATACCGACCCTTACACCTGAACTGGATAATGCCAGCGTAGGAAAGCTTAGTATAAAACTTAAGTATGTATTATTTGTGATATATGCGAATTTCTAAGCTATACCTATTGTAGGTATAGCTTTTTTAGTTAATCTATTTAAATTAAATTTTTAGGAGGGTATAAATGAGTAACTACAAAATACCAACACTTACAATAGCTGGTTCAGATTCATCTGGAGGAGCTGGAATCCAAGCTGATTTGAAAACTTTTAGTGCAATTGGCACATATGGAATGAGTGTAATAACAGCTATAACGGCACAAAATACTCAAGGAGTTTTTGCTGTAGAAGATTTAAGCCAAAGTATAATAAAAAAACAAATAGAGGCAGTATTTGATGATATACCTCCAAGAGCAGTAAAAATAGGAATGGTTTCAAGCCCAGAAATTATACTTGAAATAGTTGAAAATTTAAAAAAATATAATCCAGAATATTTAATAGTAGACCCTGTAATGATATCTAAAAGTGGATATTATTTATTAAAACCAGAAGCAAAGGAAAATCTAATTAATTATTTAATACCACTTGCATATATAATTACACCAAATATTCCAGAAGCAGAAGAAATTACAGGAATAAAAATACATAATGTAGATGATATGAATAGAGTAGGAAAGAAAATATTAGAGCTTGGACCTAAATTTGTTCTTATGAAAGGCGGACATTTAGATGGAGAAGCAGTGGATATTTTAGTTGGTAAAAATATATTTGAAGTGTATAAAAGTGAAAGAATTGATAAAAAAAATACACATGGAACAGGATGTACATTATCTTCTGCAATAACATCTTATCTTGCATTAGGTTATGAAATAAAAGAAGCAGTAAAATTAAGTAAAATTTATATAACAGAAGCAATAAAAAATAGTTTTGATATAGGTCATGGAGTAGGCCCAGTACATCATTTTTATAAGTTTGAATAATAAAATTTTATGGAGGTAGAATATGTATAATTTAATTGAAGAAGTAAAGAAAGTAAACCCATTAGTAATTCACTATACTAATAATGTAACAATAAATGATTGTGCTAATGTAACTTTAGCTATAGGTGCAAGCCCTCTTATGAGTTTTTCATATGAGGAAGTAGAAGAAATGGTAAGTATAGCAAATGCTGTAGTTATAAATATAGGAACTATGAATTCAAATATATTAGATTTGTTTTTATTGGCTGGAAAGGCGGCAAATAAATACAATAAACCTGTTATCTTAGACCCAGTGGGAGTCTTTGCAAGTAAAGCCAGAGCAGAACTTACAAATAAGCTTTTAAATGAAGTTAAATTTGATGTGGTTAAAGGGAATATAGCAGAAATAAAATTTATAGGTGGCTTTGATGTAATGGGTAAAGGTGTAGATTCCTTTGATGATGAAGAAGATTCTACTGATATAATAAAAAAAGTTTCTGAGAAGCTTGAATGTATAGTTGCAGCAACTGGAAAAATAGATATAATAACTGATAGTAAGAATACATATAAAATAAATAATGGAACTGATAAATTAAAAGGTATTACAGGCACAGGGTGTATGACTGCTAGTTTGATTGCAAGTTTTATGGCTGTGACTAAAAATAAATTAGAAGCAGCTACAATGGGTGTACTTACAATGTCGTTAAGTGGGGAGCTGGCTAATTTAAATAATCCACCAATAGGTACATTTAAAGAAAAGCTAATGAATTCTATTTATCAAATGGATGAAGAGATTATAAGTAAAAACTCTAATATTGAATTTTTAAATGAATAAATGGTCAACAGGAGGCTGTAAATGATAGATAAAGAATGTTTAAAAAAAGACTTAAAGTTATATTTAGTGACTGATTCTGAAATGCTAGAAGGTAGAGATTTTTATAAATGTATTGAAGATGCAATTGTTTCTGGAATAACAACGGTGCAACTCAGAGAAAAAAATGTTTCTGGAAAAGAATTTTTAAAAAAGGCTATGAAGCTAAGGGAAATAACTAGAAAACATGGTGTTAAGTTTATAATAAATGATAGAGTAGATATAGCAATTATTTGTGATGCAGATGGAGTGCATGTAGGACAGAGTGACATTGATGCAAAAGAAGTTAGAAAGCTTATAGGGAAAGATAAAATACTAGGTGTATCAGCAAGAACTTTAGAAGAAGCTATCTGTGCAAAAAATGATGGTGCAGACTATTTAGGTATAGGGTCTATATTTACAACATCTACTAAACTGGATGCTAAATCCGCATCATTTGAAACTGTCAAAAAAATTAAAGAAAAGATAGATATACCATTTGTATTGATTGGTGGGATAAAACTAGATAATGTAGATAAACTTAAGTGCTTAAATAGTGATGGATATGCTATAATATCTGCTGTATTAAAATCTGAAAATATTTCTGAAGAAGTAGAAAAGTGGACATTAAAAATATAAAATGAGTTATGGTAGTGAAAAAATTGGAAAAATTTGATATAATTTAAAAGTAAAATATAGGAAGTTATAAATGTAAACTTTTCTACATATACTTTTTAATCAAAATATATGTAGATTTGATTAAAAGGAGATATTAATGATTAGGATATTATTAGTGTGCGTTGGTGGTATGTCTTCTACTTTATTGGTAAATAAAATGGAGAAAGATGCAAAGAAAAGAGATATAGACTGTAAAATATGGGCAGTTGGAGAGGGAAATATAAAATCAGAACTTGGTAATTTTGATATTTTACTTCTTGGGCCACAGCTTAGATTTATGTTTGATGATGTAAAATCTATAGTAGGAGATAAAGCTCCAGTAGCTATAATAGATATGGTAAACTATGGTACTTGTAATGGTCATGCTGTATTAAATGCAGTACTAGAAATACTAAATTAAATTAATCACTGATAGTGAACTCTATGATATAGAGTTCACTTTTTATATTTTATAGTTCTTTTTCAAATTTTTTTATTTTCAACAAGGCTGATTTAAATTGTTCATCTTCATAGACTCTTAATATATAATTAACTTAGAAAAAAATTATTTCTAGAAAAAAATTAATAAAGGAGAATATAAGGTAGAGTTGTTTCTATATGTAAATTATTCCTAAATTTGCACTGATTATATACTTATCCATTTAGATTTTAATCTATTCAAAATACACTTCTATTTACTCGTTTATCAATTTATATGGTAATAATTGGATTTGATTGTATGAGATTAGTGCAGTACTATTTATTAGAATAAAAGAATATAATTTATTTTTTCACTAATATATAAAGGATATACTGGTATCATTGACATTTATATTGGAGGTTGATTATGAAGAATGAAATTTTACGTTTTATAAATGAAAAGGTATTATTTGACAATTTTGATGAACTTAAAAAACAAAGTGGTATAGTAACAGAAGATATAGTAAAAAAGTTTAATTTAAGTAGAACTCAATCAAGCAGATTATTAAATGATTTGGTAAAGTCTGATAATCTTATAAAGATAAATAGTAGACCTGTTATCTTTCTACCAAAAAATAAGATAAATGATGCAATAGGTCCTACGAAAAAAAGTATTTATGAAAGTGTTGATGAACTTAGTAATGAGTGTAAATTATTAAAGCAGGAGATTGTATTTAACAGTATTATAGGTCATGAAAGTAGCCTAAAAGAGGCAATAGAGCAAATAAAAACCGCTGTACTTTATCCAAATGATGGACTTACAATAATGCTAACAGGTGAAAGTGGTGTAGGTAAAACTTTTTTAGCGAAGGTAATATATAAGTATAGTGTAAGTAGTAATATATTAGAAAAAAATGCTCCATATAATGTACTAAACTGTGCACAGTACTATAATAATCCAGAGTTATTATCAAGTATACTATTTGGACATGTCAAGGGGGCTTATACTGGAGCAAATGAATCTAGAGCTGGGTTAATAGAGAAATCTGATGGTGGTATATTATTTTTAGATGAGGTACATAGATTAAACAGTGAAGGTCAGGAAAAGTTATTTACATTTATGGATACAGGTACATTTTCTAGAATTGGAGAGAATGGAGTAAATAGAAGTGCTAAGGTAAGGCTAGTATTTGCTACAACAGAAAGCTTATCTGAGTTTTTGCAGACTTTTTTAAGAAGAATACCTATAAATATTTATGTTCCTAATATAGAGGAAAGAGGAACTATTGAAAAAAGGAAGATTATAGAACATTTTATATATGAGGAAAGTAAGGTGCTTGGTTTACCTATAGAGATAACTCAAATTACATTAAATACGATTTTAAAGATAAAATTCAAAGGTAATATAGGTGAATGTAAAAATGTAATAAAATATGCATGTGGAAGGGCATATGCAAAAAACCAAAAAAGAAATGGAAATATTTTTGTTACACTTCAAGACCTTCCTAGAAATATTTATATAGAAAATGTAGATATATTTCAGTTCCAAAGTGCTAAAAGCAAAAGTATTGTGTTTTCTCCTAAACAATTTAATATTGAGACATCAGATGAAGGAAATAAAAGAAATATAATATATCAAAGTCTTACAAAGTGTTTAGATTATTTTGATAGACTAGAAAAAAAAGAAATAACAAAAGAGATATTTAGTGAAAAGAGCTCAAACTTAATGATTAGGTTAATGGATAACCTAGTTTTTTCAAATAATGATGAAAATAAAAATGTACTTATGGAGCTTATAATATCTATAATGCAGGATATATTTAGAAATTTAGAAGTTAACAACAATATAAAATATGATGGAAATAATGTATTAGCATTTTCTTCGTATCTTTATTTGAAGGATGAGTCTTATCAATTGTCTGATGAATGTAAAATCTTACAAAGTAAATTACTAACATATTTAAAGAAAGAAAATTACAAAGAATACTCTATAGTAAATAAAGTATCGACATTAATAGCAAATAGATTGGATATGTATCTTAATAATGTAGATATAATTATAATGATTATATTTATTAAGTCGACAGTTATAAGAATGAAGTCTAATAAAGTTAATGCAATGATTATAGCACATGGGTATGCTACTGCTAGTAGTATGGCAAATGTATGTAATCGTATGTTGGGTAAAAATGTATTTACAGCTATAGATATGCCTATAGATGCGACAATTGCTGATGTATCAAATCAAATGTCTAGATACTTGGAAGGAGATAGGATAAAAAATGGACTAGTTGTGTTATTTGATATGGGCTCTCTTAATCTGATATATGAAGATTTAAAAAGTAAAATAAGTAGTCCAATGTTGTTTATAGACCAAATATCCACTATTTTTGCACTAGAGGTAGGTAATTTATTAATGCAAGGTAAAAACATTGAAGATATAGCAGAAATTATGGATGAAGAAATTAAACCCAACATACAATTGTATTATCCTCAAAAAAATAAAGAGTATGCTATAGTATCTTCTTGTTTTACTGGGATAGGTACTGCTATAAAAATCCAACATCTACTTTCAGAAAGCTTAATGGGGATAGTTGATGTTAAGATAATACCACACGATTATGAGAGTCTTGTTTCTATGGGAGATAAAGATCCACTTTTTAAAATGTATGATGTATTGGCCATAGTAGGAACTGCTAATCCAAATGTAAATGGAGTAGATTTCATACTACTAGAGGATATAATATCAGGAAAAGGAGAAGATGATGTCTTTAGAATATTTAGTAAAGTAGTAGAAAGTGAAAAAATCAAAAACATAAATGATTCTATCATAAAGAATTTTTCTTTGATTAGAGTAATAGATAGTCTGACTATTTTAGACTCAAAAAAAATAATAGAGAGAATAGAAGAAGGAATCAATGCTATAGAAAATAATCAAAAGAAAAAACTTCCTAATGATAAAAAAATTGCTTTATATGTTCACTTAAGTTGTATGATTGAAAGATTGGTTAGACAAGCTGAGATTGAAGAATATACTGATATGAATTTATTAATTAAAAACCATCACAGTGAAGTTAAACTAATAAAAAATGCATTTAGTGTGCTAGAAAAGAGTTATAGTGTGCAAATATCTATTTCAGAAATCGGATATATCTATAATATTATTTATGGTCCACTTCAGTAAAATACAGTATTAAAAAATAAATAAATAAAATCGAAAAAAAGTATGCCACTAGTTGGCATGCTTTTTGCTTTTATAAATAAACAAGAGGATAAAAAATAAAAATTTTAATATATAATGGAGGATTTGAGGAAAATGATATCTTTAATGAGGATTGATGACAGACTAATACATGGTCAGGTAGCATATGGATGGACAACATCATTAGGTATAAATGTAATATTAGTTGCAAATGATGAAGCAAAAAACGATCAAATGAAAGCCATGTCATTAAATTTAGCTAAGCCTAGCAATGTAACTTTATATATAAGGGGGGTAGAGGAATCTGGAGAAATAGTAGAAAAATTTGCTTCTTCAAAGAAAAGTAATGTATTAGTATTAGTAAAAAATACAAAAGATGCTTTAGATGTAGCTAAAAACTCAGGAGGAGTTTTAAAAGAAATAAATGTAGGTGGATTAAGATACGAGGAAGGAAAGAAGAAGCTGACAGACTTAGTTGCTGTTGATGATAATGATATAAACAATTTTAAAGAAATAACTGATTTAGGAATTGATATAGAATTTAGAATGTTACCTAGAGACAAAAAGAAAAAATTATCAGACTTAATAAAATAATTTGGGAGAAAGAAAATGAAAAATTTTTTAATTGCAACACATGGAGAATTATCTAAGGAGCTTGTTGAGACAAGTAAATTAATAATTGGTTCATTAAGTAATGTTGAGTACTTTTGTATGACAAAAGATAAATCAGCAGACGATGCTGAGAAAGAAATGATAAGTATATTATCAAATAACAAAAATAATGGAGAGCTTATCATACTAACAGATATATTTGGTGGAAGTGTAGCAAACATATGTACTAATTTACTTTTACAAGGGTTTAAATTTGAGTTATTGACAGGAGTAAATTTACCGATGCTTTTGGCTATTCTTTTATCAACAGAAGAGGATGCAAAGCTATTAGCTAAATCAGGTTTAGAGGAAGCGAGAAATGGAATAGTTCATGTAAATGAACTATTAGAAAATAAAAATGAAATCAAAAGTGTGATGTAATTAATGTAAATTAAGAGGGAGGTTCACTATGTTAGTACAAGCTATTATGTTAGCTATTATAGCAGGCTTTGGTATATTAGATGGACGTATATTTGGTCAGTCTATGTTTGATAGACCAATAGTTACAGGGGCATTAGTAGGATTAGTTTTAGGAGATATAAAGTCAGGAATTATGATTGGTGCACAACTTGAATTAATTTGGATGGGAATTGCAGGAATAGGTGCAGCTACTCCTCCAGATGTAGTAACAGGTGGTGTATTAGGTACAGCGTTTGCTATATTATCAGGAAATGGTGCAGAAGTTGCTCTAGCTGTAGCAGTGCCAGTAGCAGTTTTAGCACAATCTCTTGGAGTATTGGTTAGAATAGTAAACTCATATTTTTCTCAAAAGGCAGTTTTTTATGCTAAACAAGCTGACTTTAAAAAGGTTACTATAATGATGTGGATTCCAGTAGTATTATTCTTTTTAAGTACATCAGTTCCAACATTTTTAGCAATTATGATTGGTGCTGATAAAGTTACAACATTAATAAATGCAATACCTAAAGTTATATTAGATGGATTAGGTGTTGCAGGAACATTGTTACCAGCAGTAGGATTTGCACTACTTATGGATATGCTACTTTCAAAAAAGATGTCTGTATTTTTCTTTATAGGATTCCTCTTAGCATCTTATGTTGGACTAGATATAACTGCAATAGCGTTGTTTGGAGTCTGTGTAGCAGTTATATTAAACTTTTATATTAATAACAAAGAAAATAGTCAAAATCCTCAAGTAGCAACTAATATTTTAACGGAAGGAGAGATTGACTTTGAATAAACTAACAAAAAAAGAATTAAGAAGTATGTTTTGGCGTTCATTTGCTCTTCAAGGTGCATTCAATTATGAAAGAATGCAAAACTTAGGTTATTGTTATGCAATGTTACCTGCAATAAAGAAGTTATATAATAAAAAAGAAAATCAAGCAAAAGCGATAGAAAGACACTTAGAAATTTTTAATACAACCACAGTAGTAGTTCCTGCTATATTAGGTATAACAGCAGCTATGGAAGAGGAGAATGCTAATAATTCAGAATTTGATGAAAACTCAATCAGTGCTGTTAAAACAGCTCTTATGGGACCTCTTGCAGGAATTGGGGATTCACTATTTTGGGGAACATTTAGAATTATAGCTGCTGGAATAGGAGTATCACTTGCAAAAGAAGGAAATATATTTGGCCCGCTATTATTCTTACTGTTGTATAATATCCCAGCATTTGCTCTAAGAATACTTGGACTTAAATATGGATATAAAGTCGGAGTAAATTCACTTGAAAGAATACAAAGAGAAGGGCTTATGGAGAAAATAATGTCTATGGCTACAACTGTTGGTTTATTCGTTGTAGGAGGAATGGTTGCAACAATGTTGAGTATAACTACTCCACTAAAATTTAATTTAAATGGTGCAGAAGTGGTTTTACAAGATATATTAGATAAAATAATACCTAACATGTTACCTTTAGCTTTTGCATTTGTAATATATTACATGCTAAAGCGAAAGGTAAGTGTAACAAAGTTAACTCTAGGCATTATAGTGGGAGGAATTGCTTTACATGCAATAGGGTTATTATAGAAAAAAAATTATAATTTATTAAATATATGAATAAGGAAGGCATACAAAATGAGAATACAAGATTATATGTTAGAAACACCAGCAAAAATGAGAGAAATGATATCTAATGCAGATAATTTATTTAATGAAATTAAGAAAGAAGATATAAAAAAGATTATAATAACAGGTTCAGGTACTAGTTATCACTCAGGATTGCAAGTACAACCATATTTGCAAAATTTATTAGACATAGATGTTGTAGAAAAGTATCCATTTATGATAACTGAAGATACATTTAAATTTGATAATAAAAATACTTTAGTGGTGGGAATATCTCAAGGTGGAAGTAGTTATTCTGCATATAATGCTATGAAGTTAGCTGAAGACAAGGGTTGTAAAATAGCATCTATGGCAGGCTGTAAAAATGCTCTAATAGATGAGATTTCTGACTATATATTAACAGTGAATTGTGGTGAAGAAAAATCTGGTGCTAAAACAAAAGGCTTTTATTGTACAAAGTTAAATTTAATGTTATTAGGTCTTCAAATAGCTAGAGAAAAGGGAATAATATCTAGTGAAAAGTACAATGAAGAGATAAATAAGATATTGGATGCAATAGATAGATTTGAATCAGTATATAAATCATCTGAGCAATGGATTGAAAGAAACAAAGAAAAGTTAGTTAACGCTAAAGAAATAAGAGTAGTAGGTCACTCTGATATATATGGAGATACATTAGAGTCAGCATTAAAATTATTAGAGACAATGAGAATTCCTGTAACTGGATATGAGTTTGAAGAGTTCATACATGGTGTATACAATGCTATAAATAGTGATTCTACTATATTTATACTAGATACAGGAAGAGAACCTAGAGTAACTAAGATGGTTGAAGTACTTTCTGGATGGACAGACAATGTATTTGTCATAGGTAGAGATGTTGCAGAAGAAGATAAAAATTTAAAGGCAGATATTATAGATAATCCTTACTATCAAACGTTTAACTTCATAGTACCTATACAATTGATATGTGGAGAAATACCTACATTAAGAGGTATAAACCCAAGTATTCCAAAAGATACTAAGTTCCACATGAAGTTAGGTAGTAAGAAGTTTAATAAGTAATTATACATATAAGTACTTTAGTTTATAGTTTCTTGTATAAATTTATAAATATACACTTAAGTAGCATGAATTATAAAGGTGGTGTTTCAAAATGATTTTAATTAATAATTTTGGAACACCACTTTTTAGTGTATATATAATAGATTAGTTTTTTACAAATCTACACACATTATCTTCAAAAATCAACTTACCATTTCTTTTTTCAGTCTCCACATAGCAAGTGCGAAACTTCCACAACATAATATTAAAAATAACACTATAACAGGTAGTATATCTCCAACTAGAATGGTTTCACCAAATATTAGACTACGTAAAGTATTAATAACATGGGTAAATGGATTGAGCATAACTGCTATTTTTAATCCTCCAGATAAATCTTCAACAGGGAAGAGAGCAGAGCTTAAAAAGAAAATAGGAAGTACAATGGCAGTCATAATTGTTTCATAAATTATTTCATTTGGTAATAATAGACTTATAGCATAAGCTAGGCTTGATAAAAAAAAGGCTGTCATAAATATCAATACTATCATTATAGCAATTCCACCAATACCAGATGCTATTTTTACTGAAAAGAATATGCTTACTATGCATAAAATTGCTACTTCAATAAAAGACACTAGGATAGCTTCTAGTAACTGACCAAAGACAATGGAATATCGACTAATAGGTGCAATTAAAACTCTATAAAAACTCCCGCTATTTTTCATTATAAAATTGATGATACCACCACTACTACATGATGAAAAGATAACCAATACAATTATACCTGGAAGTATAAAAGCTGTATAATTATCGATGTTCATATCACTCATAGTTTGGTTTGCGACAGAGCTATAAAGTACAAGCCAAAGAAGAGGTTGTAATATAGTAACTACAAATGAAATTGGATTTTTAAAACGCCATTTCATATTACGCCATAAGATATTTAACATTTCCATTCCTCCTTTAAATCTTTCTTAGAACTTGTTAATGCTAAAAAAACATCTTCAAGACTTGGCTCTACAATTTCTATTGCATCAAACTTTATATTATGCTCTAAAAGAAATTTATTTATTAAAGTAAGTGAAGTTCTACTTTCTTCTACACTTATGAAAAGAGAATTTTCATGTATATTCATAAATTTAACTAAGCAAGCATTTTTAATATCATTCTTATATTTTTTTATATCTTCAATATCATGAAATGCGATACGAAGTATATTTTGCTTAATATAATTACGTAAACTAGATGGTGTTCCTTGTGCCAAATCTTTTCCATTTTTCATAATACAGATATTATCACTTAGCTGTTCAGCTTCTTCAAGATAATGAGTGGTTAGAAAAATAGTTGTATCATATTCATCTCTAATTTTTAGTAGCATATCCCACATAGCTTTTCTTGAATCTACATCCATACCAACAGTAGGTTCATCTAAAAACAGAATCTTAGGAGACGACACCATATTCATAGCTATATCTAATCTACGTTTTACTCCACCAGAATAAGATGAAGTAGGATACTTTAAGTAACTAGTTAACTCAAATTTTTCAATTAAAGAGTTTATTCTTTCTTTTGCAACTTGTGGTTCCACTTTATACATTTTGCTTTGGAATATCATGTTTTCCATGAGAGACAGGTGTTCATCAATAGATACTTGTTGTGCTACACAAGCAATTTGAGTGCGTATCCAAGATGGATTATTTATTAAGTCTTTTCCAAGCATCGTTACATTACCCGCTGTAGGCTTGTAAAAAGTGGTCAAAATATTGATAAGCGAAGATTTACCAGCACCATTTGGACCAAGTAAAGAAAATATTTCTCCAGTCTTTACACTAAAACTTAGAGCATTTAAAGCTCTTACACCATTTTTATATTGTTTTACTAAATTGTTGATTTCGATTGCCAACATGTATTATTCCTCCGATTTAAGTGGAAATATGATTTCTGTAATATATTTATCTGGATTACCTTTTATTAGCATACCTGGTCCTTTAATAAATACTTCTCTCCAAGGAGTTTTTATTGTTAGATTATTTTCATGAATATATTTAAATATCATTTCATATGTTTTCGGCAAATTGTTATATGAACCAATGTGGGTAAAAAACAAAGCTTTTGTTTTAGGAAACTCTTTTATTGTTACACCCATACGATTTGGAGTTTCAGAAGTTGGTACACATAACTCCATTTTTCCTATGCCAGTTTCTTGGTCAACATTATGGTAACAAAAGAATGGTGCACCATTTGATTTTCCTTTTATAGATTTAAATACATTTGGAAAATATTTTGTTGCTTCAGTCATGGGTCCATTGTAACTCATAGTAGCTGCTGTGACTGATTCGATGTTTTTAATTTCAATTTTATAATTCATTTGTTTTCCTCCTTAGGTATGTTTATAATGGTTTAATTAACCCATTAAGTATTAGTACAATATAAGATTTTTGATTCATTGATGATATAACCTTACCTTGTTTGTTTTCAAGTCTAACATAACATAAAATATATATCCTCTCATTTGATGCTCAATTTTGTAAACTTATTATTTGAATTTTGAATTTAATGATTTAATAAATTAAAATCAAATAATTTATTAAAAAGTATTTACAAATTAAGTGTATTAATCGTATAATACACTTAACGAAATATAAAATAAAATTTAAAGTAGAAGTGTATTTTTTTAGAAAAAGTGTATTATCGTATTAATACACTAGAATAGGAGGAAGTATGAATTTTGAATTAGATAATACATCTCCAATTTATTTGCAAATAATAAAGCATATAAAGAGACAAATAGTAACAGGAGAATTAAAACCAGGAGAAACAATACCATCAAGAAGAGAAATGGCACTTAATTTAAAAGTAAATTTAAATACTGTTCAAAGAGCATATAAGGAGATGGGTGATATGAATATAATAAATACTTTTAAAAACTATCAGAGTAGCGTGACAGTTGATGAAAATATATTAAAAAATTTAAAACTAGAGTTAATAAATGAATCTTTAGTTGTATTTATAGAAGATATGAAGGCAATAAATGTTACTAAAGAAGAAGTTTTAAAGATAATAGAAGATAGATATTAGTTTTTTAATAAATATAAACACTTAACTTATAAGGTTAATTGTACAAGCATATTAAATATGGAGGATACTAATATGATAGAAATTAAAAATGTAAGCAAAACATATAAAAGAATGCAAGGACTAAAAGTAAAGAAAATAGATGCTTTAAAGAATGTAAGCTTTAGTATTGAAAAAGGAAAAATAACAGCTTTACTTGGGATAAATGGTGTTGGTAAGTCAACAATTTTAAAAGCAATAGCAGGGCTTATAAAAATTGATAGTGGAGAGATTTTAATAGATGGAGAAAAAATGAATAAAAACATATATAATAAACTTGCATTTGTTCCAGATGTAGAATCTCACTTTAGTAATACAACAATAAAAGAGTCATTTGAATTTATGGAAATTTTTTATCCAAGATGGAATAAAGAAAAATCAAAAGAAATGATGGATATATTTAAACTGAATGAAAATGAATTAATTGACAATTTATCTAAAGGAAATATTGCAAGAGTAAAATTAATTCTTGGATTTTGTCAAGACCCAGACTATATATTACTTGATGAACCATTCACAGGGATTGACTTGTTTAAAAGAGAAGAATTTATAGGAGTAATAGCACAGTATATGAAAGAAAATCAAGCTATTATTATAACCACTCATGAGATAGTAGAAATAGAAAGTCTAGTTGATGAAGTTATAATTCTTGATGAAGGTAAAGTAATAACATCATTTAATGCAGAAGATTTGAGAGAAAGAGAAGGTAAGTCTATATTAGATAAAATGAGGGAGGTATATAAGAATGAATAAGCTTCTATGTCTAATAAATGTAGATTTAAGGAGAAATAAGAGGTTTTAT
This sequence comes from Clostridioides sp. ES-S-0006-03, assembly GCF_020662275.1. Lineage (NCBI taxonomy): Bacteria > Bacillati > Bacillota > Clostridia > Peptostreptococcales > Peptostreptococcaceae > Clostridioides > Clostridioides sp. ES-S-0006-03. The sequence continues at coordinate 234,771 of NZ_JADGMM010000002.1, forward strand.
ATAGCCTATATATCTTTTTTATCTTTAATTACATTGGGCTTAAATTTATTTGAAATTATTAAATTTAAGAACTCTAAATTTATTATAAACTTAGCAATAGAGGATTTTGGAGGTGTATTTTATGGAATAGGTATCATTGGCAATCTTAGATGTATCCAAACAATTTTGCTGTATGGAATATTGGGAATGTTTACATACTATATTTTTATGTGGAAAAGAGATTTCTTTTCTAAAAATCAAAGTATTTATACTTTAATGATGTTACCTCAGAATAAATTTAAACTTTGTATATCTAAGTCAATCACTTTGATAACAATGGTATATGGTTTTTTGATAAGTCAGATAGCAACATTATTTATATGTAAACACATATTTAATTTTGTTTTTAGAAATGTTCCAATAGTTAATATGTCCTTTGCTCAGGATTTATATTATTTAAATTTAAAAAGTATTCCAATCGATTTTATTTCTTTCATAACAATTTATGTATTTTTACTGTTTGTAGCTATTTCTTTTTTGAATAGTTGTATATTATTCACATTTTCTTACAGAGGTAAATTTTATGTGATTTTAATTACCTTGATAATTTTGGCAGGGTTGTATTTTTCAACAGTATATATAAATATAATTAGTTTGTTTAGAAAGTATTATGGATTTGTTGGAACACAACTTAATTCCTTAGGTAACTATGTATTAAGTTTTATAGTTATAATGTTTATTTTAAATGGAATCTCTTATTTCTTAATAAATAAGAAATTGTCTATTTAGGAGGTGTGACATGAAATTAAAATCTAAAATATCTATACTTATTATATTTTTAGCAGTGGCAATATATTTTAGTATAGACCTATTGAACAATGAAAACAATTTAAGTATAAAAACGATAAAAGGTGACCAAGATGAATTGGGTTATATAAACATATATTTTGGATATGATTTTAATGGATATATAAATTCAAGATATATAATAAATGGAAGCAATAAAACTAAAAAAACAGAATTATTAAAATCAATAAAAGAGAGTGAGAACACGAATAACCTAATCGATGTCTCTAGTGGTTTGGATTCAATAGCTCATGTTGGTTTTGAAATAAGTGATGATTCTAAATCTAGTTCAAAAGGGATAAATTTTGTTATAGATGAGAAAAAAGAAGATCTAGAAAAAGGTGTATTTATTTCAGAAGGAAGTGATAAAAAAGTTGAATATGAAAAACTAGATATGGATAATTTTATAAGAACTAAATATAAAGTAGATAAAGATATCGATGAGTATCATGTAAAAGTGCTATCATCAAAAAGATACAAAAAAGATTTATATGTGTCTGTGCTTTATGCTCCAAATGAGTCATCAGAAAAAAATGAAGAAGATTTGAATACTATAGATATAATAAAGATTAATACTAAAAGTAAAAAAATAGAGACGATAAAAAGTATAAATATAAGCAAGTATCTTTTTGAAAAATACAACAACATACAGAGTATTGATGTAAGTTATTCTAGTAAAGATGGAGATAAAATGTATATTTTGATAGAAGCGATAAATGCAAATACATGGGATGATGTTGATTCTAAGCTCAATTTACTTGAGTATAATGTTAAAGAGAATAAAGATAAAATAATAGAATTAAAAAGTTATAATAGAATGTCTTTGGAAAAAGCAAAGCTAAAAGATAGTAAATTATATATGATAATGTCAGAAAGAGATAATTCCAATAAAAGTAAAGAGGTAAATTTAATAACTTATAACATACTAGATGGCAGTTTAGTTGAAGATAAATATGTTTTGGATGAAAAAGAAGAAAGAAGCATCAGAAACATTGAAATTGATTCAAATAAAATCATTGTATGTACATCAAAAACAAATTCTGTACTACCCTGGGACAATAAGACTATTCTATATATAATAAATAAAAATTCGAAAGAAATAGTGTATAAGGGAGAATTACAGTTTAATAGTTCAAATAGCAGTTTAGAATTTGAAATAAAGTAGGTGAATTGATGAGGGATTTAATGAAGTTATTTGAGTTTGATTTAAAAAGAAACATAAAAAATTATATATTTATAATAAGTTGTTTTTGTTCTATTGTATTTTTAAATCTAGTGAAAAATTTAAATGATTATAACTATATAATAGAAAATGCAGTAAAAACTGAGCAGTTATCAAAAGTAGGAAAGACAATAGAAACAGTAAGTGTCATGGGGTTTTCAAGTTTTGGAAACATAATGGGTTCTATACAATCATGTTTTTTATTTGGGATATTTGTGTGTATTTGTTATGCTTTTTTTATTTGGTATAGAGATTTTGACATGAAAAGCAAATCCATATATACACTTGTGATGCTTCCTAAGAATAAAATTAATATTTATATATCTAAATTATTAAATGTATTGTTTCTAGTGTATAGCTACACTATATTATTTACAATAACTTTATTTATTGCAAGTAAAATACTACCTAATTATATGCTTGGTAGTATTGCAAACTATAATTTTGTACAAGAAACAATATATAAATTAAATATTTTACTTCCATACAGCTTTGAGAATTTATTAGTAGAATATGTATTTTTACTAATAGGAGTTATATGTGTAGTATTCACATCAATTCTTATAAATAAATCTGTGTATAAGATGAGAGCTTTAATGAGTTTTCTATTTTTAGTTATAGAAATTCTAATATTTATAATTCTTGTAGAGTTTATTATACCTTATGAATATAGTAATGTATTTACTGTAGTATATTCAAGTGTGAGCATATTTGTATGTAGTTTTATGTCTAATAAACTTTTAAATAATAAAATTGACTTTTAGGAGGTGTATATATGAAAGAAAAGAAATTAGGAAAATATACAATATGTTTTATAACAGTATGTTTATCAATGATTATTATGACTTTGATATTGAGTTGTCTTAGTAAAAATAAATTATCTATAAGAACTTTAAATGGTAATCTAAAGGATATAGGAAGAGTTAGTTTAGTATATACACCGAATATAAGTAGATATACTTATGAAGAAGTAACCATAAGTAAAAATGGGACAAGAAATGATATAAATCCTAAAACTAAAATTGGAAATGATTATTTGCATATTGATAAGAAATACAGCGATTTTATTGATGATAAAGGAATCGAATTTATATATAAAGATGATTTGAATATAGGGGTAGCATATACTTCTACTAAGTCTAATTCAGTACAGGAAAGAAACAATTTAAATGATTATATAAAAGTTTCAAATAAAAACTTGAAAAGTGGCTTAGAAGAAAATTTTGATATTGATTTAAAAAAATCTGATTTTAAAGAAAATAGTTGGCAAACTATTTTTAACAAAATATATAGAGGAAATTTATATATGGTGATTAGTGAAACAAATGTTTCAGGTGTTACAGTCAATAATATTTGTATATTAAAGGTAGATATGAAAAATAAATCCTATAAATTATTAAATAGATTTAATTTAGACTCACAAAGTAAATACCAACAAAATATTAATGAGATTAAATTTTCTATTGGAAGTAAACTTTATTTAGAGAGGTTAAACAACAAAGAGATAAATGGTGACATTGAAGGGCATGATAATTATTCAGATTTCATTGTGTATGATATAGAAGAGAATTCTTTCGATAAAAGTAACAAGTTTATGGATAATTTAAATAAAGAAAAAAATGCTGACCAAGGGGAAATGGGCTTATTGAGTAAAACAAAGTTAGACTATATCGTTAAAGATAACAAACTAAATATTATAGTTACAGATAAGAGTCGTTTTATAATTAATCTTGTTTATAGTGTTGATTCTAATGAAATTAAACTAGAAGATTATGAAAAGCTTAATTTAAAAGTAGATTATGATGAAGCACTATCTGGTGTTAGGAAAGTTAAGTTATTAGACGATAAAATATACTCTATTTCAAGTGTAAAGGAAACTATTTCAGGAGAGAAAAAAGGAAGTGGAGTTACTTCTGATATAGTTGGAACCAAGCCAATAAAATTTCAAGTATTTGATATGAATCTTAAAAAAACAGTATATGAAGCTGAATTGATAAATGGAGATGTAAGTTTACAAGATAAGTTATTCTTTGTAGCAAATTAAATAATAGTATTAATCAAATAACTTTAAATTTAGATATTTTTTCATGTAAAATATAAAAATGAATAGATAAAAATAAAACAAGATAATTATATACATTTTGATTATCTTGTCTTATTTTAGCATTGATATAAAAGCAATTTGATTAATATCTTTTACATATTATAAATATTCTAATATTATAATATATTCTAGTTTAATCTGATATTTAATTCACTTAAATTTGAAATGATAGTAATATAGTGGTAGAATTAATTATTAGAATATTAAAAATAATAAATAAATAATACATTATACTTGAAGAGGGGGATAATTTAAAAATGAGTAAAAAGTATATAAAAGCAGGAAATTTAATTGATGGAACAGGAAATAGTATTATGGAGAATAAAGGTATAATTATTGATGGAGATACTATACTTGAAATTGAAGATATAAGAGAAGATTTAAGTGGATATGAGGTGTATGATTACCTAGATAAAACTGTTATGCCAGGAATTATGAATTGTCATGTGCATTTGACAATGGAACCAGTAGGAAATCCAAAAGTTTATTATGAGAATGTATCTGATGTAGAGCTTGTAGTAAATACAATAAAACAACTTGATGCATATTTAGATTCAGGAGTAACATATATTAGAAGTCTAGGTTGTCCGAAATATGTGGATGTACAACTTAAAAATCTTATAGACAAAGGATCTATAGATGGTCCTGGTATAGTTACTTCAGGTCCAGTTATATGTATGACAGGAGGACATGGATACTATTTTGGTATTGAAAGTGATGGAGTAGATGAATGTAGAAAATCAGCTAGAACAGTTTTAAAAAATGGAGTAGATTGTGTAAAGATAATGGCTACTGGAGGTGTAACAACTGATGGTGTTGAGCCAGGTTCACCACAGTTGACTTTAGAGGAAATGAAGGCTGCTGTAGATGAAGCTATAAAAGCAGGTAAAATAACTGCTACACATGCACAAGGAAGAACTGGTATAAAAAATGCAGTTCTTGCAGGTATTACTTCTATAGAGCATGGTGTTTATTTAGATGATGAAATAATTGATTTGATGCTTGAAAAAGGAACATATCTAGTTCCAACAGTTGCTGCACCATATTTTATTTTAAATGCAGGAAAAGAAAGTGGAATAACTGAGGCTACTCTTAGAAAGTGCGAAATTGTTGCTATTCCTCATAAGGAATCATTCTTAAAAGCGTATAAAAAAGGAATTAAAATTGCAGTTGGTTCTGACGCAGGAACTTCTTATAATGAACATGGAAAGACGTATTATGAAATGAAATTAATGTCAGATTATGGTATGGATAACATGGATGTAATAGTAGCAGCTACAAAAACTGCATCCGAACTTTTAAGAATTGATAAAAATTATGGAACTCTAGAAACAGGAAAGAAAGCAGATGTGATAGTGGTAAATGGAAATCCTATAGATAATATAGATGTAATGTCAGATGTTTTATCAGTATTTAAACTTGGCAAAAAAGTTAGATAATAAAATAAAAAAGAAATTAGAAAAAAGTGTCTGAAAGAATGTTTAAAAGATTAGAGACACTTTTTTTTATTGATAATATTTATTAATACTTTAAAAATTCATATGTTATTTTATATCCATTAGTTAATATATATATTATAAAAGAATAAAAAGTAATAATTTGTCATGTAAATATATGTGTTTTTATAAATAATATATTTTAAAATAAAAAACAGTATATAAAAAAGGTTTATATGTTATATTTATATAAATATATCTATAAATAAGAAAGGAGCAAGTTGGTAAATGATAGAGGTAGATAAATTATGTAAATCTTTTACAAGGGTTGTAAAAGATGATAAAAGTAAAAGTTCGATAAAAAAATTAAAGAAGATTAAAACTAAAAAAGAAGACTTTCTTGCTGTAAATAATGTTTCTTTTAGTGTTGAAGAAGGTGAGATAGTTGGAATATTAGGACCCAATGGTGCTGGAAAAACAACATTACTTAGAATGTTAGGAGGAATATTAACACCAACATCAGGAAATATAAGTGTTTCTGGATATGATTATTCAATAGATAGAAATTCAGCAAAAAAAGAAATAGGATATCTATCTGGAAATACAAAGCTGTATGGGAGACTTTCTCCTAGAGAACTTTTAACAACTTTTGGAAGTTTATATGAAATGACAAAAGAAGAAATAGAAGAATCAATTAAAAATGTTGTAAAAGTAATGGATATGAATGAGTTTATAGACAACAGAATTGAAAATCTATCAACTGGTCAGACACAGCGAACATCTATAGCTCGTTGCTTAATACATTCCCCAAAAGTATATATTTTTGATGAGCCGACATTAGGTCTTGATGTTTTGAGTAGTGCATCTATAATAGACTTTATGAAAAATGAAAAGTTAATAGGAAAAACTGTACTTTATTCAACTCATTATATGGAAGAAGCAGAAATTTTATGTGATAAGATTTTAATGATTCATAATGGAAAAATAATTGCATCAGGGACTCCAGAAAGTTTAAAAGAAGAATCAGGAGTAAATAACTTGAGAGATGTGTTTATAAATCTTGCTAGAATGGAGGAGGTTTAGATGAGAAGTAAAATTGTAAAATACATATTCAAAAAAGAAATGTTAGACATACTAAGAGACAAAAAGACTTTATTTATGATGATTGTTATACCACTTCTTTTATATCCTTTGCTTATGTTGTTGATGATTCAGGTAATGAATATGTCCGCAAATAGTATGAATAGTAAAGATATTAATATAGCTTTTGATAGTACACCCAATAAAGTGCTTGTATCAATGATTGAAAAGGAGAATAATTTAGAGGAAGACACTGGGAACAATAAAGATACTACAAATGATAAAGGCAAGATAAAAATATTAAGTGTTGATAATTATAAGAAGTCTTTAGAAGAAAATAAAATTGATGCCTACATAAAAATAGAAGAAAAGCAATCAGCTACAAGTTATAAAATATATATGAATTCATCTCAGGAAAATTCTTCTAACTCTGTAAAAAGAATTGAAACTGTTTTAGATAAATACAAGAGACTTACTGTAGAAAATACTTTAGCTGAAAAAGGATTAGATGTACAGAGTACATTGGAACCTATAACATACAATACTATAGATATTGCAAAAACAGAAGAAGTAGCAGGTTACTTTTTAGGTCAGATATTACCATTTATATTAATAATAGGAGTTTTGCTTGGTTCAATATATCCAGCAATAGATGTTATGGCTGGAGAAAAGGAAAGAGGTACACTAGAAACTTTATTTACACTCCCAATATCGAATTTAGAATTAGTAATGGGAAAATATATGGCGGTTTCCCTTAGTGCAATAGTAACAGCAATTTTAAATATTTTATCTATAGGATTAACGATGGCATTTATTTTAGTTAGTGGTGGTCTTAGTAGCCAGTTTGGTTTTGGAAATTTTAATTATGGAGATTTAGTTTTACCAGTTATTACTACTTTAATATGTGTATGTCTGTTTTCAATGGTAGTTGCAGCAATAAGTATGTGTGTATGTTCACTAGCAAAAAGTTTTAAAGATGCTCAAAACTATATAACTCCTCTTATGTTGGTTATTATGATACCATCTTATGTTTCTATGATACCCAATATAGTATTGGATAGAGTAACAGCTGTAATACCTGTGGTAAACATATCATTACTTATAAAAAGTGTATTGTCTTTTAAAAGTGATTTAAATCTGATAGCACTAGTTTTAACATCAAATATAGCTTTTGTAATATTGGCAATTATACTTCTGTCTAAAATGTTTAATTCTGAAGAAATACTTTTTGGAAATAGTAAGAGTTTTTCTTTTTTGGAGAAAAGATGCAATATAAAAAAAGGGTCTATACCAACTGTGAGTGATGGTATTATTTTGTATGCAGTAGGATTAGTTCTTTTAATTTATGTTGGTTCTTTGGTTCAAATTAAATTTGGAACAGCAGGTATTGTAATGACGCAAGTTATGATAATTGCTTTACCACTAATATTTGCATATTATATCAAAGCTGATTTTAGAGAAGTATTTAGTATAAAGATTCCAACATTAAAACATCTCTTAGGAGGCGTTGTTCTTTGGGTTGGAGGATACATAATTATTATGATTATAACTCAGTTAATTTTATTTTTATTTCCTCAAAATATGGAAGTGGCTGAGAGTTTAAATAAATCTTTTTTTATGAAGGATAAATTTTTATTGAATTTATTGATAATAGGATTATTGCCAGCTATATGTGAAGAAATATTTTTTAGAGGTTTTATATTTTCTGCATTTAGTAAATCCAAAAATGGAGTTAAGTCTGTAAAGTTAGCAATAATATGTAGTGGAGTATTGTTTGGTATTATGCATATGGATTTTATAAGAATAATTCCAACATCAATATTAGGAATCATATTTGCATACAGTGTATATAAGTCTGGCTCTATATTTGTATCAATGTTATTACATTTCTTAAATAATAGTGTAGCGGTTATAGTAAGCCATTATGCAACAGGAAATATAGCTAACTTATATAAGTTTATTGAGGTTGATTTTTCAAATTTAAATATATTTAAATTTGCTTTAGTTCTTGTAATAAGCTTTATATTAGTTATATTAGGAATGAGACTTTTATACAGAAAAGATTTAAAAAATTAAATATAAATTTCTTAAATATATTGAGATAATAAATAACACTAAAATATATAAGTATTGCTTTATTTATATATACTTTAGTGTTATTTTATTTATTTATTCATTATATAAACTCTTTATAAATTCATTTATATAATATTTTAATTATATAAATGAATTTATAAAGAGTTTATATCTAAAAAATGACTTTAAAAAATTAGGTAAAAATGGCATATTAAAAAATTTATATTAAATATTATTCAATTTAGTTAATTATAAAAATTAAGTGTTGATTTGTCGAAATGAATAGAAGAAGAAAAACATAATGAAATTTTAAAGGTGAATGTATTGGAAATACTGTGTTTTAATAAAAAGTAGTCATTTCTTGTAAAATGGATAGTTTATATTTATTTTAAAATTTGTAAAATTTTGCTATACTATATATATAGAATATGTTATATTAGTTGTCTTTCCTATTGATTTATACATTTCATATCGGTATAATAGAAAATAAATTGGATTATTTTGGCATATAATTATTGATGAAAAGCCTATATCTTTCTATGAATTTTCTGAAAAATTTTATTTTTATATTATAATTATATTAATTTTTAATAAAAACTATCCATTTTACAAGAAATGGAAACTTTTGGAATGTGTTTGTTTGCTAGTGATTTATAATCAAATAGAGGTGCTTTAATGGGAGGAAATTTTTATGAGGAAATTACAAAAAAAATTAATGGTTTTTTTATTTATTTGTATAATTTTACAAGTTAAATATACAACACCAGTCTATTCTTTACATAAGCTTTATAAAAATAACTCCATAAATAACCTTGAATTCAGATTATTTAATAAACAATTTATTAGCTACTATGCATTGCAGATAATATTTATTATGACGATAATATGTCTAGTACTTATTTTTTATATAATATATGATAAATTAAGTTTAAGAGTTAAATTGCAAAAGATAGTATATACAGATGGTCTTACAGGAGCAAGTACTATGGATAAATTTGTAATTGATGCTAAAAAAATATTAAGCAAAAACACTCAAGAGAAATATGCGTTATTATATATAGATATTGATAAATTTAAGTATATAAATGATTTGTTTGGATATGAAGTGGGAAATAAAATTTTATGTAGTTTAACAAATATTATTAAACATAATATATTTGAAGAAGAAATATTTGCAAGGATATCTGCTGATAATTTCACAATAATCATGAAATATAGAGAAGAAGAAGATATAATAAATAGATTAGAATCTATATTTAAAGAATTGGATTTATTTAATAATAATCAGGAAGAAAAATATAAATTAGTTTTAAGTTGTGGAATATACTTTATACTTCCAGAAGATAAAGATATCAACCCAATAATAGATAGAGCTAATATACCTCATAAAATGGCAAAGGGAGGACATAAAAGTTCATATGCATTTTATGACAACAAGATTCATGATCAAGAAATAAAAGAAAAAGAGATGGAAAATACAATGTTCTCAAGCTTAGAAAATAAAGAGTTCATAGTATACTTGCAACCTAAAATAGAACTAAATACAGGAGAAATACAAGGTTCGGAAGCACTTGTACGATGGAAAAGTCGTGATAAGGGATTAATTCCTCCAAATGAGTTTATACCATTTTTTGAGAAAAATGGTTTTATAATAAATTTAGATTTATATGTACTAGAAGAAGTTTGTATACAACTTAGAAAATGGATTGACACAGGTATAAACCCATTAACTATTTCAGTTAATGTATCAAGAATACATTTATATTGTAATAATTTTATAGAAACCTATAAAAATATAATTGACAAGTACAATATACCTGCAAAATATATAGAACTTGAATTAACTGAGAGTATTATATTTGATAATTTTGATATTTTAATTGATATAATGAATAGTTTAAAAGAGATAGGTTTTTTAATATCTATGGATGATTTTGGTTCAGGGTATTCATCATTAAATATGTTAAAAGAAATTCCTATGGATATTTTAAAACTTGACCAAAAATTTATCATGGAAACATATAATAGTAAGAGAAGTAAAATAATTGTTACTAAAGTTGTAGAGATGGCAAAGGAATTGGGGATGAAAGTAATATCTGAAGGTGTAGAGACAGAAGCACAGTTTAAACTATTGAAGGAAGTCAAATGTGATATGGCACAAGGATATCTATTTGGAAAACCAATGCCAATTGAAGAATTTGAAAAATTGATTGCATACACTTCAGCAAAAGAATAATCAGTTTACTTTATAAAAAATGAATAAGTTATATTAAAAATGAACTCTAAGCTAGTGTTCATTTTTTTATGTGGATTTTTATATAAAAAACAAACTAAAAAACTGATTATCCGCTAAAACACTGTATCTATCAGCACTTTCAAGGGATAAAAACAATCAATTTACTACTAATTTACTACGATTGAATGAGCCTTGATACGTTAAATATCCCAGATATGCAAAGATAAGGTATAGCACATCAGTATTGAAACAATAAAAATTGAATATCTCATAGACTATAGAACGCCAGAAAAAGACGTTCCTTTTCTATTTCCAGCCGTTCAGAAATGGACGGCTATTTTATTACCCAAACGAAAGGAGAAATGAAAAATGAAAGGATTTATCAAGCGACTATGCACAGGCTTTCTTGCCCTTGCGACTATCGCTACTTCACTTCCGACTGCCGTTCATGCTTCTGAAAAGCAATACTGGACAGAAAGTACAGAGCGTGTTGGTATTGTTGAAAAAGTAATGAATGACGGTTCGATTGGCTCTACCTTTAATGAGGGGCATTTGACCGTTGAGGGCGAGGACGCTTACTGTATCGACATCAATACAGATTTTCAAAATGGCTATAAGACCAGAGTTGACGCAAGTACCCGTATGAGTGCCGACCAGATAAGCGACATTGCCTTATCTATCGAGTATGTGAAACAGTACACGGATAGCCACAGAGGAATAAGTAAAAATTATGCTTATCTTTTAAGACAGCTTGTTGTCTGGCAGAGATTGAGCGTCCACTTGGGCTGGAAGTGCGACAACGTGCGAGCTTCCTATGATGAAATCCCGAAAGCGACACAGGACGAAGTGTTCAAGGGTGCAAAAGCCTTTGTCAAGGAAAACAAGGGACGCTATGACTGTGGCGGATATATCTACTCTGGCAAGGGACAGGAGCTTGGACAGTTCTGGGCGAAACTTGCCGTTGGTAACGCCACATTGAAAAAGGCTTCCGATAATTCGTCTATCACGGACGGCAACGGGATTTACTCAATCGCTGGTGCTACCTACGGCGTATATGCCGACAAGGAATGTAAAAATCAGCTTGCAACCTTGACTACTGATGAAAACGGAAATACTGAAACCGTGGAAGTAAGAGCTGGAACGCTGTATGTCAAAGAGTTGTCTGCTCCTGCTGGATATAAGGTGGATAAGAACGTCTATTCCTTAAAGGTGGAAGCTGGCAAGACAGCGACCTTGAACGTATCTAATACGCCAAAGGCAACAGACACTCTGATTGAATTGTTTAAAATCGACATGGAAACACAGAAGCACAATGCACAGGGCGACGCTTCCCTAGAGGGTGCGGAGTTCACATGGAAGTATTATGACGGCTTCTATACAAAGGACAATCTTCCTGCCGAAGCTACCCGTACATGGGTTACAAAGACAATCGCTGAAACAGACAGCGAGGGGGCAGTCCACTACATTACCCGTTTAGCTGACAAATATAAGGTATCTGGCGACAGCTTCTATACACAGGCTGGAAAGAACGTGCTTCCTCTAGGTACGCTGACCGTGGAAGAAACGAAAGCACCAGACGGATATTTGCTGGACGGTGCATATATGCAGACTGACGGTAGCGAGGAACAGATTAAGGGATTGTATGTTACACAGATTGTCGAGGACGGCGACCTTGCTATCCTTTCTGGAAGCAACCAGTACAAGGTATCTGACAAGGTTATCCGTGGCGGTGTGAAAATCCAGAAAAGAGATTTGGAAACTGGCGACACCAGCGGACAAGGAAGTGCGACCTTGAAAGACGCTGAATTTTCTATCACTTCTCTTAATGACAGTCCTGTACTGGTAGAGGGAAAGCTCTACAAAAAAAATGAAGTGGTAAAGAAAATCCGTACCGACATTGACGGTATCGCTTCTACTTCCGCTGACCTCTTGCCTTACGGAAATTTCCGTATCGTTGAGAGTGAAGCACCAGACGGTTACTTGACAGACGGTGCGAAGCCGATTGATTTCTCTATCACGAAAAATGGAAAAATCGTTGACCTTACGGGAAAAGATACCTCAATCTACAATCAAGTGAAACGTGGGGATATTGAGGGCGTGAAGATTGGAGCTGGCACACACCAGCGTCTTGCTGATGTTCCGTTCAGGATCACAAGCAAGACGACGGGAGAAAGCCATGTTATCGTAACCGACAATAACGGGAAGTTCTCCACTTCCTCTGAATGGGCTTCCCACAAGCACAATACCAATGCAGGACAGACCAGCGAGGACGGTATCTGGTTTGGAACGAGCGAGCCAGACGACAGCAAAGGTGCATTGCTGTATGATATCTACATCATTGAGGAATTACGCTGTGAAAGCAATAAGGGCTTCCAGCTCATTCCACCTTTTGAAATCATCGTATCAAGAAACAACCTTGTGATTGATTTAGGTACATTGACCGACGATTACGAGGAAGAAATCTCTATCCATACCACAGCAACCAGCAAGGACGGCGAGAAGTCTGTCGTAGCTGGAAAAGAGGTAACAATCATTGACACCGTAAAGCTGGACGGTTTGAAGAAAGGCACAAAGTATCAGCTAAAAGGCTGGCAGATGATAAAAGATGAAAATGCCGAACTTATCATCAATGGAAAGCGTGTGGAGAACAGCTATACCTTTACGGCTGATGATAAAGACATGAAGATTGAAATGGAATATACATTTAATGCTTCTGCACTTGGTGGTAAAGACCTTGTAACCTTTGAGGAACTCTACGACCTTACCGACAAGGACGAGCCTGTAAAGGTAGCGGAACACAAGGACATTGAGGACGACGGGCAGACCGTTTCCATTAAGGAGCGTATCATCAATATCCATACCAAAGCCACAGACCCAGAGGGCGAAAAGTCTATCGTTGCTGGAAACAAGGTAACAGTCATTGATACCGTGGAGCTGGACAACTTGGAAATCGGCACATAGTATCAGCTTACAGGTTGGCAGATGTTAAAAGAGGAAAATGCCGAGCTTCTTATCGACGGAAAACGTGTAGAGAACAGCTATACCTTTACTGCCGACAATGAGGACATGGAGATTGAAATGGAATACACATTCAATGCTTCTGCTCTTGGCGGTAAGAACCTAGTAACCTTTGAAGAACTCTATGACATGACCGATAAGGACAATCCGAAAAAGGTTGCCGAACATAAGGACATCAGCGACGAGGGACAGACCGTTCTTATTACAGAGTGTGTCATCAAAATCCATACCACAGCTACGGACAAGGACGGCAAGAAAGAGATTGAGCCAGACAAGGAAGTAACAATCATTGATACCGTAACGCTGGACGGATTGGAAGTCGGCGTGAAATATCAGCTTGTGGGCTGGCAGATGATTAAGGACGAAAACGCCGAGCTTATCATCAATGGAAAGCGTGTAGAGAATGACTACACCTTTACAGCAGACAGCGAACACATGGAAGTGCAGATTGCCTTTACCTTTGACGCTTCCGAGCTGGCAGGAAAAGAGCTGGTAACGTATGAGGAATTATACGATTTGAGCAATCCAGACGAACCGAAAAAGGTAACGGAACATAAGGATATTGACGACAAGGGACAAACCGTAACCGTCAATGAAAAGCCAGAAGTTCCAGAAGAACCTACGCCAGAAACACCGCAGACACCGAGCGACAGCCCGAAAACTGGCGACAGAACAAATGTGGGATTGTTCATGGGCTTATTTGCCCTATCTGGTGCTGGACTTGCTGGTATAAATCAAACCGCCAGAATAAAGAAACTATCAGTCAAATTAAGAAAGAAACGAGGTAAAAATATATGGAATTAAAATATGTCGTGCCGAACATGGAAAAAACATTCGGCAATCTGGAATTTGCAGGAGAACACAAAGTAGAACAACAGCGAGTGAACAACCGCTTAAATGTTTTGACAAGAAGCTATAACCTGTACTCTGATGTGCAAAGGGCTGATGATATTATCGTGGTGCTTCCTGCTAAAGCTGGGGAGAAAAACTTTGAACCAGAACAGAAAGTAAAACTTATCAATCCACGCATTACCACAAGTGGATATAACATTGACGGACGAGGATTTACAGACTATATCCTGCTGGCTGATGATATGTTGCCAGCAGAGGAAAAAAGATAAGGGGGGCAAATAGATTATGAGATTAGCAAACGGTATTGTAGTAGACAAGGAAAAGACATTCGGAATGTTGAAATTTTCCGCTTTAAGACGTGAGGTGCATTTACAGAATGAGGACGGCTCTGTATCGCCAGAAATCAAGGAAAGGACTTATGATTTGAAAAGCCGTACACAGGGACGCATGATACAGGTGTCCGTCCCTGCTAGTGTTCCGTTAAAGGAATTTGACTACAACGCAGAGGTAGAGCTTGTCAATCCTGTTGTAGATATGGTAGCAAATGCCAACTATCGAGGTGCAGACGTGGACTGGTATATCAAGGCTGATGATATTATCTTGAAGAATAAAGGAAACCAGCCAGCAGGAAATCCGCAGAACCATAGCCCACAGGGACAGCAGAAGAAATAATCTTGTGACATAGATTTTCATTGTAGCCGTTATATTGTATTGATATAATATGGGTATGAAGTAAGTGATAGAAAAGAATTTGGTGCAATAATAACAGATGTTAATCTGCGTTGCTTGTGGCAACGGCTGTTTTGATATTTAATAGTTGTATCAAAACAAAGGAGGCATAGGTTATGTTAAACGAAAATATTAGAAATCTACGAAAGGCAAAAGGACTTTCACAAGAAGAATTGGCTATTAAGCTAAATGTAGTAAGGCAAACAGTATCTAAATGGGAAAAAGGGTTATCTGTTCCCGACTCAAGTATGCTTGTTTCGTTGGCAGAAGAACTTGATACATCTGTAAGTACCTTGCTAGGAGAAACCGTACAAGAAGAATGTTTAGACGAGGGAGATTTAAAGAATATTTCTGAAAAACTTGAAGTTATCAATCTTCAATTTGCTAAAAGAAACGAAAGAAAAATGAAAACTATTCGTTACTCACTTGTTTTAGTGTGTGTAATTATTGCGGTAGTATTTATTGCTCTTGCAATTATGAATAGTGAATATTTGACTTGGGATTTTAATAACCCAGAATTAGCGATTGTAGGCACTCTACTACATGGTTTCGAGTTTTTGTTTGTGAGATTAGCACCTTTTGTTTTTATCTGTTCTGTAATCGGTATTATACTCACATATAGAAAACGATAATTTCATATCTCTACACACAAAGCAGTTAGTCTTAGGATTGACTGCTTTTTCTATAACCCAGAAAGGAGTTTTTATGTCATTACTTAAATACAAGGGAAAGCGTATCAGAGCTTCTGACAGATACCTTGTGTATCGTTTCTGTGCTGGTACGCTCCTGTCCCTGTTCATAGCTGTATTACTGCTACTGAACATGGGACAGCTCATGCGTACCGACTGGAAACATTTTAGCTTGTTAGATAATGGGCTGACGCTTTCCCCATACAATTTCATAACGATTTTGATAGCGACTGGTGTTTGTGCATTGGTCGCTTTTCTGTTCTACCGCTACTGCTATGACAGCTTCAAAAGGCTGTTGCACCGTCAAAAGCTGGCTCGAATGATACTGGAAAACAGGTGGTATGAAGCAGATACCGTACAGAACAGCGGTTTTTTCACTGACCTGTCCTCTGGCAGATCAAGGGAAAAAATCGTCTGGTTTCCCAAAATGTACTATCAAATGGAAAAGGGACTGCTTCATATCCGCTGTGAAATTACTCTGGGGAAATATCAAGACCAGCTACTACGGCTAGAGGACAAACTGGAAAGCGGACTGTACTGTGAGCTGACCGACAAGACGCTCCATGACGGCTATATCGAGTACACCCTTTTGTATGACATGATAGCAAACCGCATTTCCATTGACGAGGTAAAGGCAGAACATGGAAGCCTGCGACTGATGAAAAATCTTGTCTGGGAATATGACAAGCTCCCTCATGCCCTTATCGCTGGTGGAACTGGTGGCGGTAAGACCTATTTCCTGCTGACTGTCATTGAAGCCCTGTTGCAGACCAACGCTCAGCTTTATATATTAGACCCGAAAAACGCTGACCTTGCGGACTTGGGAACAGTCCTGCCGAACGTCTACCATACAAAGGAAGATATGATAGCCTGTGTCAATGCTTTTTATGACGGCATGGTACGGCGAAGCGAGGAAATGAAACAGCACAAAAATTATAGGACAGGCGAAAACTACGCCTATTTAGGACTTCCACCCTGCTTCCTTGTCTTTGATGAATATGTGGCGTTCTTTGAAATGCTGGGAACAAAGGAAAGCATGAGCCTGTTAAGCCAGCTAAAGAAAATCATCATGCTGGGACGACAGGCAGGATATTTCCTTATCGTTGCCTGCCAGCGTCCAGACGCAAAGTATTTCAGCGACGGGATAAGGGACAACTTCAACTTCCGTGTGGGCTTGGGGCGTATAAGTGAGCTTGGATATGGTATGCTGTTCGGCTCGGACGTGAAGAAACAGTTTTTCCAGAAGCCTATCAAGGGACGTGGGTACTGTGATGTGGGAACGAGCGTCATTAGTGAATTTTATACGCCTTTAGTCCCGAAAGGACATGATTTTTTACAGACAATCGGCACGCTTGCCCTCAAACGAGGGGACGTGCCACAACAAGGAAAGGAGAACATAGAAGAATGAAAATAACTTACAGCTTGATAAGTGTACTGCACAATGATTTTGGAGAAAAGACAGTCTGCATAGGATTGAATTATCGTCAATTCCTGTCTGACTTGAATTTTACCGCTGATACTGGCTTTGATAAATGTGATGAATACCCAGCAGAAGTCTTTCACGAGACATTATCAAATTTCATGGAACAGTTTGGAGAGGATAAGCTGGAACTTCCTTTGCTGTTTTCTCTGGAACTCGACGAGGAAATGTCCATGCTTGGACTTCCGTTTCGTTATACGTTCCTTATGACAGACAGGGAGCATTTCAAGCAGTTATGCCGTCTGTATGAAGTGGATAAGGAAACCGAGGAAAAGTGCCTTTGTGATGATACCGACTGTATCGTGATTTATACGGGAATGAGCTTGCAGGAATAGCACCGAAACGGCAGGACGGGACGGCGACGTGCGAAGCGAAAGTCGTCGGCTCGGACGAGCCGTTGCTGGTGTGGCGTAAGCCACGCCAGCGATAAAGCCCCTCGGTATCTAACAGAGGGGCACAAATCAACAGGAAACAGTCAACAAAATAACGAAAAAGGTACAGGGTACAAGGGTTCTCGATACTTTTCGCTGAAAGTGATAACAGCTTAAAATTATCACACTTTTAAAAGATTGGGGGTATTTCTACTGAATGAAGCACAATGGATAACTGATTTTATAGAAAAACGCAACGCATACGGCGTATCGCAGAAACGGTTGGCTCTTATGGCTGGTATCAGCCGAGAACATCTGAACCGTATCGAAGCAGGAAAGGTCAATCTGACAAACGACATGAAGCTGAAACTTCTGGAAGCTCTGGAAAAATTCAATCCAGAAGCTCCCATGTTCCTGTTGTTCGACTATGTGCGTATCCGTTTTCCTACGCTTGATATACGGCACATCATCAAGGACGTGCTGAAACTGAACATCAATTATATGCTCCATGAGGATTTTGGATTTTACAGTTATACGGAGCATTACTTCTTAGGCGATATATTCGTCTTTACTTCCGCTGATGAGGAAAAAGGTGTCCTGCTGGAACTGAAAGGAAAAGGCTGTCGCCAGTTTGAAAGCTATCTGGTGGCACAGGAACGGAGCTGGTATGACTTCCTTATGGACGCATTGGTTGAGGGCGGTGTGATGAAACGACTTGACCTTGCGATAAATGACAGGGCTGGCATACTGGATATTCCAGAACTGACAGACAAGTGCAACCGTGAGGAATGTGTTTCCGTGTTCCGTTCCTTTAAGTCCTATGCTTCTGGCGAGCTGATTAAGAAACTGGAACAGGACAAGGCAGGCATGGGACATACGCTGTATATCGGCTCACTAAAAAGCGAGGTGTACTTCTGCTGTTATGAAAAGAACTACGAACAGTACGCAAAGCTGGGTATTCCCGTTTCGGAAGCACCTATAAAAAACCGCTTTGAAATCCGCTTAAAAAATGAGCGAGCTTATTATGCCGTAAGGGACTTGTTGACACACTATGACGCAGAAAGGACAGCATTTTCCATTATCAACCGCTATATTCGTTTTGTGGATATGGAAGAAGATAAACGGCGTGAGGATTGGAAGCTCAATGACCGCTGGGCGTGGTTTATCGGAAAAGGCAGAGAGCCTTTGAAGCTGACGACACAGCCAGAACCCTATACCCTTTCAAGGACGCTAAACTGGATAGCAAGACAGGTAGCACCTACCTTGAAAATGCTGAAAAAGATAGACGCAGGAAACAACACAGATTATCTGAAGAACATTGAACAGCACGCAAAGCTGACAGAAAAGCACGAACAGATAATCAAGCAACAGACGGCTTCTGTTATGGAGCTAATCGAAAAGCAATTTGGTGATATGTCAAGAAGAAAATGAAACAGATTTTCTGAGAAAAGGGTAACCTTAATAGACCTACGGCCGATTAGGAACGTAAGTTCGGTATGCGATATGGATTACCTACTCTTTTCCACAGAGTAGAGTTGACTTTTGTCCAGCAGTCCAAAAAGCATACGTATCAATTTACGGGAAGTCAACGCGAGTGCTCGTTTATGCTGATGGGTTCTCACCTCAGCGTATTTCTTGTCATAAAAGGCTTTATATTCCGGACAGTGCGCAATAACACTTCCGGCGGCTTCAACGATGTAGTAGCGCAGGTAGCGGTTACCGGCTTTGTTTAGCGGAGTGTCTTCTGCTTCAAAGGTGCCGGACTGGTTTTCTTTCCACACAATACCGGCATACTTGGCAAGGGCATCATTGTTCTTAAAGCATTTGATGGTGCCTATTTCAGCAAGAATACCGCTGGCATAGACTTTACCGATTCCGGGAACGGAATTGAGGATCTGATACTCAGTAGGGTTCAGCCCTTTTACCGTACGAAGGATCGCGTCATCGATGGCCTTGAGCTCTTTTTCAAAAGCATTGATGCAGTTAAAAGAGCATCCAATAGAAACGGTAAGCGGTTCGTACAGGCACTTATCAAGCCGGTAAGAATCCTGTGCAGCCTTTTGAAGCAGGTAAGTGGTCTGTTCCGGATCAGCGATGCGGCCCCGGCTTTTGGAAGTAATGAACGCAACCAGTTCATCCACAGAGGCATTTACAATGGCTTCCGTGGAAAAGTAATCTGTCAGGATTGCTTCTGCGGTGGCGCCGTATTTATTAGAGAAAGGATGCTCACCTTTGCCAAGCATGGCAAACTCACTGAATTTCAGGAAGATGTTGTTGAGCATATAGCTTTTTTCCCGGGCAATGCATTCCGTGATATGGAGCCGATGCCGGGTCAGTCTCTGAAGAGCCAGGTACTGTGCGCCACGCCAGGGCTGTATATGGATCCTGCCTACCCTTGCAAAGTCAGCAATGACGAAGGAGTCAATCCCATCGTTTTTGTCCAGGGAATTAAAGGATTCCTTATATTTGGCAACCTCCTTCGGATTCAGGCAGTAAACTTTCGTGGAGAAAGGAGCCAGCTTTTCACAGGTGGAAAGAAAGTTGGCAATGTGGACGCCATAGAACCCGGTGGATTCCAAACCGATGATGACGAAACGGAACTCGTGATGCTGATCTAAAACATCCGCGATCATTTGTTCCATCTGTTCAGCGCCATACTGGACATTAGGGACAGGAACCATCTTAATGAGGAATTCCTGTTCAAAGTTTAGAGCCGAGATTACGTTCGTGCGGGATCCAATATCGATCCCGACAAAAAGCGTTGACAGGTAATCGATTTTCTTCATGTGTAATCACCACCTTTCTGATAAGGGATGGGAATCTGAACCAAAGCTTATCCCGATCGGATGTACCGGCTGAAACCTCGCGTTATCAGCATTCGTCCAGTAGAAATACCCTGCTGGTGGCTAGAACTGGGGATGCAGCATTTGTGTAAGCAGTCATGGTACACCGTCTGGGCTGCAAGCTTTCTAAGCAATAGCGGATGCTTTGCAGGAGTGAAACAGCAGTGACCTTAGCTGAGATTCCACTGGGAATCATTATAGCATCGGGGAGCTCTGATATAAAGTAACAAGTAAACTGTATAGATGGGAAAAGGATGAACCAACACTCCTGGAGGAGAACCCTCCTGACATGACATCATAGAATTATCCTTAAATGAAAAAGCTTGTAGATATTCATAATTTTATTTAAAAATAGTTGACATATGAGCTGTATTATTATATTATTGTATTAGGTTATTAATACAATAATATAATAACACAATGAGGAGGCATGAATATGGAATGGGAACTTGATAATAACAAACCTATATATATACAATTAGTAGAACATCTAAAGTTAAAAATAGTTTCAGGGGAAATAAAAATAGGTTCTAAATTAGAAACAGTAAGAGCACTTGCTGAGGATGCTGAAGTTAATCCAAATACGATGCAAAAAGCTTTAACAGAACTGGAAAGACAAGGATTGGTTTATAGCCAAAGAACAAAAGGAAGATTTGTAACAGATGATAAGGAAAAAATAAAAGCTATGAAAGAGGAAATAGCCAATGTTGAAATAAATACATTAAAAGAGACTTTAGTAAAACTTGGATATGACGAAGATGAAATGTTAAAACTTATAACAGAAAATTTGAAAGGAGAATTATAAAATGGATAAAAATATAAATGATGTTTCTCAAAATGACATAGTTGAATTTAAAGGTGTAAATAAAAGCTATGGAACTAAAAAGGTTTTAAAGAATGTTGAGTTGAATATACCAAAAGGAAAAATAGTTGGCTTGTTAGGTCCTAATGGAAGTGGTAAAAGTACAATGATTAAATTGATGAATGGATTATTACAACCTGATGATGGTGAAATTATGATAAATGGAATGAAGCCATCTATAGAAACAAAGAAAATAGTATCATACCTACCAGAAAGAACTTATTTAAACGACTGGATGAAAGTATCAGATTTACTTAAATTTTTCTATGATTTTTATAGTGATTTTGATGTTAGAAGGGCAAATGAAATGATTAAGAGTTTAGATATTGATGTAGATGAAAAATTAAAAACAATGTCTAAAGGAACTAAAGAAAAAGTACAACTTATTCTGGTTATGTCAAGAAAAGCAAATATATATATTTTAGATGAGCCTATTGGAGGTGTTGACCCAGCTGCAAGGTCATATATACTTAAGACTATACTAAAAAACTATTATGAGGATAGTACTTTGCTGATTGCAACTCATTTAATAAGTGAGATAGAAAATATATGTGATGAAGTAATATTCATATCTAAAGGTGAGATAGTACTACAAGGAGATGTTGAATCAATAAGAGAGGAAAAAGGTAAATCTATAGATGCATTATTTAGGGAGGAATTCAAATGTTAGGAAAACTATTAAAATATGAGTTAAAGGCAAGTGGAAGAACGTTTATACCATTATATATAGCTATAATAGTAGTGGCTATATTAAATGGAATATTTATGAAGATTGATATATTCCAAATACAAGGAATAGGAATACTTGTACTTACAAGTCTTTTTATGGCACTGGGTGTTTTAACTATTGTAGTTACAATTCAAAGATTTAGAAAAAATCTTTTGGGAGATGAAGGCTATTTAATGTTTACTCTTCCTGTTAGTACTAGTTCACTTATATTATCCAAATGTATAACAGCACTTATATATGCGGTACTTAGTTTTATAGTTGCAGTAGGTACATTTGCAGTACTAATGTTTTTTAGTGCTTCTGGAATTGCATTTGCTGAGATTTTAGATTTTTTTAATAATGTTTTCAGATTGGGGTTTGAAAATTTTTTAGATATGTTCTTGCTATTATTAACAATGCTTATTTCATATACTTCATTTATTTTATTGCTATATACAGCAATTTCAATGGGGCAATTACCAAAGTTTAATAAACATAGAAATGTATCTGCATTTGTTTCTTTTATAATTATAAATATGATAATATCAACTGTTGGTAGTACAATTGAAAGATTTTTACCAGGAGAAAATACTAACATGATTTATCATTTATATCAAAGTTCTCATTTTATGTTTGCTATACTTGGTAGTATTATAATTTTAGTAATATTATTTATTGCTACAAAATATATACTAGATAGAAATTTAAATTTAGAATAGATATTTTTATAAAGAGCCATCTTTTAGAGTTACTTTAAAAGATGGCTCTTGTTTACTTTAAGAATTAATTAAGTATTATATAAACAGGAATAAATTCTTATATATGGTTAAATGTGTATGTGTATTGTATAATAGAAATGCATATTAAAAATTTTGATAAATAATTACAAAATTCTTATAAACAAATACTGTAAATAGAAAGTCTACAAACAGAGTAATAAAAGTTAAAATTACATAGATTTGAGGGAGAAAATATGAAAAGTTATACAAAGACTAAATGGAGTGTTTGGGGCATAATTACATTTTCATTTATTTTAGTCTTATTTTTAAGGATGTCAACTGCTGTTGTCTCAGATAATTTAGCAAAAGAGTTAGGGTTTAATTCTATACAAATATCAAATATAGCATCATTTTGCCTTTACTCATATGCACTTATGCAAATACCAGCAGGTATATTAATTGATAAATATGGAGCAAGAAAGATTAGTAGTATTGGAATAATAACGGCTAGTATAGGTTCGATACTATTTGGATTAATACAAAATATAGAATTAGCATATCTTTCTCGTATAGTTGTAGGAGCAGGAACATCAGTAATATTACTCTGTATCTTAAAAATTCAAGGTAGATGGTTTGATAAATCGGAGTTTGCTTCTGCAACAGCTAAGTTCTCATTTGTTGGAAATGTGGGAGGAGTTCTTGCTACTTTTCCGCTAGTATTTTTGTCCGAATTTATTGGTTGGAGAAATTCATTTTTATTAATAGGTATAATAGATATTTTAATTGGATGTTGTATGTATATTATTGTTAGAGATACACCAAGAGAATATGGATTTAATGTAAATGTTGATATTTATGAAGAATCAGAAAAAATTAGTATTATTGAAGGGATTAAGTCCGTTATAATTAATAAGTCAACATGGTATAATTCAATAATAATGTTTTCTTTTGTAGGTTTAACAAGTGCATTTACAAGTCTTTGGGGAGTAAGATACATAATGGATGTTTATGGAGTTAGTAAGAGTTTTTCTGCGTTTATAGTATCATTTTTTACATATGGATTTATATTTGGTTCAATAATCATGGATTTTGTGTTTGCAAAAATAAAGTCTAGCAAGTTTAACATAATAAAATATGGTGCAATGATAGACTTATTTATATGGATAATAATTGTAATTGTTTTTAAAGTAAAACCACCAATAATGTTTTTATCAGTAGCATTTTTTATAATGGGGTGTATAGTCATGTCACATCTACAAGTATTTAATGATGCTAAATATAAAAATAAAGAGATTTATTCTGGATTGGCAACTAGTGTTATTAATACCTTTGAATTTATAGGAAGTGGTATTATTAATTTAATCATAGCTATATCTTTACAAATAAATTTCTATAATACAGTTGATGGATATAAAAGAGGATTTATTGTATTTATAGTATTAAGTATTATAACTATAATAGCATCTCATATTGGTGTAAAAAATGATGATTTTAAAACTCAATAGCATTTTCATAGTGGCTTAGCATAAAGTTCTACAAATAATAGAAGGTTTGGATTTAGAAAAAAGAGCTAACTGGAATATAAATCTTGTTTACTATGATTAAATGATATTGTATCATATTAAATAGAAAAATAAGAACTTTAAACTATAATATTGGTTCTAAAATATAAAGTAAGGAGTTTTTTCTATGGATACAACAAAAATAGATGATATAAGTAAGTTAGATTTAAATAATCTAGATATTAATAAAATGGACATGGGTGGTTTGATGGAAAGCCTTTTGGAATGGGCAACTACAAGTGGAGTAAAACTTATAATAGGTTTACTCATACTTTCAATTGGATTTAAAATAATAAAAAAAATTGTAAACCATGTCATGACAGTTCTTGGCAAAAGAGATGTCGATTTAACTTTAAGAAGGTTTTTGAAATCTCTTCTTTTAAGTGTACTTAAAGTTGCTGTTATAATAGTTGTTCTTGAATACTGGGGGATGAGTTTATCTAGTTTTGCTGCTGTAATAGCTTCAGCAGGGGTAGCGATAGGTTTAGCGCTGCAAGGTAGTTTATCAAATTTTGCTGGAGGATTTATTATACTTTTGATTAGACCTTTTAAAGTAGGAGATTACATAGAAGCAGCAGGTCATGGAGGAACAGTTGAGCAAATAGGACTTTTTTATACTCAATTAGCTACTCCAGATAATAAGCAGATACTTATACCAAATGGCTCTGTATCAAATGATAGTCTGATAAATTATTCTGCAAAAAATACTAGAAGGGTTGATTTAGTTTTTAGTGTAGGATATGAAGATGATATATTACATGTTAGAAGAGTCTTAAAAGAAATTGTAAATAGACATAAATTAATAATAAATGAACCAGAACCATTTATAGGAGTAGTAGAACATGGAGATAATGCCATTAAATTTGCAATTAGGGCTTGGTGTAAGACAGAAGACTATTGGACAATTTACCTTGATTTATTAGAAGATGTTAAAATTAGATTTGATGAAGAAGGAATTACAATACCTTATCCTAAAATGGATTTAACAGTTAGGGAACTAAATAAAATTTAAGTTTTTAATTATATAAAGGGGATGCTATTTAAAGCATCTCTTTTAGTTGTTTTTATTTTATGTAGATTTTTTATTTTCATATTTAATTAATGATAATTTTTACTATTTTATAGATTTAAATTTTAAAATTCTGGTATAATAAATTATATTATATAGATTTTAAAAATATTTCATCTTTGAGCGATACACGTATAGTTAAATATTATTTTACGATAGACAGAAAATCATCTTATCTCAGTATTTTAAAATAATAAGAAGTTGTATAACTTTGGATATTTGTGTATCATCCAATTTCATCTCAGTTTATCTCAACATTTCTATTTTTAAGAATAATTATGATTTATAAACAGGTATTATATTAGAAATTTAAAAATTTGTACTCATATCTTATTATTTAGGTTAATTTTCATATAAGTAATATTAAAATAGATTTTTAGCTTTTGATTATAAAGCTTTGAAAATAATTAAAATAAAGTAAGGAAAATATGCAATATAAAAGGGTAAATGAAGGGTTTAAAGGGCATAATATAGAATAAATTAATTATTATTTAAGGAGGATTTTTATGTGTAAAAAATTATATTTATTAGTAGCAAGTATACTTATTGCAGGTTTATTAACTGCATGTAGTGGAAATTCAAATTCAGGACAAGCACCTCAAAATAGCAATACAAAAAAAGAAGCAAATGCTTCAAATAGTGATTTAAAAGATGGCAAAATTGATGAAAGTTTAATGGAACAAGACTTCAAAGTACCTTATACAGATGCAATAAATATGTTTAAAGACAAATATAAGGATGCTGATATAGTAGATTTAAGTCTTGAAAGCGATTTAAATAAATATGTTTATACTGTTGAAGGTGTAGATGATAATAATGAGTATAAGATGAAAATAGATGCTAATACAAAGGATGTATTGCAAGATAAAACTGAAAAATTGGATTCAGAAGATTTAAATGGTAAAGCTAGAAAAGAAAAATTAGATTTAAATGATATAATAACACCTCAAAAAGCTATGGAAATTGCATTGAAAGAACAAGATGGAATAGTAAAAGAATGGAGTTTAGATAAAGATTTAGATGTTACTTTTTATAAAATAAGAATAGATAAAGATAAAAATGAATATGACATAAAGGTAGATTCTAAAAAAGGAACTATACTGGAGGTAGAAAAAGAAGATTAAGAGTTTCAAGTTGCTTTTAAAATAAATTCTTTTTTGAATAAAATTTGTTTAAAATATAACAAATAGGGTATAAAAAGGTTAAATAACTATTTTAGGAGGAGTACGGTATGTCATTAAAATCATTGAAAATAAAAGAAAATTTATATTGGGTAGGTTCACTTGACCCTGATTTAAGAGTATTTGACATAATTATGTATACACCTTATGGAACAACTTATAATTCATATGTCTTAAAAGGCACAGAAAAAACAGTTTTATTTGAAACAGTTAAAGATAAACATTTTGAGAAATATATTGAAAGATTAAATGATTTAAATATAGACTTTGAAAAAATTGACTATATTGTGGTAAGTCATACTGAACCAGACCATGCAGGAAGCGTTGAAAAGCTATTAGATTTAGCAAAAAATGCAAAAGTAGTAGCTTCAGAAACTGCTATTAAGTATCTAAAGGAAATCGTAAACAAAGACTTTGAATATATTGCAGTTGCAGATGGAGATGTGCTATCAATAGGCGATAAGACTTTAGAATTCTTCTCTGTACCTATGCTTCATTGGCCAGATACTATATACACATATATAAAAGAAGATAAAACTCTTGTAACATGTGATTCATTTGGAAGTCATTATAGTAATGACAAGATAGTAAACACTCTTAATGAAGATGAAGAAAAGGATTACTTAGATGCCTTAAGATATTATTATGATTGTATAATGGGGCCATTTAAACCATCTATGGTAACTGCTATAGAAAAGATAAAAGATTTAGATATAGACACAGTGTGCCCAGGTCATGGACCAGTATTGACTGAAAATCCTAGAAAAATTATAGACCTTTATTATAAATGGAGTGTAAATGAACAAGTAAAATTAGAAAAAGAAGTTACAATTTGTTATGTTTCTGCACATGGATATACAAAAATCATGGCAGAGGCTATAAAATCATATATTGAAAAAAATAGCAATTATAAAGTAAATTTATTTGATGTAATAGAGCATAAGCAAGAAGAAATTCTAGATAAAATAGCAGTATCGCAAGGTGTATTATTTGGAACACCAACAATATTAGGGGATGCATTAAAACCTATATGGGATATATTAGTATCTTTAAATCCAGTTCTTCATGGTGGAAAAGTTGCATCAGTATTTGGTTCATATGGATGGAGTGGAGAAGGTATAGAAAATGCTATGGAGAGAATCAATCAGCTTAGAATGACAACAGTGAAACCATTTGCTGTTAATTTTAAACCATCAGGGGAAGAAGTTGACAAATTATATGCTTATACAGGAAAATTCTTAGATAAGTTAAACTCTACTTTTGGAAGTAAAAAGAAGACTAAAAAGTTTAAATGTGTAATTTGTAATGAAGTATTTGAAGGAGATAGTGCTCCTAGTATATGCCCTGTATGTGGAGCCAAAGAGGACCAATTTATAGAAGTTGAAGAAGATGAGGTTACTTTTAGAAAAGATACTGACGAATATTTTGTTATAGTAGGAAATGGTGCAGCTGGCTTCTATGCAGCAGATGCTATAAGAAAAAGAAATAAGACTTGTAAGATAACTATGATTTCTAATGAGGAAGAGTTAACTTACTATAGACCTGCACTTTCTGATGGTATAAATGAAGAACTTAATTCTGATTTCTATATGGAAGATAAAGCTTGGTATGACGAAAACAACATAGTAGTAATATTAGGAACAAATGTAGATAAATTAGATGAAGCAAATAAAACTATTGTAGTAAATGATGGAGCTATTAAATTTGATAAGCTTGTAATAGCCACAGGAAGTAGAAATTTCATACCACCAATTAAAGGTCATGATTTAGAAAATGTATTTACACTTAGAAATATAAAAGACTTATATAATGTAAAAGAAGCATTAGAAAAGTCTAAGAAAGTTGTAGTAATTGGTGGAGGACTATTAGGTCTTGAAGCAGCATGGGAATTTAAATTAAAAGGCTTAGAAGTAGTAGTGGTTGAAGCAATGGATGGTATATTATCAAAACAACTTGATAAAGAAGGCAGTAAAATACTAGAGCAATGTGTAAGAGATACAGGCATAGATGTAAGATTAGGTGTGGCAGTTGATGGTATTGATGGCAATGGAAGGGCTCAAAAAGTTGTATTTAAAGATGGCAATAGTGTTGACTGTGATATGGTAGTCTTTTCAATTGGAGTGAGAGCAAATACTCAGATGGTTCAAGATACATCTGTAAAAATTGATAGAGGTATTGTTGTAGATAATACATTACAGACAAATGTTAAAGATATATACGCTTGTGGAGATGTTGCACAAGTAGGAAACACTAGTCTAGCAATATGGCCATCTTCAGTAGAAATGGGAAAAATAGCAGGAGCAAATGCAAGTGGAGATAGTTTGAAATTTGAAAGTGATGTATATCCAGTTTCATTAGATGCTATGAATGTTAAAGTATTTAGTATTGGTAATATACAAGATTTTGATAAAGAAATTTCATCAAAAGATGAAGGTAAAAGAGTATATAAAAAATTATTTATGAAAGATGGTTCATTAGTAGGAGCTATACTTATAAATGATTTAAGTTGCACTGTTAAATTGATAAGATTAATATCTGAAAAAGGGGATTTTGAAGATGTTATGAAGTCAGATATACTATAGTTTAAATATATCTAGATAAAAAGAAAAAGTCTTGAAATATGATAGATTCATATTTTAAGACTTTTTTGTTATAATATATAATAAAATAAAGATACCTTAACTGTAAATTTACATAAATTATTTACTTTTGAATATTAGATTCCTTTTTGAAATTGGTATGTAATAGCAATATAGAGTATATAATAATAGTTAAAGTTAAAAAAGGGGAAAAGCAATATGCAGTATATACAAGAATTACTTGATTTAACTCAAAACTATTGGGTGTTAGCCACAATAATTGGTTTATTAAGTGCATTTATAGAAAGCTTTATACCAGCCTTACCACTTGTGGCGATAGTTACAGCAAATGCTGCTATACAAGGGTTATTACTTGGGTGTTTGCTATCATGGATTGGCTCAGGGCTTGGGACAACCTCATTATTTTTATTAATAAGTAGATTTACTGATAGTAGACTTTTTAATAAGTTGAGAAATAGTAAAACTGAAAGAGCAATAAGTTGGATGGACAAACAGGGATTTAAACTGCTATTTATAGCATATGCTTGTCCATTTATGCCTGGGTGTTTAGTTACTGTTGCATCAGCTTTTTGTAAAAAAGATATAAAAGATTTTGTTCCAGCAATGTTGGCAGGAAAATTTGTAATGTTTATAGTAATAAGTTATGTGGCAAGTGATATAGAAGGATTTATAACAAGTCCACTAAAGATAGCATCATTTATACTATTAGTATTTTTATCATGGAAGATTGGAAGTAAAGTTAATAAAAACCTTGAAAATCATAACTATGAATTTCATCATAAAAAACACGATAATGATAGAGATAACAAAAGAATTTAACTTGTCAAAAAATTAAAATTGTCTTAAAAGAATTAGATTTAAATAAAAATTAAATTTAAAAGTATTCTTTTAAGACAATTTTTTTAATTTATTTAATTAATTTATAAATATGTAACTATAAAAATACATTAAAATAAAATGTAAAATTGATATCCGATTAAAAAAATAACTATGAAATTTAAAAGTTTAGATATGAATTTTTCCGTTTTTGAACTAGTTTTTATAGGGAGTAAGGAAATGTTTATAGTAATGGGAAAAAACAATTCGATACCTTCTTTGGTAATAAGGTCAAGACACATGTGAGAAAAATATCCTATTATAAATCCACTAGACAGACATGAAAAAACTATATTGTTGTTGGTAAAGATTGTTAGAGACTTAAAAAAACTACTAATGAGTAATAATGCAAGAAGACTATGGGTAAACCCTCTGTGTCTAAACCTACTTCCAAATAATTTGTAAATTAATATGAATTTTTTACTTATGTAAGAACCTCTCATATCTATATCTGGAAACAATGAACCTAAATATGCAAAATAGATATAGATTATAATTAATACTATTTTATATGTAGTATCGTATTTGACTAAATATATATTATTTATAAAGGGGAGTATCAAAAGCGCTAATATATATCCTCCCCTTTCATGTGTTTCTTTTATCATATAAAAATCCTCCTGAATCGTCACTATAAACACAATATTGGTAAATTTAGACTATCTTTTATTATATTATATAGCAAACATAAGTTTTTTTCAAAAGGATTTTAATATTTAATTACTCTTGAGATTTTAAATTTTTGTAATTTTCTAAAGCTCCATTCCAATTAACTACATTAAACCAGTTGTTAATATATTCATTTCTTCTGTTTTGATATTTTAAATAGTAAGCATGTTCCCAAACATCAAGACCTATGATAGGAGTCAAGTTTTTACTTACAGGGCTATCTTGGTTTGGAGTAGTTATAATGGACAATTTACCATCTTTAGTGGCTACCAGCCAAGCCCAACCAGAACCAAAAACATCTAAAGCTGCTTTTTGGAATTCTTCTTTGAATTTTTCAAAAGAACCAAAATCTCTGTCGATAGCTGCTTTTAAAGATTCAGAAGGTATAGTTTTCTCAGGAGTCATTATATCAAAAAAGAATTTATGATTGTAAGCACCACCTGCATTATTTCTTACTGTTGTAGCAATGTCTTTAGGCAAAGAATCTAAGTTTTGTAATAATTCACATAAAGAATAATTATAAAGCTCAGGATATTTTTCAAGAGCTGCATTTAACTTATCAACATAAGCCTGATAATGTTTATCATGATGTAAAATCATAGTTTCTTTATCTATATATGGCTCAAGTGCATCATAAGCATAAGGTAATGGTTTAACCTTAAACTTGTTATTTTCGGGTGTAAAAGCAAATAAAGTTATACACTGTGAAAGTATAAATAAAGACATAATAACTGGTATTAACATTTTTTTCTTCATAAAAATCACCTCCTAATATAGTATTTCTAGAAATTAAAAAATTATGAAAGATTAGCAGATAATTTATAAAAATTTGATAGTAATTTTTTTAAAATTGAATAAGTTTTGAAGGCAAAGACAAAACTATGAAATAAGGGTAACACTAAAAATTAGGAAGGAAATTTGATAATATGTGTGGCAATATTTCAATTTATTATAAAGGAGATATATCTAAAAAAGAAGATATTAAATTTAAAATAAAAGAATCTGTAAATAATATAAATCATATAAGTCTTGATAGTAGAGGATACTTAAAAGGTGAGGAAAAAGAGTTTGATTTTAATAGATTTGATGTAATAGATGTTATACATGGAGTTAAACCATTTGAAAAAGATGGAAAGGTTATAGTTTTAAATGGTGAAATATATAATAGTTGCGAGATAAAAGAAGAATTGATTAAAAAAGGGTACAGCTTTGCTACAGATAGTGATATTGAAATCTTATTAACATCTTATATAGCATTTGGAAAAAATTGTGTACATAAGATAAAAGGTATGTTTAGCTTTATAATATATGATAAAGAAAATGAAAGCATATTTGGGGCAAGAGATTTATTTGGAATAAAACCACTTTACTATATAAATAAAGAAAAAGTGATAATCTTTGCATCAGAATATAAATTTATACTCGAGTATGTTAAAAAACTAAACATAAATGAACGAAGTTTACAGAGTTATTTTTCGTTTCAATATGTTCTTCCTGAAGATACTATGATACAAGGAATAAGATTGATACCAGCAGGACATTTTTTTAGAGTGGAAAACGGAATACTATCTTTAAAGAGATACAATAAACTTGAATTTAGGAGTAGTACAAAATTTTTTTACAGTAAGAATCATTTAGGGAATAGAGATATAGGCGAAGAAGAAATAAGAAATGTAGTAATAGATTCGGTAAGAAGACAGGTAGCAGAAAATAAACAAATTGGGACATTTTTGTCTGGTGGTATAGATTCATCAATTATAACCTCTATAGCTTCACAAATTAATCCAAATATAAAGTCTTTTTCGCTAGGTTTTAATGTTAAAGGGTATAGTGAATTGGAAATAGCTAAAAAAACAGCTGATAAATTGGGCATAGAAAACATTCCACTTAACATAACACAAGATGACTATATAAAAGCATTACCGAGTGTAATTTATTTTTTGGATGACCCTGTGGCAGACCCATCAGGAGTAGGTCTTTATTTTTTAATTAAAGAAGCTAGTAAATATGTTAAAATAGCTTTGTCTGGAGAAGGTGCTGATGAATTATTCGGGGGATATAATGTATACAAGGAATATAATAATGTGAAATCAGTTATAAATTCACCAGTGTATATTAGAGGCGTATTAAATAGAGTTTCAGAGCTTATGCCTAATATAAAAGGCAAAAATTATCTTTACAGAGCTACAACACCTTTAGAAAAGAGATATATAGGAAATGCGAAGATTTTTGAAAATAATGAAGTAAAAAGATTCTTTTTTAAATATAAGGAAAAGAATATACATGAGTATTTATTATCAAATTTGTACAGAGAAGCGCAGAAAAATAATTACGATTATATAAGTAAAATGCAACATATAGATGTAAATACATGGCTTCAAGGTGATATACTTCAAAAAGTTGATAAATTTTCTGTAGCTGAGCATCTAGAACTTAGAGTACCTTTTTTAGATAAAGATGTATTTGATGTAGCGAAAAATTTAAGAGTTGAACAAAAAATAACAAAAAATAACACAAAAGTGCTACTTAGAGAATCTTTTAAAGATATAGTACCAGAGCATGTTATTCAGAGAAAAAAATTAGGATTTCCAACTCCAATAAGAGTTTGGTTAAAAGATGATTTAGGAGTTGTTGTAAGAGAAACTATTTCCAATGCAAATGTAGACGAGTTTATTGATAAAAAATATATAATAAAACTTTTAGATGAACATCTAAAAGGTCACAAAGATAATTCAAGGAAAATATGGACTATATTTACATTTTGTCTATGGCATCAATTGTTTATAGAGCATAAAAACATCAAGTATTAATTTTTTCATGATATGGAGAGGGCGAACATATATAATGTTCTCACCCTCTCTATTGGTATGAAGAAAGAGTAAATTAGTTTATTATTTCGATAAAATTATTGGCAAATATTTTGACAAGATGACTTTCCACTGCTAGATTTAAGTTTTGTCCATCATCATATCCAGCAGAAATTAATCCCAGTAAATTGCCAAACATATCTAAAAGAGCCCCTCCAGAACTACCACTAGAGATTGGAGCTGTAAATTGTATCATTTGAACTGTTTCAAAGTCACGAAAAGCAGAGATAATTCCATCTGAAACTGTATTGAAAAGACCTAAAGGGCTTCCAATTGCAACTATTTTTTGGCCTCTTACAGGTTTTTTACTAACCTTGACTGGTATTGATTTACATTCTCTATCAACTTTTATTACAGCCAAATCATAATCTGAGTGGTATTTTATGATTTGATGTGATGTATAAACTTTATCATCATTTTCAAATCTAACTAAAAATGAATAGCCTTCATTAACTACATGGAGATTTGTAAGTATGTAACCTTCACTATTTATGACTACTCCAGAACCGCTCTTGAATGGTTTGTTTTCATTATCACACACAACAATCATAACAACGGAAGTTGATAATTTTGCGAGTTCTTCATATGTAAGTTCTATTTCTTTATCTTTTTTATTTTTTGTAGATGTAAAGTTTGTGTCAACAGAAGTTTGTTCAGATTGAGGTTTATTTATAGGAGTATAAGTTTTGTTATTATTGATATTATTATTTATATCTGTATTTAATTTTTCCAAAGGTATATCTAGCATAGTTGGACTTTTTTTAGAAAATTCAACTAAAGTAGAAAATCTAGAACATTCAGGATACAAATCAAGGATATCCTTATGAGGATTTATATATAAAATATCACATCCAAGCTGTGATAAAAAATATAAGAAAAAAAGTTCCTGTCTCTTAATATTTCCAAAATACACTACCTTGGGTGAAACAGTAATTTTAATTTTATTATAAAATAATTTAGGTAGAAAATAATCTATCCAACATAAAAGTTTAACAGCAAAATTTTTAACAATAGAAGGTGTTGAATGTGGTGTGTTTTTAGAAAACAAATCTAATGTATTTTTAAATGCAATTTTTTTTGTCCAATCTAATGTATCATTTTCTATCTTACAAGGAAATTCAATATTGTATAAATTCCAACTGTTAAATTTAGCATCATTATAAGTATTGAAAGTATTGAGCATCTTATCTGTTTGTGATTTATCAAAATTTATATTTAAGTTGTTTAGCCTAATATAGGGAACTGTTATATTGTTAAAAAAATGAGCATCTATATTTTTGATGTTTTTTATGTATTTATCAATCGAATTATCAATACCTATATATCGTGTAAAGTAGACTTCTTTAATATAAGAAGAACTCTTATTTGTATAAGACTTACTAGACATAAATTCATTTAAAGGCTCTTTTGAGTTCTTTATTACAACTTTTAATGGTTTAATAGTACAAATCATATTTTTTCTCCTCTAATAAGATGATATAATCTATTATAAAACATCTTAAAACAATATAATACAAAGAATTTTGTAGTTTCAAAATAAAATGTATACTTGTATATATAAATGATATATAATTACATATTAAACATAGATTTTATCTATTTAAAAAAATATGTAAAATCTATGTAAAAAGTAAGAAATATAAACATTTTTTTAATTATATTTTAAAAATATCAAGTAAGTTTTATTCACAAATGAATAAAAAATGTTATAATATGATTAAAGAAAAAGATAAATAATTAGCAAGATTTGTTTAGCTAAAATTAACAAGGGAGCGATAAATTATGGGTATAACATTATCAAAAGGCCAAAAGGTTGATTTAACTAAGGGAAACCCAGGGCTTAAAAATATTTTAGTAGGGTTAGGATGGGACACTAACAAGTATGATGGTGGATTTGACTTTGACTTAGATACAGCAGCATTTTTAACAGGAGCAAGTGGAAGTGTTACTAATGATGGAGATTTTGTATTTTACAACAATTTAAAGCATACTTCTGGAGCAGTTGAACATTTAGGTGATAATAGAACTGGTGAAGGTGATGGAGATGATGAGCAAATAGTTGTTGATTTATCTAAGATTCCTGGAGAAATAAGCAAAATTTCTTTTACAGTTACAATTCATGATGCAACAGAAAGAACACAAAATTTTGGGCAAGTAAGTAATTCTTATATAAGAATAGTAGATAAAGATACAAATGAAGAGCTAATAAAGTATGAATTAGGTGAAGATTTTAGTATAGAGACAGCTATAGTAGTAGCTGAAATATATAAACACAATGGAGAATGGAAATTTAACGCACTAGGTTCTGGTTTTGAAGGTGGACTTGCTGCGTTATGTGGAAACTTTGGAATAAACTTATAATTTTAAATACAATAAACTAGAGGGGGTATTTTCCATGGCTATAGTATTAAAAAAAGGACAAAAAATTGATTTAACTAAGGGAAATCCAGGACTTAAAAATATTAGACTTGGACTAGGATGGGATACAAATTCATTTGATAGTGGATATGATTACGATTTAGATGTCAGTGTTTTTATGGTAGGAGAATCTCAAAGAGTTGAAAGAGATGAAGATTTTATATTCTATAATAATTTAAAACATCCATCTGGAGCAGTTGAGCATTTAGGTGATAATAGAACTGGTGAAGGTGATGGAGATGACGAAGAAATATTAGTAAACTTAGATACAATGCCAAAGCATATACAAAAAATAGCTGTAACAGTTACAATATATGAAGCTGCTGAAAGAAAACAAAACTTTGGACAAGTAAGCAACTCATATATAAGAGTTTTAAACTCTGAAAATGACCAAGAAATATTAAGATATGACTTAGGTGAAGAATTTAGTATAGAGACTGCAATTACAGTATGTGAGATATATAAATATAATGGAGAATGGAAGTTTAGTGCAGTTGGAGCAGGATTTGAAGGTGGCTTAGAAGCACTTTGCAGAAACTATGGATTAAGTGTTTAGTATGAGTAACACAGTATATTAAATATAAGTAGCCTATACAAATAATGTATAGGTTATATTATATAAAATTTTATGGAGGTTTAGTATGTCAATTAATTTATCAAAGGGTGATAAAATAGATTTAAAAAAATCCAACCCAGGATTGAGTAATATACTTGTGGGCCTAGGATGGGACCCTGTGCAACAGGCAGGTGGAGGATTCCTTAAGTCTTTATTTGGTGGAGGACAAGCTGATATAGATTGCGATGCATCTGTATTTATGCTAAATCAGGAAGGAAAATTAAGTGGTATAAAAGACTTAATTTATTTTGGAAATTTAAAGAGTGCCTGTAAGTCAGTTTTACATACAGGAGATAACTTAACTGGTGAAGGTGTAGGTGATGATGAACAAATTCTAGTTAATTTAGATAAAGTTCCATCAAATATTCACAGATTATTATTTGTAGTAAATATATACAATTGTATAGACAGAAAACAACACTTTGGGATGATAAAAAATGCCTATATAAGAGTTGAAGACCAAAGCAATAAAAAGGAAATAGCAAAGTATAATTTATCTGATAATTATTCAGAAAAAACTACTCTTATAGTAGGGGTTATATATAGAAAAGATGGAAGTTGGCAGTTTAAAGCAATAGGTGAAGGAACAAAAGATGCGGGTCTTAAAGAAGTAATGCAAAATTTAGACAGGATTGAGTGTGTATATGGAATTTAATAACGATATCAAATATTATAATGTTGACAAAGAAGAC
The DNA here is from genome assembly GCF_020662275.1 of Clostridioides sp. ES-S-0006-03. Lineage (NCBI taxonomy): Bacteria > Bacillati > Bacillota > Clostridia > Peptostreptococcales > Peptostreptococcaceae > Clostridioides > Clostridioides sp. ES-S-0006-03. Next base: position 272,572 of record NZ_JADGMM010000002.1, read on the forward strand.
GTAACTAAAGACTTATCTGTTAACCCTGATAGAGGTCTATCAGAATCAGAAGTCAAGGCTAGAAGAGAAAAGTATGGTTTAAATGAATTTACACCAAAAGAGGAAGGAAGCTTTTGGGATGATTTAAAAGACAGTTTAAGTGAACCAATGATAGTTATTTTAATTATTGCAGCAGTAGTAAGTGCAGTAATTGGAGAAACTCATGATGCAATAGGGATTGTAGGAGCTATAGCAATAGGTATAGCAATAGGTATGATTACAGAAGGTCGTTCTAAGAAAGCAGCAGATGCTCTTTCTAAGATGACTGAAAATATTGAAGTTAAAGTACTAAGAGATGGAGAAATACATCAAATTTCTAAGAATGAACTAGTACCAGGAGATATAGTATATATTGAAACTGGTGATATGGTACCTGCTGATGGTAGACTTATAGAAACTATAAATCTTAAAATTAGAGAAGATATGTTAACAGGAGAATCAGATGATGTATCTAAAAAATGTGATGTAGTAGTTCCAATGGAAGAAATAGAATCTAAAGGAGCACTAGTGGTACAAGAACCAATTCCTGCAAAACAAATAAATATGGTATTTGGTGGTACACTTGTTGCTTATGGTAGAGGAATATTAGTTGTAACTTCAATTGGAGATAGCAGTGAAATGGGTAAAATTGCTCAAAACTTATCAGATGCAGATGAGCAAACTCCACTTCAGATAAAGCTTGGAAATTTAGGCGGATTGATAGCTAAAGTTTCCAGTGCAGTAGCAGGACTATTATTTATATTCATGGTTTTTCAAATGGTAAGTAAGAATGTATTAAATGTTGATATGTCTGGAATTTTACCATTTTTAGAATCAATAGACCCTGTTAAAACAGCCTTTACAGTATGTGTTGCATTGATAGTTGCAGCAGTTCCAGAAGGTCTGCCAACTATGATAAATATGACACTTGCAATAACAATGCAAAAAATGGCTAAAATAAATGCCTTAGTTACCAAAAAAGAAGCTTGTGAAACTATAGGTTCTGTTTCTGTAATATGTTCAGATAAAACTGGTACATTAACAGAAAATAGAATGACAGTAGAAGTTGCATATATTGATGGAAGATATATTGAGAGCTCAGAAGAAGAAATAAATAGTTATTTTGAAGAAAACTGTATGATAAACTCTACAGCTGATGTAGAGCATAATGATAATGATGTTAAGTACCTAGGAAGTGCTACAGAATGTGCATTACTTCTATATTATAAAAATGTAGATTACAGACAAGTTAGAAAAGAATCTAATATAGTAGCTCAAAATCCTTTTACTTCTGATTCAAAGAGAATGACATCTGTTATAGGTCAAGATAATAATCATGTGTTGTTATCAAAAGGAGCACCAGAAGTATTGCTTGAGCTATGTTCACACATTCAAAGAGGTAAAGACATAGTTCCAATAACTGAAGGTATAAAACATGAGATTTTAGAAGAAATAAAAAAATTACAAGTAAAATCAATGAGAACATTAGGTTTTGCATATAAAGAAATTTCCCAAGCTGAAGAAGAAGCAGCAGTAACTGCTGAAAGTGATTCTATGAATGTAAGTGCAATGGAAAGTAATTTAGTATTTAGTGGATTTGTTGGTATAAGAGACCCACTTAGAAAAGATGTTATAGAATCAGTGAATACAGCAAATAAAGCTGGTGTTTCTGTAAAAATGCTTACAGGAGACAATATAAATACAGCAAGAGCTATAGGTGAAGAGTTAGGTCTATTAAAAGGAAATATGAGAGCAGTTGAAGCTTCATATATAGATACTCTAGATGATGAAGAATTAAAACAAGAAATACAAACTATTTCGATTGTTGCAAGAAGTAAGCCAGATAGTAAAATGAGAATAGTTTCAGCTCTTCAAAAGAGTGGAGATGTTGTTGCTGTAACAGGTGATGGGATAAATGATGCCCCAGCGCTTTCAAAGGCAGATGTTGGTATAGCAATGGGTATATCTGGTACAGAAGTATCAAAAAGTGCAGCAGATATAATTTTAACTGATGATAGTTTTAGCACTATTGTAAAAGGTATTAAATGGGGTAGAGGAATCTATGATAACTTCCAAAGATTTGTTCAATTCCAATTAACAGTAAATGTAATTGCATTTTTAGTGGCTATAATATCTCAGGTTATGGGGCAAGAAATGCCATTTACAACAATACAATTGTTGTGGGTAAATATAATTATGGATGGGCCACCAGCACTAGCATTAGGTTTAGAGCCTGTTAGAGACCACGTATTAAATAGAAAACCTGTTGATAGAAAAGCAAATATAATTTCTAAGTCAATGGTATATACAATAGTATTAAATGCATTCTATATAACAGCAATACTAATGTTACAATCTACATTTAACTTCTTAGGTGTTGATGAAGCTCATAAGGGAACTGTAATGTTTGCGTTATTTGCTTTTAGTGCATTATTTAATGCATTTAACTGTAGAGAATTTAGTGCAGATAGTATTTTTCCAAACTTTACACATAATAAACTAGCATTACAAATAATAGTTTTAACAGGTATTGCACAAGTAATATTTACTCAGTTATTCCAAGATTTCTTTAACTCTGTAGCTATGGATGTTATGACATGGGTAAAAGTTTTATGTGTTGCAGCAAGTGTAGTTGTAGTCAATGAAGTTGTAAAGTGTGTAATAAGATTAGTAAAACCAAAGAAAACAGCTTAAAACAAATTTTATAAAAAAACAAACTGGCTCAAAATATATATTTTGAGTCAGTTATCAATAAACAATTAAATTGGGAGGATAATTATGGGTGACTCAAAGGTATTTGAAAAAATATTCTCCAGCCAATCAGATAGAGGAAATTACACTCCTTCAAAGGGGTATCTAAGTTATTTTATTTCATATATTGGTTTAGAAGATGAGATTTTGTATAATCTTGAAATATTTAAGGCGAAGCAAAATATTGATAGTAGAAAAGATATTGCCTTATTTACTGATGCTATAGCAAATCCTAGTGATTTTGACATTATTAATTATTTTAAAAATGGGCTTAAAAATTATAAAAACAGTACAGAAGATGTAGACATAAGTATTTTAGGGTTTGAAGAAATAGATTATAAAATAAAGCAAGCAATAGATAAAGTATTAAAAGAGGAAGAAAAGGATTTTACTAATGATAGAGTTAAACAAAATTTTATAGTGAAAATAATGGCATGGATAAAGACTTATATTGGTGCCTTAGATATAAATAAAAATGATGCTCCAAAAATAATATTTTATGGAGACATAAAAAAGCATGAAGTCTATCTACTTTTAATATTGTACTTAGCAGGATTTGATATATTATACCTTAATCCAAACTCAAAGAGTAATATAAGTATCTTAAATTTAGAGAAATATAAGATAGAATTAGAAGAGGCTAATATAATAGAAGAAAATGTTTCTTTTGAAGATAGAGTTGTTTCAGGTGAAAAGATAGATAAAGGCTCTGTAAAAAAAGCTTTTACTGTTGGAGCAGAAGCATCAAAAAGAATAAGTGAAGAATTGTTAAATGATGCTGGATTTATAAAACCCTGGCAACTTCAAGATAGAAAAATAAAAAGCTTGCTTTTAAGTTCAACTATTGATGAAATATCAATATATTGGAATCAGCCATTAAAATTGAGACCAGGATTTAAGTTTAATGATACTATAGTAGAAACTCCAGTTTTCTTTTCTAAAATCAATGGAATATATAATGATAAAAATGAATACATTAAGTTTTTAGATTTATTAAGAGATTCAGAAAGTTCAACATTTATTGAATTTAATGGAGAGATAGATAGATTTTCAAAAGAATTTACAAGAGAAGCTTTTAGCCTATCATTTGTATTAAATTCAAAAGGTATTATAGATAAAAATTCTGTTTTAAATAATAAAGAATATTCTATTTCAACATTAGCATTAAATCAACAAATTATGATTTTAGAAAAAGTGGAAGAACTTATAGAAGGCAACATGTTTTTAAATGGACTAAGTGGAGAGGATAAAATAAAAGGCTTATTCACAGTACTTCATATGGATAAAAAGCTTGTTCATATGATGAATAATTTCGATTACTCTCTCATAAATCCAAAGTTGGTTATATATATGTATAAGAGCATTGTGTTTGATAAAGAAGTTGTATTCCTAATGCTTTTACTTAGTAAAATTGGATTTGATATTATTATATTATCTCCAGGCGGAGAAAATAATATAGAAAATGTTATAAATAACCAATTGATTGATATACACAGATTGGATAAAATGGTATATGACCTTAAATTGAACTTACTTGAAGATGGAATACCTTTACTTAAAAAAATTTTTGGCAAGAGGAGACGATTTTAAATGGGGATAAATATAAATAATTTTTCAAAAGATAATAATTCTGTAGAGACTGTTGAAAATTTACCTACGACTATACAAGAAGAAAATTTTGATATAATGGAATATACAAATAATAAAAAAAATGAACTTAGAAAGTCTAAAGAGGTTGAGGCTTTAACTTCTCTTATAGAAGTAGAAAATCCAGATACAATTTTACAATTTGGTAGAAAAGCATCTGAAGGAGTAGCTAGAGTTTCTGATAGCCTATTAAACACAATAAAATTAAATAGAAATGAAGAAAATTCTAAGATGCTTGTTCACTTAACTAAAATAATGGATAAGTTTGATTTAGATGATTTTCAAGAAACTAAGGAACCAAATTTTGTTCAAAAACTTTTCAAAAAAGCTAATAATGCTATTGAAATGATGTTTCAAAAGTATGAAACACTGGGAGGAGAAGTTGAAAAGATTCAAATTGAACTTGAACAATATGAAAGAGATATAGCTCTTTCTAACAAGCAAATTGGTGCTATGCTAAATGAAAATTTTGACTTTTATAATGAACTTCAAAAATATATTGTTGCTGGAGAAATGGCAGTAGAAGAAATGGATAATGAAATACTACCATATTTCAAACAAAAATCAGAGACTAGTGGAGACCAAATGGATATTGTCAACTATCAAGAACTATTAAAAGTCTATGATATGTTAAATCAAAGAGTCTATGATTTAAGGATAGCAGAAAATATAGCTATTCAGACTATACCTATGCTGAGAGGTATGCAACATAATAACTATGGTTTAATTAGAAAAATCAATAGTGCCTTTGTTGTAACTCTACCAGTATTTAAACAATGTTTATCTCAAGCTATATTACTTAAAAAGCAAGAATTACAAGCAAAGTCTTTAAAAGCTCTTGATGATAAAACTAATGAATTACTGCTTAGAAATGCACAAAATGTAAGTTCTCAAAGTGCACAAATAGCTAGAATGGCTGGAACAAGCTCTGTGCAAATAGAGACATTAGAAAAAATGTACAATACCATTAAATCTGGTATAGATGAAACTATGAGAATAGAAGAAAATAATAGAGTTACAATTAAGGATAATACAAAGAGATTAGAAGAATTAAATACAGCTATAATTTATAATAAGTAGTATATTAAGGGCTAATTTTGATAAAGTTGGCCCTTTCTATGTATATGAGGAGGCCACACATTGAAATATTTCGATTATATCTGCAAAGAGGATTTAGAGAAAATTTTTTTGAAAGTGCCAGAAGACTTTAATGCCAATACTGAAAAAGATGTACTGAAATATGCACTAGGTGCTTTTTTATACGTTCCAGCGACTCAATATAACATGATTTATAAAAGTATTATAGGTGATGTTAAGGGAGTTAGACCATTAGCTATTTGTTTAGAAGATGCTGTTGGGGCAAATGGAGAATCTGAGGCTATAGAAAATCTTAAATTGATTTTGAAAAATATTAGCAATGAAAATATAACTAATAAAGATGGTATACCATTAATTTTTGTGAGAATAAAAGATGTAGAGCAATTGCTAAGAATTAAAGAGATTATAATTAAAAACAATAATACAATAACAGGAATATTGATTCCTAAAGCAAATTCTGAGTTAATTGAAAACTGTATAGAAGTTTTGAATTCTATAGGTCTTCAAAATATGTATGTTATTCCAATAATAGAAACAAGAGAATTCATATATAAAGAAAACAAAGAATTAAGCTTCAGTAGTTTATATAATACTATTTTAAGATATAAATCAAGAATACTCAGTATTAGAATAGGTCTAACTGACATATTAGGTATGTATGGTATAAGAAGAAATAAAAATTTTTCTATATATAATAATTTAATTTGTTCTTCTTTTATATTAGATATAATTACATATCTTCAAAGACCAGAGATAGATATACCAATAAGTGGAGGTGTATCGGAATTTTTTGATATGACAAATGAAGAGATAAGAAATAAGTATATAGAAGAAATACTATTGGATAAATTTCATGGATTAGTTGGAAAGACAGTAATTCATCCAATGCAAATTCAAATTGTACAAGCTTTGTCTGCAGTATCATATGAAGATTTTACTGATGCTTTGGAGATACTTGATAGTACAAATAGTAAATATGGTGTGAGTAAAGGCATATTAGGTGAGAGAATGAATGAAACTAATCCTCATTTTTTATGGGCTAAAAAAACATTGATTTTATCTAAAATATATGGTGTATTAAATAAAGGAGTAGACTATGAAGAATTGCTTAAATTTTAATTGTGAGATTGACATTGTTGATAATCCATTGAACTTAGATTTAAATGATTTTTTAGATATAGGAATAAGAAATAACAGCAAAAGACGTTTTTTATTTATATCAAAAAAACTTGGAAAACATTTAGCTTGTAAGCCAAGTGAAATGGATAATTTAGGAAAACTAATGGCTACGATTTATAATAAAAAAAATAAGGTAGCATCAAATGGAACTGTAATAGCTTTTGCAGAAACTGGGACAGCCATTGGGCATAGCTTTTTTGATTACTTATCTGGAAATTATGAATTTATTCATACCACTAGAGAGCAATTTGATGAGCTAGAAAATTTAGACTTTTTAGAAGAACATTCTCATGCAACAGACCAAAATTTATATTTTGAAATGCTAGACAACTTTAAATTTGGCGATGAAGTAATTTTGGTAGATGATGAAATTACTACAGCTAATACATGTATGAATATAATCAGAAAGATTCAAAGTATCTATCCTAAAAAAAAATATACTATATGTTCTATACTTAATTGGGTAAGTGATGAAAATTTAAGAAGAATTAGTAGTCTAGAAATAGAACTTGGATGTAAAATAGAATTTGTTTATTTATTTAAAGGAGACTTTAATTTTGATATAAATGAAGATATTGTTGCAAATTACAATGATAATTGCACTATTAGTCAATTGAGTATTATGAAGGATGATAAAATAAATTTAATAGTAAATCATATCAATGTTGATTTAGAAGATTATATTGGAAATAAAAAATATATAAGATATACAGGTAGGTTTGGAATTAACAAAAGAGAACAAATTAAATTAAAAGAAATTATAAAAAGAGAAAGTAAAAAAATAGTTATAGAAAGTAAAGAATCTTTAAAAAAGAAAGCAGAAAAGGTTCTATTTTTAGGCACTGAAGAATTTATGTATATACCTATGTTATTTGCAAAAGAAAAAGAAAATCAATGTGATATATACTATCATTCAACAACTAGAAGTCCAATAATTAATATTGATAAAAATAATTATCCTATTAGAAGTAAATTTAAATTAAAGAGTTTTTATAATTTAGATGTTCAAAATTACATTTACAACATAGACAGACATAATTTTTCTGAGTGTTATTTATTTGTTGAGTTAGATAAAAGTGAGAATTCTTATCTGGAATTTATTGATATAATTAAAAATACAAGTATAAAAAAATTGACTATAGTATGTTGTAGCTAAAATGTTTTATCACGATAAAATATATCACAGTTTTAAGATAGGAGTTGAGTCATATGAGAGAATTTAGCACATATTCTAAAGATGATGTTATCTTTTTATTAAAAGATATATCAAATTTAATTGAAGAAGAGGGAAACAAAGAGAGAGAGTTAAAAATACAAAATGGCAGACATTATTCGGAAATGATACCAATAGAGTATGAGGTTAGCGAAGATTATCTGAAATTATATCATGATAAACTAGAAGAAAATAAGAATAAACTTGCATTTTCTATAGGTGTTATGTGTGAAAAGATAATTAAAAAAAATGGAAATGATGTTGTACTAGTTTCACTTGCTAGAGCAGGAACACCAATTGGTATTTTGGCAAAAAGATATCTAAAAAATAAGTATAGTTTAAATTTACCTCACTATACAATATCTATAATAAGAGATAAAGGAATAGATATGAATGCAGTTGAATATATAATAAGTAGTCATCCAAATTCAAACATACAATTTTTAGATGGATGGACTGGCAAGGGAACAATATCAAGGGAGCTAGAAAAAGCATGTGATGAGCTTAAAATTAAATTTAAAAAGAATTTTGATTCAACACTTGCTGTATTAGCTGACCCTGCTGGATATTCTGGACTTTATGGAATTAGAGAAGACTTTTTAATACCAAGTGCATGTTTAAACTCAACTGTTTCTGGATTAGTGAGTAGAACTGTGCTAAGAGAAGATTTGATTGGTAAGGATGATTTTCATGGTGCTAAGTTTTATAGCCATTTAAAGGATAAAGATGAGTCTATAAATTATATAGAAACTATAGAAGCATGTTTCAAAAACCAATTTGAAAATATATCTGATGAAGTTGAAAAATGGAAAAGTGATATTATAACTAAAGATGGTTATTTTGATGTTTTAAATATAAAGGAAAAGTACGATATAAAAGATATCAACTTTATCAAGCCAGGGGTAGGAGAAACAACAAGAGTTTTACTTAGGAGAGTTCCATATAAGATACTTGTTAAAGACTTAAATGATAAATCTTTAGAGCATATATTTATTTTGGCAAAAGAAAAAAATGTTGAAGTTGAGAAAATAGATTTAAAAGCTTACAAGTGTTGTGGCATAATAAAGAATATGAAAGATGTTTAGAAAATATATTTGACAGGAGAATGCTGAATGATTGTTTTTTCAGACTTAGACAGGAGTATTATTTACTCTGATAAATTTTTAAATACTAATAAGAGATATACCAATATAGAAATCTATAAAGAGAAAGAAATCTCTTATATATCTTTAAATACTATAAATTTAATAAAACAAATACAGTACTATGGTATGTTTGTACCAACTACTACTAGAACAATAGAGCAGTTTAAGCGTATAGAATTTAATAAATATGGTATTTACTTTCCATGGAGTATAACTTCAAATGGAGGAGTTATACTTAAAGATAATGAAATATTGAAATCATGGAGTGAAAAGATAGACAAATTAAAATCTGACTATGAGCCTATTGAAAGCATGGTAGATAAATTTAAAATTTATTTGAATGTAGAAGGAATAACTAATTTTAAAGTTGCAGAGGATACATTTTTTTATATAGTTGTGGATTTTAAAAAATTTAATTTAGATTCAATTAGGGAGTATATAAATATATTAGAATCAAAAAATTGGAGATTGTATGTGAGTGGTAGAAAAATTTATTTTATACCAAAAGAAATCTCAAAAGAAAATGCCATAGAATATTTAACCAAAGAATTAGGAATAGAAAGTTTTTATGCAATTGGGGATTCTATTATGGATTATGGGATGCTCGATATTTCAAATAAAGCTTATGTATTGAAGCATGGTGATATAAATAAAAATGAAATAAAAAACACATTTATATCAAGTAAATTTGATGGAATGAGTGGAACTGAGGAAATATTATCTGAAATTTTAGATGAAAGTTGTCTACTCAATATATAACCAATAAACTAGAAAAGTCTGAAATAAATTAGGATAAAATTTATCATACTAATTTATTTCAGATTTTTATTAATTTATATTTAAACAAGAGCTGCATATATTAAAATGAAGGTGGAGTCATTGCCCAGACGGAAATACATTCATCATCATCACAGTTTTCATATATATGTGGTATAGTGCTGTTAAAATAAAAACTGTCACCCTCCTCTAATATATACTCTTTATTACCAAGTGTTATTTTCATTTTTCCTTTTATTATGTATCCGCATTCCTCTCCTTCATGTGTCACAAATTCATTACTTTTTTTTGTATGTCCATTTAATGTAACAAGTATAAATTCTATTTTTTTTCCAATTAAATTAGGAACAAGAAGCTCGTAAAATTTTGTAGAATCGTTAGTTACTATTTTCTTTCGATTGTTTTTCTTTACTACTATATTAGAATTATCCTTCCCAATATCATCAAAAAAATAACCTATGTTTACATCAAGCGTTTTTGATATTTTCCACATTGCTATAATTGATGGAACAACCATATTACGTTCAATTTGACTTATTAAACCTGTACTTAAACCAGACTCTTTTGCTAAGGTAGCTATACTTATATTTTTAGATTTTCTAAGAGCTCTAATTTTGCTTCCAACATCTATGTCCATTAGATAAAAACCCCCTCAAACATGATTATAACATATATAGTTTTCAAAATTAATAAAATAAAATAAAAGTTATATAATGCATGTATTTACATCGTTATATTGAATTTTCTGAAAAGATGAATTATAATAGTATTAATATTCAATATATTGAATATTAATACTGATATTTTAATTTAATGAAATGGAGGCGGTTGAGATGAGGAGTTTTGTAAGTCCTGATAATATTTGGGTATTGTGGGCAATTGTAACTGGATGGGCAGCATTTAGTATTTATTTAGAGCAAAAGTATAGTTGGGCATCAAAAATATCAGGAGCAATAATAGCTCTTGTAGGAGCAATGTTATTATCAAATCTAAATATTATACCAGTAGAGTCTGTTGTATATGACCAAGTCTGGGGTTATGTTGTCCCTTTAGCCATAGCTTTGTTGTTATATCAATGTAATATCAAAAAGATATGGAAAGAAAGTGGAAGATTACTTGTAATATTTCTTGTAGGTTCTATAGGAACTGTACTTGGAGCTATGATTGGATTCTTGGCATTAAAAAATGCAGTACCAGATTTAAATATTGTTGCAGCTATGATGACAGGTTCTTATATAGGTGGAAATGTAAACTTTGCAGCTATGTCAGGAGCATTTGATGCACCTGGAGAATTGGTATCAGCAACTGTTGTAGCAGATAATCTTTTAATGGCATTATATTTCTTTGTTTTAATAGCTATCCCATCTATTGGATTTTTTAGAAAACATTTTAAACATCCACATGTAGATGAGATGGAAAGCATAGGTGTAAATGAAGGCGAAACAATAGCAGCAAATTATTGGGGAAGAAAAGAAATATCTTTAAAAGATATAGCAATAGCCATTGGTAGTGCTTTTATAATAGTTGCAGTATCAGTAGAATTGTCAGGTTGGTTTAAAGCTATAATACCAACATCAAATCCATTTTTAGCAATGTTAAATACTTTATTTGGCAATCAATATCTAATAATAACTACTTTAACTATGATGTTTGCTACCTTTATGCCTAATTTCTTTAGTGATATAAAAGGAGCGCAAGAGCTGGGTACATTTTTAATCTACATTTTCTTTGTCGTAGTAGGTGTTCCTGCTTCAATCCCATTAATAATTCAAAAATCACCATTATTACTTTTATATTGTGGAATAATGGTACTTATAAACATGCTAGTTACATTTACAGTTGCCAAAATATTTAAGTTTAGCTTGGAAGAAGCTATTCTTGCATCTAATGCAAATATTGGTGGACCTACAACAGCAGCAGCTATGGCAATATCAAAAGGGTGGTCTAAGTTAGTAGGGCCAATACTTATAGTTGGAACATTTGGTTATATAGTTGGTAATTATTTTGGTCTTTTGGTAGGAAATATTTTAATATAAGTTTTGTAAAGAGTGAAAAACAAACGTTTGAAAAAGATTTTATTTAATTGGAGGTTGTCATGATTTTTGATGGACATTCAGATACTTGGTCAGATGTAACGATAAGAAGAATTAATGGAGAGAAAGATGTATTTAGAAGAATCCATCTTGAAAATTTTAAAAAAGCAAATATTGAAGGGGCTATTTTTGTAATATGGATAGACCCACCATATGATAAAAAGCCTGAAAAGAGAGTTAAGCAGATAATAGAATGTGTAAAAGAAGAAATTGAAGATATGAAGGATATTGTAAACATAGTAAAAAAATATTCTGATATAAATAAAGGTCTAAATGAGAATAAAATAAATATTTTAATTGGTCTTGAAGGTTTAAGCCATGTTGGAAAAAATTTAGACTTAATCGAATATTATTATAAAGAAGTTGGAGCTAGACATGCATCATTAACTTGGAATGAGCAGAATGAACTTGCTACAGGGTGTTTAGGAGATGAAAACAGAGGCTTAACTGCAATAGGAAAAAAAGCAGTAGATAAGTTAGAACAATTAGGTATGCTAATAGATGTATCACATCTAAATGAAAAATCATTTTGGGATTTGATGTCAGTTGTAAGTAAACCAGTTATAGCATCTCATTCTAATGTTAAGAATCTATGTGATGTAAAAAGAAATCTTACAGATAATCAATTAAAAGAAATTTCAAAAACAGGTGGATTAGTGGGAATAAATAGCTTTAGAGCATTTACCAATATTAATCCTAAGAAGCAAGATTTAATACATTTAGTTGACCATATAGATTATATGGTGAATCTTATAGGTATAGAGCATGTATCTTTTGGTTTTGATTTTAGCGATTATCTAGGAGAAGAGACTATAGGTTCTTTTACTGAAGAAAATTCCAAAAATCCAAGTGTAGATGGGCTTAAAAGTACATATGAAGCTAAGAATATAATAGTAGAGCTTGAAAAAAGAGGATATAAAAAAAGTGATATAAATCTAATATCTAGTGGAAACTTTTATAGAGTGTTTAAAGAGATACTAAAGTAAGATAGTAATTAAATTAGGTGTAGAAAATACTATATTTAATAAGAAGCATTCATATATATAGATTTATATATGAGATATGGGTTAGATTAAATTTAAATGTTACTAGAATTTTTAATTCTAGTAACATTTTTTATATAAAAAAACAAATATATATACATATTGACAATGATAATTATTATTGATAAAATGTAAAAAGAAATGATAATAATTATCATTTTAAGTAAAAAATTAAGGAGGGAGAATGAAAAAGAGATATTTAATTATAGGAATAATAATTTTATCTTATTTTTCCTTATTTATAGGAGCAGAAGATATAAACATAATGCATATATTTGCAAAAAATCAGCATAAACTTATGATATTTGTCATGAGTAGAATACCAAGATTAATAAGTATATTAATTGCAGGTATAGGAATGAGTATAGCAGGCCTTATAATGCAACAGATAAGTAAAAATAAATTTGTATCGCCTACTACAGGAGCAACAATAGATGCGGCTCAATTTGGTATAGTAATTTGTATGCTTTTAATACCAAGTGCATCGATTTTCACGAAGACCATAATAGCATTTATATTTTCTCTTATAGGAACATTTATGTTCATGAAAATAATAAGGAAGTTACAGTTTAAAAGTATAATATTCGTGCCATTAGTAGGTATAATGTTTGGAAATATAATAGGTTCTATGACTGATTTTATTTCATATAAATATGATTTGAGTCAAAATGTAAGTTCTTGGATGCAAGGTGACTTTTCTATGATACTTAAAGGAAATTATGAAATATTATACATAACAATACCTCTCATAATAGTAGCATATATTTATGCAAATAGATTTACTGTTGTTGGGATGGGGATGGATTTTGCAACTAACCTAGGTCTAAGTTATAAAAAAGTCGTTAATATAGGTTTAATAATAGTAGCTCTTGTTACAGTATGTGTAGTTGTTACTGCTGGTAATATACCTTTTATAGGTCTAATAGTTCCTAATATTGTATCTCTGTATATGGGTGACAATATAAGAGATAGTATATGGCATACGGGATTATTTGGGGCACTATTTGTACTTATATGTGATATTTTTGGAAGGCTTATCATTTATCCATATGAAATATCTATAGGGCTTACAGTTGGTGTTATAGGAAGTATACTATTCCTTTACTTAATACTAAGGAGGAATATAAATGAAGCTTAGTCTTAATAAAAAAATTTACTTAGTGACTGCATTACTCTTGATATCAATGGTACTTTTTTTAACCTATGGAATAGATATGAATAATCTAGATTATGCATTATCACAAAGAATACCAAAAATACTTGCAATGATACTTGGAGGAGGATGTATAGCATTTACTACAGTAGTATTTCAAACAATTACTAACAATCAGATATTAACACCAAGTGTGCTAGGGTTAGATTCCTTATATGTAATGATTCAAACTATAATAGTATTTATATTTGGAGCAACCAGTAATCTCATTACAAATGAAAATTATAATTTTATCATTAATGTTACTATAATGATTGTAGCTTCAATGTTATTGTATAGAGCATTGTTTGAAAGAAAAGAAAATAATATTTTCTTTTTAATCCTATTAGGAATGGTATTTGGAACTCTATTTAAAAGTGCAACAACATTTATTCAAGTAATGATAGACCCTAATGAATTTCTAGCACTACAAACTAGCATAATGGCTAGTCTAAATAATATAAATACAAATGTATTGTTAATTGCATTTATAATAGTTATTGCAACAATACCTTTTATATATGATGATATAAAATATTTAGATGTACTATCATTAGGTAGAGAGCAAGCAATTAATTTAGGTGTAGATTTTGATAAAGTAGTAAAAAAAATGATAATCCTAATAGCAATTTTAGTTTCAGTATCAACAGCACTTATTGGACCTATGACATTTTTAGGTCTTTTACTAGCCAACATAGCTAGAGAAGTTTTTAAAACATATAAACATACCTATTTAATTTTAGGTTCTATATTGCTAGGAATGATTACGTTAATAATAGGTCAATTTTTTATACAACATATATTCAAATTTGATACAACATTAAGTGTAGTAATAAATTTTATAGGAGGAATTTACTTTATCCAATTATTATTAAAGGGGGCAAATAGATGATAGAAATAAAAAATATATTTAAAAAATATAAAAATAAAAATGTTGTAGATAATGTTTCTTTTAATATAGAAAAAGGAAAAATAACATCTTTTATAGGTCCAAATGGGGCTGGTAAAAGCACTGTGTTATCAATAGTAACAAGACTTATAGGAGGTGATAGTGGAGAAGTATTGATAGAAGGAAAAAGCTTGAGTTCTTACAACAATAAAGAACTTGCAAAAAAAATAGCTATACTTAAACAATCTAATAATATAACTTTAAAACTCACAATAAGAGAATTAGTTGGCTTTGGAAGATTTCCATACAGTGAAGGAAATTTAACTCAAGAGGATGAAAAATATATTAATGAAGCAATAGAGTATATGAAATTAACTGATATACAAGACAAATATTTGGATGAATTAAGTGGAGGTCAAAGACAAAGAGCTTATATAGCAATGGTAATAGCCCAAAATACGGAGTACATATTACTTGATGAACCACTTAACAATTTGGATATGAATCATTCAGTACAAATGATGAAGGTACTTAGAAGTCTTTGTGATGAGTTAGGTAAGACTATAGTGTTGGTCATGCATGATATAAATTTTGCTTCATGCTATTCAGATAATATAGTTGCACTTAAAAATGGAAAAATTGAAAAGGTAGGTCGTACAGATGAAATAGTTAATGAAAAAGTTTTAGGAGATATTTACGAAATGAACTTTGACATTAAGCATATAAATGGAAATAGAATATGTGTTTATTTTTAAAACACTATAGATAAAAATCTATGAATTTTCTAATCAAAATTTAAACTAAGACAAGTATTAATAAAAAATGAGGGAGACATTAAGATGAATAAAAAAGCAGCAATAATAGCAACCGTGGCTATAGTAGGATTAGTAGCAGTATTTGCATTAGGTGGGAGTAAAAAAAGTGATAAGAAAACATTAGATGCTTCAAATGCTACTATAAAAATAACTCATAGCTTAGGAGAAACAGATGTAAAGTTGAAGCCTAAAAAAGTAGTAGTATTTGATTATTCAGCACTAGATACAATGGATGCACTAGGTGTAAGTGAGAGTTTAGTAGGACTTCCAAAATCAAGCTTACCAGTATCTTTAGAAAAGTATAAAGATGAAAAATATGCAGATTTAGGTGGATTAAAAGAACCAGATTTAGAAAGTATAAAATCAACAAATCCAGATTTAATCATAATAAATGGAAGACAAGAAGATTTTTATGAGCAATTATCTAAGATTGCACCAACAATAAGTACAAGCAAAGATGATAAGAAGTATTTAGAATCTGTCAAAAATAATATAAATAAAATAGCTAAAATATTTGGAGTAGAAGAGAAGGCTAATCAAGAATTTGCTAAAATTGAAAAGAAAATAGAAGTTTTAAATAAAAAAGTAACAGAAAAAGACTTAAATGCTTTAACTCTTATGGTAAATGAGGGGAATTTAAGTGTATTTGGTGAAGAGTCTAGATTTAGCATATTATATAATAGTTTTGGATTTAAGAATAAAGATAAAAATATAAAGGAATCAAGTCATGGTCAAAATATTACTTTTGAATATGTAGCTAAACAAAATCCAGATATTATGTTTGTTATAGATAGAGGTATAGCTACTGGTAGTGATGTGAAAGCTGGTTTAACAGCTAAATCTGTTCTAAACAATGACGTAATAAAGTCTATGGATGCTTATAAAAATGATAATATAATATACTTAGATGCACCAACATGGTATGTAAATGATGGTGGTCTTACATCTTTAAATAAGATGATAGATGATGCTTCAAAAGCAGTTAATAAGTAAGTCTATTTTTTATGGCAAATGTGTTTTATATAATGATTATGTAATCAGCCACCTTAAAGTGGCTGATTTTTTTTGATTTAAATACTTCTGTGGACGAGTTTTGTAGACTTGTATAAATCTATAACAGTTTCCTTTATTGCTGAAAAGTAATTAATTGAATACTTTTTTGAATTTCTTCATCTTGTTCAGAGATGATAATAGAAGTTAGTTTAACTCTAATTGAAATATAGCCAGCATCTTGTATTTTTGATAGAGCAGTACGAGCTGTTTGTGGTGCAACTCTAAATTGCTTGTAAATTGTTTCAATAGATGGTAGAGTTTGCCCTTTTTTATAATGTCCAAATAATATACTCTATGCATAGTATTCATAAATTAAATAATACAAGCCATATTCGTGTTTCAAAGTATTTACACTTCCTATTATTATACAACTTATTTGATGAATCTTATTTTATCATTCTATGTTTAAGGTTTAAGAAAACTAGCTAGAACTTGCGGTTTATTAGTTATTTTGATACAATTAATCTAATACATACATGAACAAGGTTATGTTATTATATTAATAATTCAATGGATATATATTTATTATATAATCTCTCAGGAGTGGTTTAAATATTAGAATAAAATCTTCTAAAAAAACGTTTTTCTATTTTGTTACTAATTATTGATTTTATCCATATAAAACCTCCAGCATATGCACTAAAGAAAGAATGTAGAAATTGATTAAACAGACCCTTATTTCTCAACTAGTTTACATAAAAAATACTTTGCACAACAAAACTTGAAAAACATTTACAAGTGTATGGGCTTATGAGTGATTATTTTATTAAGTATGATTATAAAAAACACATTGATATTTTCAATACCACCTACAAAGGAGAATTAACAAGCTAGATTAATAACAATGAAAAAAAGGAAAAAGGTCACGATAGATTTTAGATTGCAGATTTTGAATAAAAATAAACAAACATTAAACTTGCAATAGCTATTATGATTATAGTATTTATATAGGTTCTAAAGTTTGTTAACAGAAACTAAACCTAGACCTATTGGAAAATTTGAAAAAATGATGATTTACAAAAATATGCAATGTCAAAAATAAACTATGTAGAATAAAATCTTCTATATTTTAAGTAATAAGAGAGTTTTATTAAGGTTTAATACACGTTATTTGAGAAAATGATTATACAATATTTTACTAAGTTGGTTATTAAAAATGTTTAGAAAATTTATTGAAGAAATCATATTAATTATTTATAACATATAAAAACCTAGTTAGCATAATTGTAGAATATCTGATAAACGTGAAAACATAGGGGATAGAGGTATTTTATGAAGAGATTTTTAAAGATAACTATCTTAGTTTTATTTGTTTTATTAATTTCTATAAGTTACATTTCTGTTCAATTAATTCACAACATTGGAGATTATGGAAAGTTGATTAATTATGTTGGTATTGTTCGTGGAGCGAGTCAACGTCTAACTAAATTAGAAATGAATTTTCAACCAAATGATGAACTAGTAGAATATATCGATGAAATTTTACATGAATTAAATACAGGACATGGAAAATATGGTCTAGTAGTCACTGATTGTAAAAAATATAACGAGTATTTATCTTTATTAGAAAGAAAATGGGAAGATTTAAATATTGAAATTAAAAAAGTAAGGATGGAAGAAGATAGTAGTCAGTTACTACAAACAAGTGAAGAATTTTTTAAGATTGCAAATGACACAGTATTTGAGATAGAACATTATTCGAAAGAAAAAAGCGATTATTTAATGACTTTAATAATTATAATATCAGTTGTAGGTATAGTAGCATGGACTATATTGATTATGCAGTACAATAGAAGATTAATTAGACTTGAAAAACTAAATGTAGATTTAAAAAATATTGCATATAAAGATGAACTTACAGGAGCAAATACCATAGACAAGTTTAAGTTGGATGCAGAACAGTATATTTATAAACATAAAGACAAGAAATTTGCTATATTTTATATCGATTTTGAAAATTTTAAGTATATCAATGATATATTTGGATACGATTATGGGGACATGATATTAAAACGCTATTCTAATTTCATGATGGATGATATTGGAAAATATGAAATATTTGCAAGAGAGATTGCAGATAGATTTGTTGCATTAAGATGTTATGTAGATAAGGAAGCTTTACTAAGAAGACAACAAATTGTAGATGATAAGTTGATTAACATTACAGATGAAATTAAAAATAAATATAGTATTACTATTGTCAGTGGAATTTGTTGTATTGAAGATGTGAATGAAAAATTAAATATAGATGATTTGATAAATCGTGCAAATTTTGCACAAAAGACTGTCAAGAATAAACCTGGTACTAAGTATGCTTTTTATAATGAAAATATTCGCAAAAAAATGATTGAAGAAAATACCATTAAGAGTAGAATACATGAAGCACTCAATAGAAGAGAATTTGTTGTTTATTTTCAACCTAAAGTTAATTTACATAATCAAAAAATAGATTGTGCAGAAGCTTTAGTACGTTGGATGACACCAGACAAATGTGTGATATCTCCAGCGATATTTATTCCAATATTAGAAAAGGAATTTTTTATTAGCTTAGTAGACCAATATGTATTTGAAGAGGTATGCAGATGGATTAGAAAGAGATTAGATGAAAATGAACAAGTTGTTCCCATCTCAGTTAATGTTTCTAAGATTCAATTTTATAATGCTAAGTTTGTAGAAACTTATTCGCGTATACAAAATAAATATAATATACCTAAAAATACTATAGAAATTGAATTTACAGAAAGTGTTGCTTTTGAAAATCAAGAGCATCTTTTAGAAATTGTACATGACCTACATGAAAGTGGCTTTACTTGTTCTTTGGATGATTTTGGAAAAGGATACTCGTCTCTAAGTGTTTTGAAGGATTTACCATTTGATGTTTTAAAGCTTGACTCAATGTTTTTTAAAGAAAGTTTAAATAAAGAAAAAGAGAAGATAGTAATAAAAAATATTATACATATGATAAAAGAGTTAAATATTATAACTGTTGCTGAAGGTATTGAATATAAAGAACAGGTTGAGTTTCTTAAAGAGATTGGGTGTGATTTGGTTCAAGGGTTTGTCTTTTATAAACCAATGCCAATATTAGACTTTGAAAAAATATTAGATGAAGAAACTGTTTATAGTTTATAATAGTTAAAGTATATTTTAATATATACTAATCTAATAAAGTGCTTATAATATAAGTGCTTTATTAATTTTGTTAACTATCTAAAATGTACAGTGATACAAATATTGAGAATAACATCAATACATAATATACAACTTTATTTAAATAATTACATGAAAACTATAAATTCTTATAAGGTTTTATGTGAGGTGTAAATAATATAGAGTTATGTTTTAGAGAAGATGAACTTATTGATAGTGTTGATGGCGAATACATAAATAAAGACTATAAGTAGATTTACCTATAGTCTCTTAAACATTGTTATTTTTTCCCTGCAACCCATTTTAAGCCCCAGTTAAATTCATTATCCATTTCTCTATGTCCTTTAAAGTATTTAACTACCTTTTCAACACTAAATGTTTCATCGTTTACATTTTCTATTAATGCTATTGAACACATATTATAGCCATTTTTATGCTCATCAAGCTTAACCACTAAATCAGAATCTTGTTTTTGTTTAATAGTTACAACTCCGTCAGCTTCTGACCAATTAGCCACACCTTCATAAATAAAAGCATAAATCAATATTCTTTTTATTTCTTTTATCTTGTTACCATTGATTCTTATATTTTCGCCTTGTGTATTGCTTCCTGTTCGGTCATCTCCATCTAGTTGAGCAAAAGGAGGATGTTCTAAATTGCCAAAAGAATTGCCTAACGCTTGAACAGCACCTTTTACACCATTTTTCATTTCAAACAAGCAACCTAAATCTAAATCTATATTACTATTTCTTAGAGCTCCAAAAAAGCCCTTTTTTTGTACTTTTTGATTCCAATTTAGATTAACTAAAATCTCACCTAAATCGGTATTTTCTTTTTTTGTAAGATTTATTTTTTGTCCTTTTTTCAATTCTATAGCCATAGTAATCTTCCTCCACAAACATAGATTTACTTAAATGGTAGCACTTAACAAGTCAATATTCAACAAGATTACAATAATAATATTAAAATTATACTAATTCTACTAAAAAACAGGAATTACAATTCCTTTGTATTTTTCTTCAATTAAGTTTCTTGCTTTATCTGATGTAAGAACTTCTTGTAGAACTTTAATTTTTTCACTATCTTTATCTTCACTTCTAAATGCTAAAAGATTAGCATATTCATCATTTACCGGTGCTGTGTAGATTCCATTTTTCTTAGCATCAAGACCAGCAGGTACTGCGTAAGTAGTGTCTATAAATGCAGCAGTTACATCTGGAAGAGAAGATGGTATTTGAGCAATATCTAATTCTTTGAATTGTATGCCCTTTGGATTTTCAATTATATCTTTAGGACTAACTAAATTATTTTCTTTAGGTAAAGTTAAAAGTCCTATACTTTCAAGATATCTAAGGTCTTTAGAACAAGAAGATGGATTGTTGCTTATTGCAATTGTATCTCCCTTTTTAAATTCATCAACAGATTTTATTTTGTAAGAGTAAAGTATCGCTGGGCATACATATAGTTTAGTTCCTGCCATTATTTTATAACCTTTAGCTTTAACAGCTTCTTTTAGATAAGGTTCATGTTGAAATAGATTTGCATCAATTTCGCCATTATTTAAAGCTTCATTTGGAAGTATGTAATCGTCAAAGTTCTTAACTTCTAAAGTATAACCTTTTTCTTCAATCAGTGGTTTTAGTTCCTCTAACAACTCTCCACCTGGAACTAAAGTAGCACCAACAACAATTTTTTTATCGTCTTTAGATTTTGAACATCCAACTACAGATAAAGTAAATACTAGACATAATAACAAGCTTAATAATTTTTTGAATTTCATAAAAATTCCCTCCTGAATATAATTGATTAGTTAAAAATAAAATACCCTCTTTTTATCACATTGTGAAAATAAAATAAGCCTGAGTGTAAACTCAGGCTTTAAAAGCTAATTTAAACTCATCTTTCAGTACAATACTGCAGGATTTAGCACCAATGTATATTAAAAAATATACTGGTTGCTGGGTTTCACAGGGCCAGTCCCTTCACCACTCTGGATAAGAAGTATTAATTTTTAATTATGTTATACATATTAGCATGATTTTTTGTATCTGTAAACATAATTTTATAAATATTTTAAAGTTTTTGTTATTTCTATTTAACACCCAAAATTCCAGAAACTAAAATATTAGTATCAGCACCCAAGAAATAGTCATTTATTTCAATAGCATCTAAAATAGCTCTCAATGAATTCTCCTCATGCTTTGTACCAATAAGTTTATCTTCTACAAAAGATACATCACACTTCCCAAAGAAATCTCCAAAAAACTTTATACTAGTTATTATACCTTTATCAACATTTAAATTAAATTCTACATTTCCACCAGCATATTTTAATTCATTTGAAAGAGAGTATTTTGGTGAATTACCAAAATTCCAATCCCAAGTTTCATATTTTGATTTAGTAAGTTTTTCTATTTCTTCTATGTCATATTTACTTAGAGAGTAATTTGTATTACCAGTATTTGTTGAAGAAAGATAATTCATTATAGCATCTTTAAACTCAAGTATATCCATATCAGACTGTAAATGTTCGCTTATATTGGTTACACGAGACTTTACAGATTTTATGCCTTTACCTTCAAACTTTATGGGTTTTACTTTTAGTGCATTTGAAAGGTCATTTATTTCAGATGAAAATAAAAGTGTCCCATGATGCATCACTTTATTTTTATAGTTATGTTGAGCATTTCCAGAGAATTTTTTACCTTCTATAAGAAGGTCATTTCTTCCAGAAAACTCAGCATTGACATCTAAGGTTTTAAGCAAGTCTATTATTGGTTGAGTGAATCTTCTGAAATCACTAAAGCTATTATTATTACAAGCTATAAATGTAAAGTTTATATTTCCTAAATCATGAAATACAGCTCCTCCACCAGATTGTCTTCTAACAACTGGTATTGAATGTTCTTTTATATATTCTAAGTTTATTTCAGAAAGTGTATTTTGATTTTTTCCAACGATTATAGAAGGTTCATTTCTCCATAAAATAAATAAATCTTCGTCAAAGTTTTTAAGTAGATATTCTTCCATTGCTAAATTAAAATAAGGGTTTGTTTTTTCATTGTAAATTAATAACATTAAAGTAATTCCTCCATATAATTGATAAAATTTTTTTAGCTGATTTTAGTACAATTATTTTTATAATTCGACAATAATATAAAAAATCCTTTAAAGTAAAATTTTTAAAACTTCCTTGCAAATTTTAAATAAATAATATATACTCAAAATATATTTAATAAAAGTGAATAAAAGGGTAGAGGCGCAATAATCTATCAGTACCAATAAGGAGTTAAGCACAAAGAATTATTGGGAAAGGGGATATTGCCGAAGTTTTATAATCGATGCTTTAAGATTATATTGCTGGGGGTACATAAAATATATGTACAACTGTCACAGGTTTATTTGTGGTGAGCTATCATTTAAGGAATTATATTATATTTGTTTTTAGTATTATCAATGTATTGTAATGTTTAAGCCTTGAGTGTTTACCACTCAAGGCTTTTTTATTTTATCATAACCCATAATACCCTATATAATTCACAAAATTAAAAAGAGAGGGAGATTTATATGAGAAATAAAAAATTTAACATTATTTTTCTGACGACAATTATGTTTATAATGTCAACTGTAATGGTATTTGCAGAGGAAGATATAGATACCATTGCACTGGCTAACGCAGAAAAATTTGGAATTTTAACTTTAATACCACCATTAGTTGCTATAATACTTGCATTTATAACTAAAAATGTAATAATTTCTTTATTGCTAGGAATTCTTTCTGGAAGTTTTATAATTCAAGTCAGTGGAGTTAATGTATTTGCTGCATTTATACAAGCGTTTTTAGACTTAGTAGATAGAGCTTTAGTATCTCTATCAGACCCGTGGAATGCAGGGATAATACTACAAGTCTTAGCAATTGGGGGAGTAATAAATCTTGTTGCCAAGATGGGTGGTGCTAAGGCTATAGCTGAAGCACTTGCAAAGAGAGCAAAATCAGCTAAAGGTACACAGATTATAACTTGGTTTTTAGGTCTTTTAGTTTTCTTTGATGATTATGCTAATTCATTAATTGTAGGACCTATGATGAGACCAGTTGCAGATAAAATGAAAATATCAAGAGAAAAATTAGCATTTATAATAGATGCTACAGCAGCACCAGTTGCTGGGCTTGCTATAATATCTACATGGATAGGTCTTGAAGTTGGTTTGATACATGATGCTTTTGAAAGTATAAGTGTAGATGTTGATGCATTTGGCATATTTTTAAATACAATACCATTTAGATTTTATAACATATTAATATTAGCATTTATTGTAATTTCAGCGTTATTATTAAAAGAATTTGGACCAATGAGAAAAGCTGAAATAAAATCTAGAAGTAGAAAAATTGGTACAGACCTTGATGAAGGTGTTGAAGAGTTGGATGATTTAGCTCCAAAAGATGGAGTGAAATTAAGTGTATGGAATGCTATAATTCCAATAGGTACATTAATAGTAGTTGCACTAGCATCATTCTATTATAGTGGATATGCATCTATAATGGGAGGAGAAGATAAGACTTTAATACAATTATTTACAAATTCGCCATATTCTTTTGAAGCAATCAAAGAAGCGTTTAGTGCATCTGATGCATCTAGAGCATTATTCCAATCTGCATTAGTTGCAAGTTTAGTTGCTATTATAATGGCTGTAGTTAAGAAGATTTTTACAGTATCAGAAGCAATTGATGTTTGGATAGATGGTATGAAAAGTTTAGTAATCACTGGTGTAATATTAATACTTGCTTGGTCATTAAGTTCAGTAATAAAAGAGTTAGGTACAGCTAAATTCTTGATACATTTATTATCAGGTTCACTGCCTCCATTCTTACTACCAAGTTTAATATTTGGATTAGGAGCAATAATATCTTTTGCTACTGGAACTGCTTATGGAACAATGGGTATACTTATGCCACTTGCGATACCACTTGCATATTCACTAAATCCTGACATGTCTTATGTAATAGTAAGCACAAGTGCAGTTTTAACAGGTGCAATATTTGGAGACCATTGTTCTCCAATTTCAGATACAACAATACTTTCTTCAATGGGAGCTGGATGTAATCATATAGACCATGTTAATACTCAAATGCCATATGCTATATTTACAGCAGTAATTACTATTGTATTTGGATATATACCAGCTGGATTTGGATTGCCAATATATATAGTATTGCCAGTTGCTATAGCAGCTGTATTTGTAGGTCTTCAAATTATAGGCAAGAGAGTAGATGAAGCAGAAATAGAACTTGCAGAATAAGGCTGTAAATGAATTTTACCTTTTATTATCATTATTTTGTTTATTTTTAGATAATTTAAAAAAGTTATTGAAAATAATAGCGAAATATAGTAAAATAAAAGAGTAATATAAGCGGATGTGGCGGAATTGGCAGACGCACTAGACTTAGGATCTAGCGCCATTGGCGTGGGGGTTCGACTCCCTTCATCCGCACTTTACAGTACTTAGTTGTGCTGAAAAAAAACTGGGGTTGCTGGCTTTCGGAGTGGGCTATCCCGTTTTTATTTTTTGATAAATAACTATATTAAATTAATAGGGATACCTAATGATAGGAATTTGCTATATTGTTATTTTTAGAAAACTTGTAAAAAGCTCAATAAGTTCTTTTTGTTATACAAAAATAAAATTACATATACAACATTTAAAATGTATGTAAATAAAGGTATAAAATTTTATAGCAATGTATTTTAAAAGTATAAAATGATTAAAATTTTAAGAAATATTCAAATCACATAACCATTCAATAGTTGTAATTCTATTAAAAATATTCTATTTTAAAAATCTTATTTTTCACAAGTTTAAAATTGTAAACGATTTCATCAAGTGTATGAATATACTTTTAACATGTTATAGTAAATCTCGATACAAATTTACATTTGGTTCTTTGTGTGTTATTTTAATAATAAATTAAGTGAAAATGTTATTTTGCATTAATATATAATATGTTTGCAGAAGAGTGAATAATATAAAAGAGAAATAATTGATAATAAAAACTTAACAAAAAAATTAATACATAAAAAAAAATAAATATAATGTGTTGACATTTGATTTAAATATTCATAAAATAAAATTGAAAATAAATATTTCCAAGTGAGATTAGCGAGAGAGACCTTTATACAAAAAGGCGCCGAAGAAGAAATTTAAGAAATGCCAATTCTTAGAGAAGCTTTCAGGCAAAGATATCGCTAATTGATGGGACTCTGGAGAGACTTAAGTTAAATACTATAAGTCACCGAAGAAGCAGAATAATATTAAATTATTAAATCTTTCAGGTATACAAACAGGGATATATAGGCTAGGATTATTTCCTATGCTTATATATTTTTTTTATGGGAAAATACAGGACATAATGGCGAAGTTGCTTAAATAGAATAAGTTTAGTTTTATAGGGAGGGTTATATATGAATGAATTAAAAAGAGTACCTTTGTATAATACACACAAAGAGCTTGGTGCAAAGCTTGTTGAATTTGCTGGTTGGGAAATGCCTTTAGAATATGAAGGAATAAACAAAGAGCATGAAATGGTTAGAAAAAGTGCAGGTATATTTGATGTATCTCACATGGGAGAGATAGAAGTAAAAGGAGTAGAATCAGAAAAATTTATACAAAATCTAGTTACGAATGATATAAGTGTATTAAAAGTCAATGACGTCATATATACACCTATGTGCTATGAAAATGGTGGAGTAGTTGATGATTTATTAATATATAAGTTTGGGGAAGAAGATTATTTGTTAGTAATAAATGCAGGAAATATAGACAAAGATGTTGCATGGATAATGAAGCAAAGTGAAGGGTATAAAGTAAATATAAAAAATATATCTAATGAAGTTTGTCAATTAGCAGTTCAAGGACCTAAAGCAGAAAAAATTCTTCAAAAAATCACGGACATAAATTTAGAATCAATAAAATTTTATAAGTCAATGCCAAAAATAAAAGTATCTGGATACTCTTGTTTAGTTTCAAGAACAGGATATACTGGAGAAGATGGTTTTGAAATATATTGCAAAAATGAACATATAAAAGCAATTTGGGATGAAGTCCTGAAAGTTGGAGAAGAAGATATATGTCCAGCTGGTCTAGGTTGTAGAGATACTTTAAGATTTGAAGCAGCTCTACCTCTATATGGACATGAGATAAATGAACACATATCTCCACTTGAAGGAGGATTATCTATTTTTGTAAAAGTAAATAAGGAATCATTTATTGGCAAATCAATCTTAGCAGAAGAAAAAGAAAATGGGATTAAAAGAAAATTAGTAGGATTTGAAATGCAAGGTAAAGGGATGCCTAGAAATGGATATGATATAAAAGTTGGAGATAAAACAGTTGGTTTTGTAACTACTGGGTGTGCATCTCCAACAACAGGAAAAATCTTAGGAATGGGAATTATAGATGCTGAATATGCAAAAACAGGAAATGAAATAGGTATAGCAATTAGAAAAAAAGTTGTTCCTGCTATAACAGTTAAGAA
Source organism: Clostridioides sp. ES-S-0006-03 (assembly GCF_020662275.1). NCBI lineage: Bacteria > Bacillati > Bacillota > Clostridia > Peptostreptococcales > Peptostreptococcaceae > Clostridioides > Clostridioides sp. ES-S-0006-03. Next base: position 300,166 of record NZ_JADGMM010000002.1, read on the forward strand.
GCCTTTTTATAAAAAACAATATAAAAAAGATAATGTTGTAGTAAATAAAGAAAATAAATTTTCATATATACCTGCCACAAATGAAGATAAGGAAAAAATGTTAAAAGTAGTTGGATTAAACTCAGTTGATGAATTATTTTCAGATATACCAGATGAACTAAAATTAAAAAGAGATTTAAATCTAGATAGTGGAAAATCTGAATTGGAAGTTAGTAAAATAGTAAAAAGATTGTCAGAGGAAAATTTAAGTCTAGAAGATTTAACTTGTTTTCTTGGAGCTGGTGCATACGACCATTATATACCATCAATTATAAAGCATATAACTTCAAGGTCCGAATTTTATACAGCATATACTCCATATCAAGCAGAAATAAGTCAAGGAACTTTGCAAGTAGTGTTTGAGTTCCAATCTATGATTGCAGAAATTACTGGTATGGAAATTGCAAATGCATCAATGTATGATGGAGCGACTGCTGCAATAGAAGCATGTATAATGGCAATGAATCAAACTAGAAAAAGTAAAATAGTAGTATCAAAAACTACACATCCAGAAACTTTATCAGTACTAAAAACTTATTTACAATATAAAGATTGTGAAATAGTAGAAATTGATTTTTGTAATGAATATGGAACTACAGATATAGAAAAATTAAGAACTTCTGTAGATAAAGATACAGCATGTGTCCTTATACAAACTCCTAACTTCTTTGGGATTATTGAAGAGATGGAAGAAATAGAAAAAATAACTCATGAAAATAAAGCCATGTTAATTATGAGTGTTGATCCAATATCATTAGGTGTTTTAAAAACACCAGGTGAAATAGGAGCAGATATTGTTGTTGGAGAAGCTCAATCACTAGGAAATCCTCTTAATTTTGGAGGTCCTTATGTAGGATTTTTGGCTAGTAAATCTAAATATACAAGAAAAATGCCTGGAAGAATAGTTGGGCAAAGTTTAGATACAGAAGGGAAAATTGCATATGTATTAACTTTACAAACTAGAGAGCAACATGTAAGAAGGGAAAAAGCAACTTCTAATATATGTTCAAATCAAGCTCTAAATGCTCTTGTAGCATCAATATACATGGCTACTATGGGTAAAGAAGGATTTAAAGAAGTTGGTATGCAATCAATGAAAAAAGCACACTATGCTTATAATAAACTTGTGCAAACAGGAAAATACAGACCTATATTTAAAGGCAGATTTTTTAAAGAATTTGCAGTACAAGGAAATTATAATATAGACACTATAAACGATAAACTTTTAGAAGAAAATATATTAGGTGGTTATAATTTAGAACACAATTATCCAGAATTAAAAAATTCAACTTTACTTTGTGTAACTGAAAAAAGAAGTAAAAATGAAATAGATAAGTTAGTTGGAATAATGGAGGGGTTATAATGAAAGAATATAATAGTTTGTTGATAGATATATCTAAAAAAGGTAGAAAAGCATACTCACTTCCAGAGTTAGATATAGATGATATAAAAATAGAAGATATGATTGACCCAACTATGGCTAGACAAAATGAATTAAACTTACCAGAAGTTGGTGAATTAGAATTAGTTAGACATTATACTTTATTGTCAAATAAGAATTTTGGTGTTGATACTGGTTTTTATCCTTTAGGTTCTTGTACAATGAAATATAACCCTAAAATTAATGAAGATATGGCAGCACTTCCAAACTTTACTGGAATGCATCCATATCAATCTTCAGATACAGCACAAGGGTCTCTTGCTCTTATGTATGATTTATCAAATAAACTTGCAGAAATTACAGGTATGGATGAAGTGACACTTCAACCTTCAGCAGGTTCACATGGTGAATTTACAGGTCTTATGCTTATAAAAGCGTATCATGAAAATAGAGGAGACTATAAAAGAACTAAAGTAATAATTCCAGATTCTGCACATGGAACAAATCCAGCAAGTGCAGCTATGGCGAATTTTGATGTAATTCAAATAACGTCTGATAAAAATGGTGCTGTAGATATAGATGTATTAAAAGAAGTTTTAAATGATGAAGTAGCAGCCCTTATGCTTACTAATCCGAGTACTCTTGGGCTATTTGAAAAAAATATAAAAGAAATAGCTGACCTTGTACATGAAGCAGGTGGTCTTTTGTATTATGATGGTGCAAACATGAATGCTATTATGGGAATAACAAGACCAGGAGATATGGGATTTGATGTAGTCCATCTTAATCTTCATAAGACATTTTCAACTCCTCATGGTGGCGGTGGTCCAGGGGCTGGACCTGTTGGAGCAAAAAAAGAGTTAGTGTCTTTTTTACCAATTCCAATAATCGAAAAACAAGAAGATAAATATGTATTAAACTATGATAGACCAAAGTCTATTGGAAAAATTAAAAATTTCTATGGAAACTTTGGAGTCCTTGTAAGAGCTTACACATATATATTGACAATGGGAAGAGATGGACTTAAAGAAGCTAGTGAAATGGCAGTTCTAAATGCTAATTATATAAAAGAAAGTATAAAAGATGATTATATTTTACCAATAGACACTTTATGTAAACATGAGTTTGTATTAGGTGGACTACCAAGAGGAGAAGCAAATATAAAAACTATTGATATAGCAAAGAGATTGTTGGATTATGGATATCATCCTCCAACAATGTATTTCCCTCTTATTATAAATGAAGCACTTATGATAGAGCCTACAGAAAGTGAGAGTATAGAAACATTAGATAGTTTTATTGAAGCTATGAAGAATGTCGCCAAAGAAGCTAAGGAAGAGCCAGAATTACTAAAAACTGCTCCACATAATACTTTAGTTAAAAGAGTTGATGATGCAAGAGCAGTGAAAAAGCCTATATTAACATGGTCACAAAGATAAGTAATTAAAATAATAAATAATTTAAATATACAAAAACTTTGTATTTGTATTAAAAAGCTATCTAAACTATTTTAAATTAGATAGCTTTTTTGTATATATGTTGACATACATGGTATGTACTGTTAAAGTTTTTTATAGATTACTAGAAAATGTAAGGATTTAAATCCCTCTTGATTTTATGTATGTTTCAACCATTTCTATATTTTATGCTTGAGACATTTGGAGTTAAGTATACATCTACATCAGAAGTTGGAGTTATGATATCTATGATACCAGTAGTTACAGGGATTATGGGAATTATATTTTTAAATGAAAAAATGAACTTAAAACAAGTAGTGTGTATCGTAATTGCAGTTTTTGGAGTTATAATAGTAAATTTACAAAATACAGGTAATCAAACAAGTAGTATACTTGGAAGAATAATGATACTTGCGGCAGTAATTTGTGCAGGTGCATATGGTGTATATGTAAGAAAATTATCTAAAAGTGAATTTACACCAATTGAAATAACAGCAGCAATGCAACTAATTGGAACAATATCATTTACATCAATATTATCAAATATCGCTATGGTAGTATCTATATTTGCAGGAGTATTTTTACTGAATGAAAAGTTCAATTTTTATAGTATTGTAGGAAGTATGCTTATAATAATTTCAGTTATAGGAATGGTTATATATGGTAAAGGAAAACATGAAGATTTGGAAATTGAATATATAAACTAGTTTTATTTTATAGGGAATAAACCTATTTATTCTTTTAACTTAATTTAAACTTAATAAGAATATATCGAAATTCATAAAAAATTTAGGAAATCTTAAGAATTATGATATTTAAATCTTTAGATTTATGTTTTATTATATAAACTACAATAAGATATATTAAACTAAATTAGAATTTTACAATATATTTATAGATATTACTATTAAAGAAAAAGTTAAGTTGAAAGGAGTATAATATGGATAAAGTTAACTTAAAAAGATATAATTGTGATATAAATGTTGGATTAAACAGTGAACAACTTAAAAGTAGAAGAGAAGACAATTTAATTAATGTATTTGACAATGGAAAAACTAAAACATACAAGCAAATTTTTAAAGATAATATATTTACACTTTTTAATCTTATAAATATTGTTTTAGTTTGTTTGCTAGTTTCAGTTGGCTCTTTTAAAAATACCTTATTTATATTTATTGCTGTAATTAATACTATTATTGGTGTGATTCAAGAGATAAGAGCAAAAAGATTGTTGGACAATCTATCTGTTATAGTATCAAGCAAAGTATCTGTTATAAGAGAAAAAGAGAAAATAGAGATTGATGTTCAAGAATTAGTGCTGGACGATATTATGATTTTAAAAACAGGAAATCAAATTTGTGCTGATTCAAAAGTTTTAGAAGGAAAGTTAGAGGTAAATGAATCTCTAATCACAGGAGAATCTGATATTATTGTAAAAAGCAAAGGTGATTTTTTATATTCTGGTAGTTTTGTAGTTTCTGGAGATGCATTTGTAAAAGTTGAAAACATAGGAAAAGATAACTATGCAAATAAGATAGCTAGTGACGCTAAAATTTCCAAGAAACACAATTCTCAACTCAGAAATTCATTAAATGCAATATTAAAAGTTGTTGGTGTAATAATTATTCCTTTAGGAATTATATTGTTTGTAAAACAACATTTTGGAAATGGAGATTCTATAGTAACATCTGTAGTAGGTACTGTGGCAGCTGTAAATGGAATGATACCAGAAGGATTAACTCTGCTTACAAGTATTGCCTTAGCTGTTGGGACAATAAAACTTGCAAGCCACAAGACTTTAGTTCAAGAATTATATTGTGTAGAGACTCTTGCTAGAGTTGACACATTATGTCTTGATAAAACAGGTACAATTACAGAAGGTAAAATGCAAGTTGATGATGTAGTAATGCTTGAAAAAGTTGATGTAAATGAGATTATGGGAAATTTGTGTAATTCTCTTAAAGATGATAATGCGACATTAAATGCTATAAGAGATAAATATGATATTTCAGATACGTATAAAGTTAAAAATTTGATTCCATTCTCATCAGCAAGAAAATACAGTGGTGTTGTTTTTGAAAATGAAGGTACATACTTAATAGGAGCCTTTGAGTTTATTTTTAAAGATAGATATAAAGACTTAAAAATAGAAATTGAAAAATATTCTAAAGCAGGAAATAGAGTAATAGCTTTAGCTCATAGTAACTCTTACATGGAAGATAATAAGATACCTGAAGATATAAAACCGCTTGCTTTTATATTGATATTAGATAAAATTAGGAATGAGGCTAAGGAAACTTTAGAATTTTTTTATAATGAAGGTGTAGATATAAAAATTATATCTGGAGATAATCCAATAACAGTAAGTGAAGTAGCAAGAAAAGCAGGTCTTAAAACAGCTAATAGATTTATTGATGCAACAACACTTAAAAATGATAAAGACATATACGATGCTGTTGATAAATATAGTGTTTTTGGAAGAGTAAGCCCACAACAAAAGAAACAAATGATTGTAGCATTAAAACAACAAAATCGTACAGTAGCAATGACAGGAGATGGTGTAAATGATGTGTTAGCACTTAAAGAAGCTGACTGTAGTATTGCAATGGCATCTGGAAGTGATGCTACCAAAAATGTTTCTAATTTAGTTTTATTAGATTCAAATTTTGCATCCATGCCAAAGGTTGTTATGGAGGGGAGAAAGGTAATCAATAATATTCAAAGAGCATCTTCTTTGTTTTTAGTAAAAACAATCTTTTCATTCTTCTTATCACTATTAACATTATTTTTCTTTAGTAGACAGTATCCATTTGTGCCAATTCAATTATCATTGATTGGAGCTGTAACAGTAGGTATACCATCATTCTTTTTAGCTCTTGAGGCAAATAGAAGTAGAATTTCAGGAAATTTTTTACTTAATATATTAAAAAATGCTTTACCAGGAGCATTATGTGTAACATTAAATGTAATTATTGTTTACAATATAGTCGAATATTTAGGTTATAGTTCAAGTGTATTTTCCACAATGTGTGCTATATTAACTGGTATATGTGGTCTTTTAATACTAAGACAGCAATGCTTGCCATTTAATAAAGAAAGATTATTTTTAATTGTAAGCATGACCATAGCATTTGTTATTGGGATTCTATTTTTAGGTGGATTATTCTCATTTGTAGCTCTAAGTAAAGAGCTAATCCTTATAACTATGGTATTAGCAGTGTTAATGCCGATTATGATAAAAGTTATGTTATTTGTATTAGATGAGATACTAGACACAATAGTTCCAGATTTAAACTAATTTGAGCAATATAAAAAAAAGAGCAACTTAATATTAAATATAGTTGTTCTTTTTTTATTTACATTAAATTTTATATAAGAATATCATATATATTTATTAATCAGCTATGTATGAACAGCAATAGTCAACAACTTCATTAACTTTTAAATCAAAACTTGAATCAGAAGGAACATTAAATTTTTGACCTTCTTTATATGTCACAAATTCATTGCTTCCAGGTAGTTTTACATCCATGCTTCCAGCAAGCATTTCCATTATTTCTTCTTCTCTAGTAGAAAAAGTATACTCTCCAGGTAACATCAATCCTAAAGTTTTTCTTTCTCCATTAGGAAATATTATTACTCTACTACTTACTTTACCATCAAAATAAACGTTTGCTTTTTTTACTGCAGTAACATCTTTAAATTCACTCATTAGACAAATCCTCCAAAATTATTTACTCATATATATTATATAGAAATAATATAAAAATTGCTATATATTTACAAATAAAATTTAGTATTTATAAAAAAAATTAATAAAGATAAAATAAGAAAAAATTCATATTTTTATTATATTGACTTCGCAATTTTATAAATATAATATGAAAAGTACTTAGGAGAAGTACCATATGCTACACATCAAAAACATAAAGATAGTGTATAATCTAAATATGTTATACAATCTAAAGTTTATAATTATAGAAAGAGGGGATAGGCTTGTCAAAGAGAATATTGGTCATAGAAGACGATATAGATATCCAAAATATAATAAAAACATTTTTAGAAAATGCAGATTATACTATCATAACAGCAAATAATGGTCTTGATGGAATTGAAAAGTTTAAAAAGCAACAATTTGATTTGATTTTATTAGACATACTGATGCCAAAAATAGATGGCTTTGTAGTTTGTGAAATAATAAGAAATGAATCTAATATTCCAATTATTATACTTACAGCATTGGATGAAGAAACAGACCAAGTAAAAGGATTTGAATTAAAAGTGGATGATTATATTACAAAACCATTTTCTACAATTGTTCTTCTAAAAAGAGTAGAGGCAGTATTAAGAAGAACTGGGGATAAGGAAGAAAATCATGAAGATAGAGAATTTTTATCATATAGAGATATCAATGTTGATGTTGAAGGATATAAAGTTTTTGTTAATGGTAAACAGATTGAATTGACTGCTAGAGAATTTGAAGTTCTAAAGGAACTAATAGAACACAAGGGGCGTGTACTTACTAGAGAAAATTTAATAAATAGCTTGTGGAAATATGATTTTTTAGGAGATGAAAGGGTTGTAGATACACATATAAAAAATCTTAGAAAAAAGCTTGATGTGAATTACATAGAAACAATAAGAGGGGTAGGATATAGGATTGATGTATTGGATTAAGAAAAGTCTAAATAGAAAAGTTTTTTTAAGTACAACTTTGATACTTATTTTATCCTGTACACTAATTTACATATTTATCATGATGTCAATGCCCAAAACATATAAATCATACTTAACAGATGATATCAAAAAAAATCTGAATGAATTTGTTAAAGTTATTGAGAAGACTAAATATGAGGATTCTACACTTAAATTTTATGATTTTATAATTGAAAATAATGTGTCTATTAATTTAATGAAAAATGGAAAATCAGTAGAAATACCATCTAATATAAAGTATGGGAAATTAGGTGATGAAAATATTATATCAAATAAGAAGCAAAGAACCATATTCAATGAAGATAATTTTTTATATAATTACCTAAATAATAATCAAATTTCGGGAAGTAGTTATGTAAGTGCCATATCCACTGATATTACATTTAAAAATAGTTCAGATAAATATATTCTCTCTGTTATGCCAAAATTGATGGTAGTTTATGAAGCTTCTATGGTTTTATTAAAATTGATACCAGTAGTTGCAATAATGATTTTGATAATATCACTAGTTACTTCATTTATTTATTCTAGAGTAATTACAAAACCTGTTGTCAAGATAAGTAATACTTCAAAAAAAATTGCACAGATGAATTTAGATGTTAGATGTGATGTAGAAAGTGATGATGAAATAGGCTCTCTTGCTTTAAGTTTAAATGAGCTTGCACATAATTTATCAAGCACACTTAATAATCTTGAGCATGCAAATTTAAAGCTTCAAGAAGACATTGAAAAGGAAAGAAAGAATGAAATAAGTAGAAGAACTTTTTTTGCAGCAGTATCTCATGAGTTAAAAACACCAATTACGATTATAAAAGGTCAACTTGAAGGCATGATATACAATGTTGGCATGTATAAAGATAGAGATGCTTATTTAATACATTCACTTAAGGTAATGGAAAGTATGGAAGAAATGGTACGTGAAATTCTCGATATTTCTCGTATGGAGTCATCTGGATTTAAATTAAATACAGTAGAAATTAATATGAGTTCATTAGTACAGAAATCAATACAAAATTACTTAATATTAGCAGAAAATAAGAATATAGATGTTATTACTGATATAGAAAAAAATTTATACTCTTTTGTAGATATAAAATTGATGAAAAAAGCTATTTCTAATATTATTAACAATTCAATTAAGCACTCAAAAAATGGTGTTTTAGTAAGTATAAAATTGTATAAGAATAATGAATGTGGAGTTTTTGAAGTTGAGAATTCAAATACATTTATAGAAGAATCTGAGATAGAAAATATTTTTAATCCTTTTTATCGTGTAGATAAGTCACGAAGTAGACAATCTGGTGGAAGTGGTCTAGGATTGTATATTATTAAAGTTATATTTGATATGCACAAGGTCAAATATAAAATTGAAAATACATCAGTAGGTGTAAAATTTACAGCTATATTTCCTATCGCATTAAAAAATACATTGCAGTAAATATTTTATAAATAAAATAACCCTATACTAAAATTTTAAGGTTAAATTTAAATTTTAGTATAGGGTTATTTTGAGTATAAGAATGTATTTAAAAAGTATTTAGCTACCATATAAAAAACAAGATAAGAACATATTAACTACATACTTCATTTATATAATAAAAAATGTAATAAGAAACTAAAAAACGTGAAAGGTGAGTGAAACATGAAAATTGATGTTAAAAATTTAAATATGATTTATAGAGCAGGGAAGGAAGCACTAAAAGATATAAATATAAGTCTTGAAAGTCCAAATTTGATAGGCTTACTTGGTCCTAATGGAGCAGGTAAGAGTACTTTAATGAAACTTTTGACTTCAAGAATACTTCAAACTTCAGGTCAGATTTTAGTAAATGGTAAACCCCTTAAACAGAATGAAACAGATTTAAAAAGTAAATTAGGATATTTACCACAAGAATTTGGTTTGTATGATGAGTTGACAGTGTATCAATTTCTTGAGTACATGTCAGTTTTAAGAGGTATTAATAAGAACACAAAAAAGATAATAGAAGAAGTTATTAGTCAAACTAATTTATTAGAAAAGAGAAATTCAAAGATTAAGACCCTATCAGGTGGTCAAAAACAGAGAGTTGGAATAGCTCAAGCAATAATGGGAAATCCAGAGTTATTAATACTAGATGAACCTACAGTCGGACTAGACCCTGAGGAGAGAATAAACTTCCGTAATTTATTTTCAAAAAACTCAAGAGATAAGATTGTAATATTGTCCACACATATTATAGAAGATGTTCAGTCTGTATGTAATAGATTGATAGTAATAAATAAAGGAAATGTTCTATTTGATGGAAGTTCTGAAGAGTTAATTAAAAAAGCGGAGAGACATGTTGGAGTTTATGAAGATAAAAATGGAAAAATACATAGCAATAAAACAAGCAAATTTAAAGTTACATCAAGTATTCTTACTACAACAGGGACTTCATATCGTATTGTAAGTCATAAGCTTCCAGAATTTGCGATACCTGTAGAGCCATCATTAGAGGATGCGTATATGTTTTTAATATCTGAGGAGGAGATAAAGTAATGCAATCAATTAAATTTATCAAAGATGAGATAAAGAGGCTTTTTAGCTCAAAGATTACATGGACTTTCATAGTAGTAATAGCACTGATACCAGGTCTATCAATAATAATGTATGAAAATCCTGGATTATTGCCCCAAGGTAGTTCAGGACAATCACTTAGCTTGAGTATACCTGTTTTACTTAATCCAGCAAAGTTAGGGGCTTTAATAGGTACAGTTTTATTCTCAATGTTTACAATATATGAGATGGATAGTATTTATAGAAACAAAACCAATGGTATCATAGAAACTATTATGGATGCTAAAAGTTTAAATTTAGCTAGAGTGATTTCTATTCTTGTATCAACTATAGTATCTGTAATAATTTCGATGATTATATGTTTTCCATATTCTATCATTAAGATGGGTGATAATTTTAGTTTAAGTACTTATCTTATAAACTATTTAGTTTTAATGTTACCAGCCTTATTATTTGGTATTTTACTTTCAGCAGGATTTTATTCTATAACAAGACGTATTGATTTAAGTATGATTATACTCCTTGTTCTAGTATTTTTATCTATAAATATAAAAGATAGTTATCTTATTGATTGGGTACAGACAAAAGTTACTATTTATTCTGATAGCTTTGGGAATACTTTGCAATTAAAAGCTTTATGTTGGAATAGACTACTTTGGAGTTTTATATCAATATCAACGTATTTATTAGGTGTGATATGCACAAGAAAATATGAAAAAAATGTTTTTTCATCTATACTAATTAATATGAAAAAGGTATTACTATCAATTTTAACTATAGTATTAATTGCAGGTTCTTATAGTGTATATGCATTTGAACCATATTATGATGATACTCCTCCACCTAAAATGGAAAAGGTATCAGATAAGAAGTCTGGCTCAGGTGCTGTTATGTCTACTGGTGCTGATGAAAAGCTAAATAAGAATATAAAATTACTTGATTCAGATCTTGATATAAAAATAAATCCTAAAAAGGCAAGATTAGATGGCAAAATACAATACACTATGGAAAATACTAGTGGAGAAAATCAAAACTTGGAATTTGATTTAAATCCTGGATACGATATTAAAGATATTAAGATAAATGGTAAGAAGGCTAAATATGATATTTCTAAGAAGAAACAAGCAGAAGGAAGACTTAGTTTGAATATACCTAAAGAAAAAAATCTTAAAATTGAAATTGAGTATGGAGGGAAATTAATAAACAATCAACTATTTGAAACTATTCTTGCAGGAGATACAATAAGTAAAGATAAGGTTGAGTTACGTAGTAAAGGTTCAATATTTCCAAAACCTAAAGTTGATGCTATGAATACAATGGAATCGATGATTAATGGTAATATAACTCTACCTACTGGAATAACACCTGTAGTAAGTGGAATCAGTACAGAAAAGGTAAAAGGTGATAAAAAGGATAATGAATGTACATGGAAATTTAGCACAAGAGGAATAATGTTGACTATAATAGCTGCAGACTATGTAAAAAAAGATATAAAAGCAGGTGGGATTGATGTGCAATTTTACTATAATAGAAAGCATGGAGATAAAATAAATAAAATGAATGCAGAGAAAATTATAAAAGATTCTATCAATTTCTATACAAAACAATATGGAGAACTAGAACGTTATAAAGTTATTCCGCTTAAGCTAGTAGAAGGAGGAGCCTCATCAGGACAGGTAACTGGAGGAAAAGCACATGAGAATATAAGTTATATGGATGAAAGTATTTTCAACCCAGATGTATTTGATACTCACATAGGAGAGGGAGAAAATGGATCTGAAGTTTTGGCTCATGAAATATGCCACCAGTGGTGGGGGATTATAGTACAAGTTGACCAAATGACACCTCCTTGGTCACCAGAAGGAATAACAAATTATGCAACTAATAAGTTCATGGAATACGAGTATAGAAAAGAGTATAGTAAAAAAACTATAGATAATTGGAAAGAAGAAAATGATAAGCTTAAGAGAAATTTCTATATGAATAATCCGCAGTATTTGGAAAAATTGCCTGAAAATTATGTATTCAATATTTTATCACCTAATTCTATGAGACTTCTATATAACAAAATGCCATTACAAATTTTGAAGGCAGAAGAGATTTTAGGACAAGATAAGTTTGAAGCTATTCTTAAAGACTTATATAACAAATATAAGTACAATATATTAAAATATGATGATTTCTTAAAGGCTTGTAATCTTACAGGGGAGGAATTGAATTTTGAATAATTTAAAAATAATAAAATATGAAATGAAGAGATTGTTATTCTCTAAGGTATATTTGGTTTTAATATTAATAACAGGATGGTTCTCCTACCATGTCCTTAAGACAAAGACAATCTATGGTTTAAACGACACAGCACCATTTTCAGAGTGGAGTTATTCTGGTTTTTTACTTGATGTAAATCCATTTTTACTAGTTATAGTTCTTGTGTTTTGCACGTACATCTTTTCAAAGAGAGAAGAAGCTGTAAGGACAATTACTATGAGCACTAAGATAAAACCTACAACATATTTTTGCTTAAAAAGTGTTACAATAGCAGTTGCGTATCTTCTAACAGTTGCAGTTGTAATTGCAATAAGTTTTATTTTTTACAATAGATTATTTCAATTTAATGATTTTAGTCAATTTATAAAACCTATAATTCTAATTTTAATACCATCTGTGTTATTTATATCAGGTATGGGCATGTTTATTGGTAATATAAATGGAAACTTTCTATATATTTTTATTCCAATAATATTTCTTATAACAAATTCTGGTACACTATCTATTATATCTGGTAAAAATCTAGTGAACTCTATACTAGAGAGTAAAGTTGCAGACACGATGGGTAATCTTGCATTTGATATTCCACAGAGATTTGTAATAAGTAGAATAGCTTTGGTGATTATAGGTATAGGCTTAATAGTTATTGTATGCAAAGCATACAATAAAACTAAAATTAAAGCTTAGAAGGGTATTACAAAGAGTAATTTAGTTAAACTTCATAAAAATTGTAGCATTCTTATTTAAGGACTAAGAGTAATGTGTACAAATTAAAGTTTAGAAAGAAAACTGACTATGAAAAAACACAATATAATTATTAAAATTAAATACAACTAGAAATAAATCAAAGATAATCTAAAAGAGTATGTTTTAATCTATGATTTCATGGATTTTAGTACATACTCTTTTTATTGAGTATATGAATATTGAGTATATGAATTAAGTAAGGTATGTACAATAAAATTTTTTATTATAATTCTACAGAAGGTTCCTCAATTAATTTTCCACATACATATCTATGAATAATATTTCTGTCATCACCAACATAGATAAATCTTTCAAGTCTTTCAAGTATAGAGTAACTGTCATGATTTAAATCTGAATCATCAATAATTAATGCATCAAAATCATAATTTTCTTCAAAGCTACCAACTTTTCCAAAAAAACTTCCTCCACTTTTAGTTGCAATATAAAAAGCCTCAGATAACGATAGGAAATTACATTTCTTATTAGAATTTACCCAGTATAATTTAGATAGCTGGATTGCAGATACTATTGCTTTAAATATTGACAATGTATGACCACCACTTATATCTGAACCAAGAGCTAGTTTAATATTATTATCAAGTAATTTTCTAATAGGCATGGCTCCACTACCAACATTAAAATTAGAAGCAGGACAATGAACAGCCATAACCTCATTTTCTTTCATTAAATCTATTTCTTCTTGAGAGCAGTGAATACAATGAGCCATTAATGTAGGTGTTTGACCAAATAAATTGTATCTATTGTAGGCATCTCCGTAAAATTTAGATTCAGGTTCTAAACTTTTAACCCATTCAATTTCATCATGGTTTTCAGATAAATGTGATTGTATAGGAACATTATACTTTAAACATAAATCTCCTAATTCCCTTAAGAGATTACTTGTACAACTAGGTATAAATCTAGGAGTTATAATTGGTTTTACAATAGAATTTATGTCACTGTATTTGTTTATTATTTCTTCTGTATCGTTGATAGAATCCTCAGTATTTTCTAGTAGAGTGTCAGGACAATTCATGTTCATATTTACTTTACCAACATATGCTCCAAGACCAGCTTCTTTAAAAATATCCATAAGTTTCATAGATGCTTCTTTATGTACTGTTGCAAATACAGCTATTCTAGTAGTACCTGATTTCCATACTTCTTTTACAAATTTTTTATACATCTTTGTAGCATATTCTATATCTATATACTTTGATTCTTCTGGGAATGTATAAGTTTCAAGCCATGGTATAAGTTCCTTGTCCATAGCCATGCCTAAATTTCTAAACTGAGGTGCATGGCAATGAAGGTCGTTCATACCAGGTATTATAAGTTTATCAGTATAGTCTATGATTTCTGAGTTTTTATATTCTTTAGGTATATCTTTAAAGACACCTTTTACTTTGCCTTTGTTTAGTATAATGTAGCTATTTTCAAATACTGTGAAAGTATCTGAAGTCTTTGTAAAAATTATATTTCCTTTTATTGCTTTTAACATATAGCTCTCCTTAGTTTTAAATTTGTTAGCTTTAATATATAAGTAAATATATAGGGTTTATTAATTAAAATTTTACCCTATGTATTATATCAAATCTGAGTTATAAATACTATTAAATAATAATAAATATTATTGAATTTGAGAGGATGAAAATAATGAAACAATACGAATGTATTGGTAAAGGAAATACATCTAAAATTTATGATTATGGAGAGAATAAAATAATAAAATTATATAAAAGTGAAATTTCAAAGGATTCTTACATTAGGGAATTTTGTATTACAAAAAATATATTAGGAATTAATAAGATTATAATATATGACAAAATGAACAAGATTTATCATATATTATAATCATGTTAGAGACATCTATTGGTAGGAGTATTCTCTTTATAAGTGGATTAAAAAAATATTAGGTACATTACTTAACAGTTTTTAAAATCGATTTAAATGAATCTTTTTTATGACATAAATTGTACAATATACAATTTCCTTTTATTGTATTTCATTAATTTAATTTTAGTACTATATTTCACTATAAGCATTAAATTTTAAGGAATAAATTGGAATAATGCATTTAAAATATGATTAGTAAAATTAGTTTAAGACTATTATCTATCTTATGGGTTTATATTCCATTTTAGATTCTTCATCAGTTCTCTCAATTTTAAAAATGACAGGACGAATTCCATCATTACAGGAGCATATAGCCACTCCTTCTTTATCTATCCAATCTCCATAGTAAAATTTTTCACTACCATGAGACAAAGCAAATACATATTGATACATTGCTTTCCATGCTTCGTCACATAATTTTTCAGGTTTAGCAAAATCTCCAAAAAATACTTCTCCTACTTTATGCATAGGGCATTTTCCAATACCTTTACATCCATACTCATCTGCTAAATCTTTATGGAATGTTGTTTTTATTACTTCTATTTTACATTTTTTCATGAAAGTCATCTCCTCATAATTTGTAACTTTTATTTATATAAGTATATGTGCTATCTTATATTTAAACAAGTATTTACTTTTAAGTAAGGTACTAACATTTAGGATAGTATCTTTATTATAGGATGGTGATTAAATGAGTATGAAAAACTATAATACATCTGATTTAACTAATATAACTTCTACACCATTTGGATATACTCTTTCAATTATTGGAGGAAAATGGAAGATGATTATAATGTTTTGGTTAGTCGAGTATGATGTATTACGTTATGGAGAACTTAAAAGATGTATTGGTTCAATAACTGATAAGATTCTCAATAATCAGTTAAAAGAATTGGAACGAGATGGTATTATCATACGCAAAGAATATCCTCAAATTCCTCCTAAAGTTGAATATTCACTTTCCAAAAGGGGATTGTCATTAATGCCTATTTTAGAAGAAATGTGTAAATGGGGTGAAAATAATAAACTCAATTTATAAAATAAAAGCCCAGTAAAGATTTTGCTGGGCTTTTATTTTATAAATTAGAAATGCTAAAGTTAATTTACAGGTATATAATTTTCTGTGATTAATACTTTGAAAATCACTAATTAAAATCTTTATTAGTGATATTTTTTAATATAAATTAAATAAAAAAATAAAAAATATATCTAAATAAAATGATTATTTTTCTTGAATTTTTTATATAAATATGGAAATTTGTCTAGTTATACATTTTTATTGACCAGTTACGCAATTGATATTGAATATTCTAAATATTGATGTTACTTTATATATGATTTAAGTACAATAGGGGGATATTTTATAAATATGATTTGCGTTATAGATAGATAAAATTTGGAGTAGTAAAAACTTAGATTCATATTTGATGAAATTGTAGAATATGTGTATAGAATGATTCTTGTGTTTCAAGAGAATATAAAGGATGTAATTTGTATAGTTGTTTTATTTTATAGTATATACTTTTAAATTATATAGTGAAAAAGTAAAGATGTACTCCCAATACATCTTTACTTTAAAATAAGTTATAGTTACTTGAAAAGTATAAAAAATTATATAGTTATTTAAGGTAGAAAATCTAAAAAGGTTTTTCTAGAAAATGAAACTTAATTTTAATTATATCTACTTACTAACAATAAAACTTGATATAAACAAGATTCAACTACAGTTTCTCCATATTCTGATATAAAATCATCTAATTGTGTATCTATAAAATTACAATAATCATATGAACTACTTATATAAGCAGTCAATATATGTGTACATCTGTCTATTTCTCCAATAAACATATTATCCATCCCCCTAAAAACTTTAGTAAAAATAAAAAAATTATATATGTGCTAATTTGCTAACATAACTTACAAAGCATTTTTTAGTACTTATCACTATAACTTTATTACTAAATTTTTCTAGTTTTACCAATTTAGCTTTTATTCTACAAGTTAATAATACTAGAATATGATTTATTATTCAACATGCTTGTTTTAGATTAAAAAATATTATAAAATTATATTTATTTTTTGAAGAATAAACTCTGACAATAAACTGATAAGGTTTACATGAATAGATTGAATTAAAGGTTTATATATTTGAATTAATTAGATTCAAAGTAGAGGATAAACTAAAAAAGTATTCAGGATATATTATTAAAATGAATGTAAGAATAAATAAAGTGAAATGCTAGAATATTAAAATTAACAATAATATAAAAAATAAAATTTATTGTTAGTAAGAACTTTAAGATAGATATTTTAAAACGGATATAAAAACTAATTGATTTACTTATAGATATTTAAAAGATATAAAGAGCTTGTAGATAACTCTTTATATCTTTTTTGTTATGATAAAAAATTTTAAGAGACAACAAAAAAGATAAGAGCATATCTATAACACATATATATGTTCTTTTATAAAAATAAATAAAACAATGCAATTAAATTTGGTTAAACTATATTATTTATATGTAATATCTTGATTATTAATAATAAAGTTTTTATATTAAAAAATTCCTTTTAAATATAAAATGCAATTTAAGTCACTATTTGATAATTTTTCCGCAATATGGGCAATAAGTACTATTCTTTACAAGTTCCATTCTTGAATCTAAATAATGATTACAATTTGGGCAACGATAAAATTTCCAATCAATAAAAATACCAACAAGTACAAAAATAATTGATACTATATAATTTTCTATAAAAAAGATAAATGCTGCTCCAATAATAAACATAGCCATAGATGTTAAGAAGATTATTTTTAATTTTGTATAAATATCTATACTTTTCATACAATCACCAACTTATCTTAGATTTAATCCTATTAATAAAAGTATAGCAAGTTTATTATAAAAAATGTAAACTAAAAAATTACAATAAAAATAAGTAGCGAATAAAACTAAACACATAATTTAAGTTTTATTTAAGGTTAGAATTATATTGATATAAGATTTAAGTTTTATTATGTATATAAATAAAAATCAATTAAAAAGACTTAGGAGGAAATGTATATTGATAAGTTGGGAAATAAAGAAATTGATTAAATCTAAGAGCATGTTGATATCTTTAGGGATATTAATATTCATATTATTAATCAGTATATTTGTTAAACCTGTTTTAGAAACAGAAGATTATTATATTGATGAGAAAAAAGGTCATATAGAATATACAAGTAATAGAACAGATATAGCTAATGATAAATTTCAAAAAAAACTTGATATTTTAAAACAACTTTCAAATCAAACATATAGTGATAAATTTTCTAAAAAGATTAAATCCATGTCAAAAGAAAAACTTGATAATCTAAATGTTGATGAATATAAAAATGTTGACTTTTGGAAGGTATTTAATTATAGAGCCACAAATTCACTTATAAATATAGGGATGTTGATTGTCATAATCATAACTGTATCAAATCTTTATACAGATGAAGTAACTTCTTCAGTAAAAGATATTATACTATCATCAAAAGAGAAGGAAAAGGCATTAAAATCTAAAATAGTTATTGCTATATTTATACCATTAGTAATTTATTTTGTTTATTTAATCTGGATATTTATTATGACCTGCATACAACAAGGATTACCGATTAATGGTGACTTAGAATCGTTTAGGATAGTAGACAATATAGCTACATTAAAAGCAAATTCAAATATAACCAATTATGTAATATCAAATATAGCTATAGATATTTTAATGTTTGAAGGATGGGCAATGATAGCTATGTTAGGTTCTTTTATTAGCAAATCTTCAATATCATCAGTAGGTTTTCTTATTTTAAGTATAGCTGTAGCTAAAGTGATGTCAGTAGTTCACATATTACCTAAAGGATTGCTTTCGATTATTTCAACGGTAAATTACTATGATTTAATATTTGGATTTAATAAAATAATAGGAAATTATTTAGGTGATATTAGAATATTTAAAATGAATATAGATATTGTCAATCTATCAATAGGACTTTTAGTAGTAATATTTTTAGGTATAATGACTTTGTGTTTCTCAGTAATAAAGTCAAAGTATATAAATAGATAAAAGGGGAATTAAAATGAATAAATTAGAAGTTAAAAATATTTCAAAGATATATGGAAAAAAAGTAGTAAATGATAAAATTACAGTTACATTAGAAAATGGAGTTTATGGTCTTTTAGGACCAAATGGAGCAGGAAAATCCACTCTAATGAAACAAATAACCACACTAATAAAACCTGAGAGTGGGCAAATATTTTACAATGGTAAGGATATATTTAATATGGATGATGATTATAGAAATATTTTAGGATATTTACCACAAGAATTTGGAGTATATAAAAACTTTACAGCTAGACAATTTTTACAATATATAGGAGCGTTGAAAGGTCTAAAAGGCAGAAATTTAAATTGTAGGATAGATGAATTGTTAGAGTTAGTAGGTCTTTACGATGTCAGAAATAAGGTTATAGGAAAATTCTCTGGAGGTATGAAAAGAAGAGTTGGCATAGCACAAGTTTTATTAAACAATCCTAAAATAATAGTACTTGATGAACCAACAGCAGGACTTGACCCACAAGAAAGAGCGAGGTTTAGAAATCTAATAGCAAAAATATCAAGGGATAAGATAATAATTCTTTCTACTCATATAATTTCAGATATAGAATCAGTTGCAAAAGAAACAATAATGATTAAAAATGGTAAACTTCTTATGAAAGGAACACATAAAGAAATATTAAATCATATGCAAGATAAAGTTTATAATATTCAAGTTGAAGATGAGTGTGATATTGATGAGATTCAATCTAAATATAAAGTTATAAGTATTCAAAGTGATGTTAATTCAATAGTAATTAGAGTTGTGTCAGAAAATACTCCAACTGAAGCTAATGTACAACTAGTTCAAGCAAAATTTGAGGATGTATATATGCTTTACTTTGATTTAGAAGATGCAAAGGAGATATAACAGATATGATAAATTTAGTTAAAGCAGAAATAATAAAAGCCTTAAAATTAAAAAGTGTTTGGATGCTTTGGATATTTTTACTATTATTTGGGTTTGTATTGATTAGAAAATTTAATGTTTTTGACACATATTCAGATATATTTTATAAGATAGAGGGTTCTATACCTTTAATAGGGTTGATAATGTTTATAATAACTTCTGGAAACTATACAAAAGAATATGATTCTAATATGACAAGTCTAATAAATACAACTAAAAATGGGAAAAAGTCAGTAGTAGTATCAAAAATAATAGCTAATGGATTGACTTTGTCCATGATTAACATTTCTTTTGTATTATTGGTTGGGATTAGAGGATTTAGTTTTTTTGAATTTAAAAATTTGAATGAACCAATTAAGAACTTATGGTATTTTAGTAATAGTAATTTAAATCTTACCATAATACAAATGTACTTGATTGTTATAGTATCAGTCATTTTTGGTTCTTTCATATTTGCACAAATAGGACTAGCACTTTCTTCAATATTTAAATCAGCTGTAATGCCTTTCATATTAGGAGGCTTAATTATGGCTGTTCCATACTTTATTACAGGCTTTATACCAGATAATGCTATAAAATTTGTTTCTATTACTCCAAACTGGATTATGATGAGTCAACAAATTGTTAAGTATAATGTACCAAATACTTTAATAGGTTTATCTATATTAATCTCAATCATATTGATAATAATATTAACTAAAATAACATATAAAAATTTTACATCAAGTAAAAGGTTTTAATTAAAAATAAAAAAGAACAATGATTTTGTTTATATATTGACTTGATTTAAAATAATATAAATGAAGCTTAGAGAAGATATATGTTAATATATAGATAAATTATCATAGGAGGTTATTTATGGAAAATAGCATTTTAGTAATAGATGATGAGGTAGAAATTTTAAAACTCTTAGAAACTGTATTTAAGAAAGAAGGTCTTAACAATGTGTATACTGCAAAAACAAGAAAGGAAGGATTGGAAGTATTTAAAAAATATAATCCCAACTTAATCATTCTGGACATTATGTTGCCAGATGGTGAAGGGTACGATATTTGTAAAGAAATAAGAAAAAACTCTAATGTGCCAATCATATTTTTATCAGCTAAGACGGAAGAGTTAGATAAATTACTTGGACTAGCAATTGGAGGTGATGACTATGTTACAAAGCCTTTTAGTCCTAAAGAGGTCGCTTTTAGGGCAAAAGCTCATCTAAGAAGACTAAATTATTTTAATGAAGAACAAAATGAAAGCATAAACTCAGATAATAAAGAAAAGATTATATCATTTGGTCCATATAAATTAAATGAAAGTAGAGCAGAACTCATAAAAGATGGTAAGTCTATTGCATTATCTGCAAAAGAATTAAAAATATTGTCTTTATTTGCACACAATCAAAATCAAATTATAAGTAAAGAAAAGTTATGGGATAAAGTATGGGGTGAAGATTATATTGGATTTGATAATACTATAATGGTTCATATTAGAAAGATTAGAGAAAAATTAGAAGATAATCCTTCAAAGCCAGAATATATCCTTACGATAAAAGGACTTGGATATAAATTAGCAGTAAAGGAAGATTAGAATATGAAGTGGAAGATTACTAGAAACTTTATGTTTACAATCGTATTTGTAGTTATATCAGTGGTTATTATAAATATTGCGTCTATTTTATATGTGATTTCGACTAATAATTTTTTTAATGTTGTAGGTTCTAAAAACAGTCCTGAAGAGTTTGCTCGTTCTTTTGAAAAAG
The DNA here is from genome assembly GCF_020662275.1 of Clostridioides sp. ES-S-0006-03. Lineage (NCBI taxonomy): Bacteria > Bacillati > Bacillota > Clostridia > Peptostreptococcales > Peptostreptococcaceae > Clostridioides > Clostridioides sp. ES-S-0006-03. The sequence continues at coordinate 321,988 of NZ_JADGMM010000002.1, forward strand.
ATCTATATGAAAAAAATGGAGAGTTCAAGTTATCAAAAGCTGGCATTGACAAATTAAAAAAATCACATTCTTGGGTACAAGTTTTAAATGACTCAGGAGAAGAATTGTATGGAGTAAATGTGCCAACGAATACTCCAAAAAAATATACTCCTTTTCAAATGGTTAATAACTACAAATATATAGAAACAGAGTATACTAATTTTGTTTTAGAAAAATATTTAGGCAACAAACATCTAAATATAATAATAGGTATGCCTAGTAGAGATGTATCGAGAATAATTTTAACTTATTCTCAAGATAATGCTAAAGCAATTTTAAATAAAATTATCACTTTGACATTGGTAATTGATGGGATGGTAGCTTTAAGCATAGGATACTTATTTAGTAGAAAACTTACAAAGCCAATATCCAATGTAATATGGAGTATTGAAACTATGGCTAACGGAAATTATAGTTTATATCTTAAAAACAGGGGAATATATGAAGAAGTTTTTGAAAATATCAATATGTTGGCTGATACATTGAGGGTAAACGAAGCAGAGAGAAAAGAAAATGAAGAGATGCGAGAGGAATGGTTAGCTAATATAACACATGATATAAATACACCACTGGCTTCTATACAAGGATATGCAGAGATAATCAATGATAAAGATTATGAATTTGTGGAAGAGGAATTACGAGAATATACAGAGATTATATACAATAAGTCCAAGTATATAAAAAATTTGGTTGATGATTTAAATTTATCAACTCGATTAAAAAATAATAGCTTAGTTTTGAACAAGAAGAAAATAAATTTAGTTAGTTTGGTTAGAAATATAATAATAGATATTCTAAATGACAATAGATATAAAAATAGAAATATTGAGTTTGTAAGTTATGAAGATTTAATTGAAGTATATGTAGATTCAATTTTATTTAGAAGAGCTATAACAAATCTTATATTTAATTCAATAGTGCATAATAAAGAAGAAACTCTGATAAAAATAGAAATAGTAAAAAAAGATACTATAGAAATTATAATAAAAGATAGTGGAGTAGGAATAAGTAAAAATGATTTAAAGCATATTTTTGAAAAATATTATAGAGGTACTAATACAGGTGAATTACATAAAGGCTCTGGTCTTGGAATGGCTATTTCTAAAGAGATAATAGAGATTCATAAAGGTAGTATTTATGTGAATAGTGAAATAGGAATAGGAACAGAAGTCGTCATAAAAATAAATCAGAAGTAGGAGATATGATATGGATTTTCTTAAAAAAGGTTTCAATGGATTTACTATTAAAATATTAGCACTGGTATTTATGACATTTGACCATATAGCAGCTTTTATGCCACAAACAATGCATATACCAGTTTGGTTTCATTGGTTAGGTAGAATATCAGCACCATTGTTTACGTTTATGGTAGTAGAAGGGTTTTGTCATACAAGCAACAAAAAAAAGTATATTGCTAGATTATATGTAGGGGCTATCATTATGGCAATAGGGAATCAAATAATTAATACTGCTTTCCAAAATCCAGAAGGTTCAATTATTATGAATAATATTTTTGCAACATTATTTTTGGTAGTAATTTATTTACAGGCTATAGAATTTATAAAGAAATTTAGAACAGAAAAAGAAAAAAAGTATCTTGTGAGAGGGCTTTTGATGATAAGTGTTCCTATAATTTTAGGAATCGTTATATTAACTTTACTTTTTAGCTCAGCGGATAAAGTACTTATGTTTATTATGATTTTTGTACCAGTACCATTTTTGGTAGAAGGGGGACCAATTTTGATTGCACTGGGGATTATTTTTTATTTATGTAGAGGAAAGAAGTTTAGTTTAAGTATTTGTTATTTTTTGATGTGTATATTTATATTTGTAGCCATAGCAGGAGGAGATTATAGCTTGAAAAAATCTCTTCTAGAAAATTACCAATGGATGATGATTGCGTCACTTCCTTTTATGTTGCTTTATAATGGAGAAAAAGGTAAGAGTATGAAATATTTGTTTTATTTATACTATCCAATACATATATATATATTGTATATTTTAGGAGTGTATTTGATAAAAATCTAAGAATATAGAAGACATTGATAAGTATGGTTATTAATAACTTTCTATATTTCATACAAATGTCTATGGTCAATATATTCTACTTATTAATGACTGGCATGTTAAATAATTATGGAGTTGCTGTCTCAGCAGTATCTGGAATTGGATTGAAGATAAATACTTTTGCAGGGATGCTATGTTGGGCAGTTGGTCAAGCTGTCATTATTAAGCTTGGTTGTAACATTTATTTCCATTGTTTTTGTACAAATATTTGCAGAACCAATAGTTGTATTTTGGGGGTCTAAAAATCAAGCAGTTATTAGAGAGGGAATTGTGTATCTTAGAATTTATTGTTTAATTAACAGTTTGATTTATGCAGTAATGCATATTTATGATTCATTTGTAACTGGTATAGGTTTTACTAGTCTAGCTATGTTTAATGCATTGTTAGATTCTGTAGTTATTAGACTATCCCTTAGTTATACACTAGGAACTATTTTAGAATATGGATTTATAGGCGTTTATTTTGCTCAATCTTTATCACCAATACTCCCAGCTATTATTGGGTTAATCTATTTTTATAAAAGAAAATGGAAGGGTATAACTGAGCATGTCAGAAATTAATCGTTTTAAACAGATTAAATAATAAAATAGTGGTTTTGATATAAATAGAATCAAAACCACTATTTAGGTATTATACTGCTTTCTATGCGCTATTCCATTTATTAAGTATCACTTTAATTTTAAATTAACCATTAATAAAACCAAATTATTTATTGTATAAAATTAGTCATAATTTTTTCTTCATATTGAGGGTCTTTGACTCCTGTTTTTTGCCCAGCTGAAATACACTTAAGAAGCCATGCCATGTTTTCACCTAAAGTTCTCATAGTTTGTAAGCCCTCTTTATCTTTCATAACATCCTCTGGGGTAAAACCATGAACCTGATTCCAGTATTGTGATGATACAATAGGCATATTACTGATTGAGAAATATTTATTCAGTTGGTCAAATGTTGCAGTTGCTCCACCACGTCGACATGATACAACTGATGCACCAAGTTTCTTTGCCATTTTACTTCCAGCTGAAAAAAATAAGCGGTCAAGAAATGAAGTTAGTTGTCCACTTGCACCGGAAAAATATACAGGTGAACCAACAATAATACCATCAATATTATCTAGTTCTTTCGCTAACTCATTGACCTTATCATTCCAAGTACATTTGCCGGTTTGAAAGCATGATGAGCAAGCAATACAACCTGGTATTGGTTTTTTACCTAAATATAATATTTCGGTTTCAATGTCGTGCTTATTTAATGTTTTAGCAACTTCATTTAATGCTGTATAAGTACACCCGTATTGGTTTGGGCTACCATTTATTAATAAAACTTTCATTAGAAATTCCTCCAGTAAAATTTATTTAATCGATATTCAAGGGTATTTGCTTTTTCTAAAATAGGTTTTCTATGAATCTATAAGTACAGGTATATTCCATTTGTTCTTAGATTTACATTTAAAACACCTCCTATTACTAAATTTATCAGTGATATGAAACTACATTATGTTAGAAGTTTTTTATAACTTGAATTAAAGAGTAAATAAATTAAAATTTGACAATATGCTAAAGTACTAGTATTAAGTAGAATTTATATGTATTATAGCAAATTGACTTTTAATTGTTCTTACACTATAATTTTATTATAAATTAGCTAAAAGACAAGTACGCACATTTTTGTTCAATACTAACCTAAAGGAGAGTGTAGCACATGGATATGGATTGTATCTCACAAGCAGATTTAAGTGAAACAGGGTTTAGTTATACACTTTCACTGATTAATGGAAAATACAAGATGGTAATTCTCTATTGCCTTGCTGAATTTAAAGTTGTTAGATATAATGAACTAAAACGTTATATAAAGACTATTTCTTATAAGACTCTGAGTTTATCTTTAAAGGAATTAGAAGCAGATGATTTGATTATTCGTACTGAATATCCTCAAATACCACCTAAAGTAGAATACAGTTTATCAAAGAGAGGGAAGTCTTTGATTAAGATTTTAGATGCAATGTGTGAGTGGGGAGAACAGAATAGAATTTAATTTTACATTTGAAGATTGTACATATTGTAAAAGACTGTAGGTAAATTTGAATTTAAACAAATATACTTACAGTCTATATTTAAAAAAATGTCTATTTTCATTTATAATTTAAAAAATTTATTTTAGATATTTTTTATGAAATTTCACCACCAATTTCTTTTATATCATCTTTGTAGATTACACAAGCTTCTATGGCTAATTCCAAACCTTTAACTATTTCTTCTAAAGACATAAATGGTGTATTCTTTTTATCTATTATTTGAGAAGTCATGTATGGTATGTGTATGAAGCCTCCTTTTATATTAGGATATTTTTTATCTATCATGTAAAGAATTCCATACATTACATGATTGCAAACAAATGTACCTGCAGTATTTGAAACACTAGCTGGAATTTTATTTTCATTCATATGTTTTACCATAGCTTTTACAGGTAATTTTGAAAAATATGCAGGTTGACCATCTTCTTTTATAACCGTGTCTATAACCTGATTTCCTTCATTATCTTTTATTCTAAAATCATCTACATTTATAGCAACTCTCTCAGGTGTAATATCAAATCTACCTCCTGCTTGTCCGACTGATATTACTATATCAGGGTTGTGTTTTTGAATAGCTTTATCTATTGCTTCAACAGATTTTGTCATAACTGTTGGTATAGTTATTTTTATAATTTCTGAGCCATTTATATTATCTTTGACCCTTTCGACAGCTTCTTGAGCGGGATTAATTGGTTCTCCACCAAATGGGTCAAACCCTGTTAATAAAACTTTCATTATTTTACCTCCTATTTATATCAAAATCCTAAAAAATACATTACTAATATGTGTGCTACAATTAATATTAAAGCAACTGGTGCTTGATACTTTATAACAACATAATCATTTTTACATTCAAGTAAAGCTGCTGGAACTATATTAAAATTGGCTGCCATTGGAGTAAGTAGAGTTCCACAATATCCTGCTGTTAATGCTAATGCTCCAATTATAGCAGGATTTCCACCTTGAGACAATACAAAAGGAATTCCAATTCCTGCCGTTATGACTGAAAATGCAGCAAATGCATTTCCCATTATCATAGTAAATATAACCATACCCAATACATAAGCTATAACGCCAAATAATCTATTGTCAGTAGGAACTACTCCTGATATCATACCTGAGATAACTTCGCCAACTCCAGCTTGAGTAAACAAAGCACCTAATGCAACCAAAAGTTGTGGTAGCATGCTAGCTGGTCCCATTTGTTGCAATAATCTTGAACCATCATGAACTGAGGTAGATGATTTTGATTTGGTTATTATAAGAGCAGATATTAGTGCAATTATTGAACCTACACCTATTGCAAACTGTGAAGAATTATCGAAATTAGAAAGACTCATAGCTACAATTACTGCTGCAAAAGCTAATATTAATGATGGTATGAATATTTTATTTTTAAGTTTGTCTGCCTGTTCTTTCCCAAAATTTTCATTTGGCTCTTCGTATTTTGCAAATATGACTTGTTTAGTAAGTGTTAATAAACTAGATAATATTAGTATGATTCCTATTATATTAGCTGGAATTAATCTTCCAAATATAAATGGTAGTGATATTAGTATCCAAAATAATGATGTACCGTATTTTTTATTATTGTCTATTGTAGTAAAAGACCTGTATGCTATGACAATCATTAAAAGCCCCATTAATGCATAAAAAATTTCTAATGATATGTTTATAAAATTTTGCACTTTTATACCTCCTAAATAGATCTATCTCTTATGACTTTTATTTAATTTTTTATCATATAGAGTAAATTGGATTGTGGCAGCTATAAATGCTATTACGGCCATAATGATATTAGCTTTTACAATCTCAATTCCAGTTACATTATATCCAAATTGAGTAAGAGTAGATGCTATAAGTAAAACTCCACTGCTACCTGCAAATAAGTTTTGACCATAGAAGTTACCATAGTTTTCTGATGCAGCAGATAATGCTTTTATAGCTTCTTCGTCTGATTCTTTTAATTCATCACTATTGCTTAATCCAGCAGCTTGTGCCATGGGGTTAACAAGTGGTCTTACAAATTGAGGATGTCCACTCATTCTTATTGATAAGGCTCCAGCTATTTGTCTAGCAAACATATATATACTCAGTACTTTTCCTGTTGTGAGTCTTTGTAATTTTTCTATTAGAGAAACTGCTCTTTGTTTTAATCCATATCTTTCTAAAACACCAATTACAGGTAATGTTAGTATAAACAATGACACACCTCTATTTGAGACAAAAGAATCTCCTAGAGTTGTAAAGATTTGGTTAAAATCTAATCCTGCTACAAGTCCTGTTGCTATTCCTGCTAATAATACAGTAAATAATGTATCAATTTTAAGTATAAATCCAATCACAACTATTAATATACCAATCAGTTTTATCATCAATTATTCTCCTTCCATTTTTTCTATTTTGATTTAATTTTACTAAATAAATAAATTTAAACTCTTTTTATAGTATTTACGTTAATATGACTATTATTATAAAATTTAATAAAAAATAAGAAAGTAACTTTAAAATACTTATTTTAAAGTCACTTTCTTATTTTTATTTTGGTTTATTTAAAGTTTTTATTTTAAAGTAATTTGACAAGAAGACTGCTTTTTTTTAAAATAGTGTCGATTTCTTTCGTATCAATTTGTTTGATTGTTTTTATGTAGTCTGGTTTTATAGGATGAGTACCTATGTATTTTTCAAATAACATAACATCATGCCAACTACCAAACTTATATCCTGTATTATGATAAATTCCACATGGTTTGAAACCAAAGTGTTGGTGAAGTCTTTCGCTTTTAATATTAGGTGATGCAATGCTAACATATAAGTTTTGAATATTTTGTAATTTTAATATATCTATTATTGAATTATAAAGAGCTATGCCTATTTTACAACTTACAAACCTTTCATCAATATAAATTGATAATCCAGCATTCCATTGATAAGCAGTTCTTTCATTATGTTCATGAGCATAAGTATATCCAACAATTTTTTCATCAATTAAACATACTAGATATGGATATTTTGAACAAATTGTTTTTATTCTATTTTTAAAATCACTAATATTTGGTATATCATATTCAAAAGTAATTGCTGTATTAGTGATATATGGTGTATATATTTCTAATATTTCTTCAGCATCTGTTTCCTTTGCTAGTCTGATTTTAACTTTTCCCATAAGTATCATCTCCAATGTAGTAAATATAATAGTTTTTGTTTTATAATGTTCAAGTTTAAATGTGAAAACATATTGTATACTTTATTATATTTTATATCAAAAGTTATATAAGGGAAAGTTATGTAACTTTTGATATAAAAATATATGGTAAAACATTCCATGACTTTTGAGCTCTTTGCCATAAAGTAGGGGTAGATGGGGTTGTTAACGAAGAGTATAGCTTATTTTAGTCATTAAAATTTCTTAAAAAATTATCTATATTATCCTGTGATATTTTCAAACCATTGTAATCATTTTTTGTAACTGACTTCATAATCAATTTATCAAAAAATTTCATTTTCTCTAATCTAGCTTCACCACCAAATACACTTATTGATTTTGCACTCTTTAATAATGATGATGGGAAATTACTTGATAGATATTTATCCGTCTGTTCAGAGAATGCGCAACAAAGAAAAATTCCAACTTTCTTTTGGTTTAATGACTCTATATTATCATTACAGAATGTACGAATTTCTTTTGAAACTGAACCCACATATATTGAACTTCCAATAATAACTGTATCAAATTTTGATAATTCAATTTTACTGTTTTTATCCTTAATATCAACAATAGTCACATTATTTGATAGTTTACTTTTTAATATATTTGCACAGTCTGTTGTACAACCATATTTACTTGAATATACAATAATAGTATCCATATTTTACTCTCCTTTTTGTAAAGCATTTTCTATAGCTTTTCGTATAGTATCACTGCTGTAAGTTGCAGAAGTTATAGCATCCACTTCTAAAGATTGTTGCTTAATAATATTATTTACAATCTTTTCAGCTGGTTTACCTAAAAGAGTGTCATGTTTCAATATATGAATATCTTTTATTACTCCATTGTTAACTTTGACAGATACAGTAGCTTTTACTAGACCATTATCAGCATTTCCAAGATAAGTACCATTTTTTATTTTAGTAGGATTTATATTTTGTACTACTAATTTTTCTGGTTTCAAATTAACTACAGCTACAATAATAATACATATAAATATAAAAAATAAAACTATTAATACTTTTAGAATTCTTAAAAATTTATTTTTCTTATTAAGATTTTTGATGTGAATGCTCATTGTAAATTCCTCCAAGTAAAATATCCACGAAATTGTCTATAAATTGTGGGAAGTTATGTAAAGAATACAAGTGATTTTCAACAGCACATAAAACAAAACCTAATAATGCACTTATAAGCATCCAAGAAGCATTATCTATGTTTGATTTAAATATTTTTTGCTTAATTCCAATAGCAAGAAGTTTATCAAACATCTCTATACCATTATTAGCAGGAGTACTAGCAGTATTTTGAGATGCAAATATAATATTCATTCCACTATACATTATGGCTTTTGTCATTTCTGGATTGCTAGAAAGAATTTTGATAAAAGTAAGCATAATTTCTCTGATTTGTTTATCTACTGAAAATGAGGAGTACTTATCCATAACAGTAATAGAATCATTTTCTATTTTATTATAAAGTTCATTAGCCATATCATTAATAATCTGTGCCTTATCTTTGTAGTAAAGATAAATAGTAGTTGGAGAATATTCTATTTTTGTAGCAATTTTTCTAATTGATAAATTTTCATATCCTTCTTGATTGATAATTTCAATGGCAGCATCCATAATTTTTTTCTTCATTTCTATTTTTTCCTTTTTACGTCTTTCTTTGACACTCATATAATCACCTCTTTAACTTAACAGTGTTAATTTAATTTACAATGTTATTGTATGTTTTATTTTTAAGTTTGTCAACAATCTAGATTTCTATACTTTCTATATTGGTACAGTACTTACACATTTTAATTGAATTACTATTAAATCAAATTAATTTGGTTTTGCAAAATAATTTAGGATACTAAAATTGATTAGAATCTTCTTATGTGATATTAAGAAGATACATTGGATTTATTATGTGCTGATTTGGATAATATTAAGATAAAAAAGATAGTATTTATCTAATGATTGATTCTTATATAAAATTGAAAAATGAAGGTTTATTACATGGTATCTGAATATTTCACATAATTATAAAAAACAAAAAAGAGTGCCATAGCACTCCTATTGTGAGAAATATATATGAAATTCATTTTTGCATTAATGCAAAATGTACATATAACAAAGTTTATTTTTTATATTTACTTTATATAATAGCATATTAGTATTAACTAAATATTTATCATAATTAGTAAAAAGAAAAGGGAGTGATTTTACACTCCAGTTGTCAAAAATCTAAAACTGTCATCGCAATATTCTCATTATAACATAATTTATGAGAATGTGTGAATATATTTAAGATTTTTAAAATATTTTTGATATAACTAAAGTTATACTAAAAAATGTAATCATTAGATATTAACATAAAAAAATTAAAACAGAGTATTTATAAAATATATAAATGATAAAAAAGTGTTATAGTTAAAAAAAGTATTATCAATTAATAATTTTACGAATTTTTAAATAAAAATAGACAATAGAGATTATATAGTAGAATCACATAAAAGTTTATCAAATCAGATGAAAATAAATGAAAATAAAAATGTTTTTGTCTAGTTATGCGTTTTAGATTACCACTTATGTATTATATATTGAATATTAAGAATATTTGTGATATTTTTATAAAAAATAAAATGATAATTATTTTTTTTATGAAGATGAATGATTTATATAAATTTAGATTTTCATTATTATGGGACATATACATGGATAAAATTTAATTAAAGGAGTAAAATGTTATGAAAATATGTATTACAGTAGGACACAGTATTCTAAAAAATGGTGCATGTACTTCTGCTGATGGATTAGTTAATGAATATCAGTATAACAAATTATTGGCACCAATATTAGCAGATATATTTAGGAAAAAAGGGCATACAGTAAGCGTAATAATATGCCCTGAAAAACAGTTTAGTTCTAAAAATGAGGAAAAGTCTTATAAAATACCTAAAGTTAATAATGGAGAATATGATTTACTTATAGAGTTACATTTAAATGCAAGTGATGGTCAAGGAAAAGGCTCAGAAGTGTTATATTATAGTAATAAAGGTTTAGAATATGCAACTAGAATATGTAATAAATTAGGTATGGTATTTAAAAATAGAGGAGCCAAATTAGATAAAGGATTGTATATTCTAAATAGTTCAAAACCTACTGCTATATTAATAGAAAGTTTTTTTTGTGACAATAAAGAGGATTATGAGAAAGCAGAAAAACTTGGATATGAGGGTGTGGCTAAGTTAATCGTAGAAGGCGTATTAAATAATAATATAAATGGTGGAGATATCAAGCAGATTAAACATACAATAGTTTATAGTGGAGATGATAGAGTTTCAGCAGAAATAATAGGGTTATATTATAAAAGAAAAGATGAAAGCTGTTTAGTAACAGATATAAAAGATTATAAGCCATATAAAACAGAAAATTTGTATGTTATTGGCGGAGGTGCTTGTAGCAAGATGGAAGAAATGAGTAAGAGCACAGGAGAAAAATTTACACAAATATATGATAGTGATGTGTGGTCAACAATGGATAAAGTAAGAGCATTTATAAAAGAAAAAGCGTAATTTAAAATATTTATTAAATTAAATATTTAGATAAGAAGAATTTATATAAAATTCTTCTTATTCTTTTTGATGAATTAAATTTTATGCCAAACCACATTCACATAATAAAATCATAATTCTATGAAGACAAGACTCTACAATATCTTCTCCATATCTTTTAATAAAATCATCAATCTGAGTTTCTATAAATGAATAGTATTCTTTTAAACTAACAATGTATGCAGTCATTATATGAACACATTCATCAATTTTGTCTTTAAACACAATACATCCCCCTAAAAAATAAAAATATTCAGTAAATAAAATAAATTATTTTATTTGAAAATATATATGTATAATACTTCGCTTTAATATATTTTACAAGTGTATATGCAAAACTGGATATTACAACTGTAAAACTGGTTGAATTATTATTCCTATCATAGTATCTAGTACTAATTTTTTAATATAAAAGCCACTAAAAAGAATATGAACAAACCAAATATATCCAAAAAAGCGTGTTGAAAGTTTTCTTTTCATATAATCACCAAATTGTATTAGTTTTAATCTATTTAAGAAAAGTAGAGCAAAAATTTTAAGAAGAGAATAGTTACTAATCCTTTATATATTCAAAAACTTCTTCTATACTTACATTGAATACGTTAGCAATGTCAAATGCTAATTTTAATGAAGGGTTATATTTTCCATTTTCAAGATTTCCTATAGTTTCTCTTCTTACTCCTACTAATGATGCCAGTTCATCTTGTTTCATATTATATTTTGCTCTATATTCTTTAGTTCTTGAACGAATCATAATTACTCTAGTCCTTTTCCTTCTTTATACTGTAAGTATGCAAAAACTGCAACAAAGCTAATCATTGATATAGAAAAACTTATTCCTAGACCATTTTCAATAGTAGAAATATTATCTGAGATGATGGATAAAACCATAGCTACTGATAGCGATGAAAGTGTAAAGAAAAATGCTGGCACAGCTGCTTTTCTCAGGTTTTCTCTAAATAATTCATCTGGCATAATATTAAAGTATCTAAAAAAAACAAAGAATGCACAAAAACTAATAGTTCGTATTTCACCAGCATATATTCCAGCTAGTCCTAAAAAACCTAAGAAACCTAAAAATCCTAGTTTATTTAATTCCCTAAAACTTTTCATTATTAACAACTCCTTTAGTAAATGTTATATATTTTTAACTTCTTGTTAAAAATATATAACATTTGATGCTTATTTGCAACATAAAAATTAAATTTAGTATAAATTTTATATGTAAATTTAATTAAAGGTATTAATTGTAATATTTATAATATTGTTGTATAATAGTAATCGGTTTAAACGTGCCACATTTTATTAAAGTTTGTTTATTATTTAAGCATGCTTTAATGAGACACATAAAAATATAATAAATTCTTTTAAACTACAAACAGTGTTTTTGTAGTTAGTAAATCAGGTGTTTGAAAGGTTTTAGTTGATTGACAGGTTATAATAAATGACTTAAAATCATAACTAAACTTAACATCTGTACTTGTTCGAGAACTCCAAGTATAAAAAACTAAGGAATTATATAGTGGCAGTATATAATTAATACCCTTAGACACACCTTTTTGAAAGTGGAAAAAAGATGTGTAGTTCTCCTCGACCACAAATCAAGGAGGATAGTAATATGGAAAAAAGAAAAGTAATAATTGATTGTGACCCAGGAATTGATGATTCTTTGGCAATCCTTTTGGCTTTAAACTCACCAGAGCTAGAAGTAATTGGAATTACCACATGTTGTGGTAACGTACCAGCAAATGTAGGTGCAGAAAATGCACTAAAAACACTTCAAATGTGTTCTTCACTAAATATTCCAGTATATATAGGAGAAGAAGCACCACTAAAAAGAACACTTGTAACAGCTCAAGATACACATGGAGAAGATGGTATAGGAGAAAATTTTTATCAAAAAGTGACAGAAGTTAAAGCAAAAAATGGAGCAGTAGATTTTATAATAAATACTTTACATAATCGTGAAAAAGTATCTATAATAGCACTTGCACCACTTACAAACATAGCTAAAGCACTTATGAAAGATAAAAAAGCCTTTGAAAATCTTGATGAATTTGTATCTATGGGAGGAGCTTTTAAAATTCATGGAAATTGTTCTCCAGTAGCAGAATTTAACTATTGGGTAGACCCACATGGAGCAGATTATGTTTACAAGAATTTATCTAAAAAAATTCACATGGTAGGTTTAGATGTAACTAGAAAAATTGTACTTACTCCTAATATTATTGAGTTTATAAATAGACTTGATGAAAAAATGGCAAAATATATAACTGAAATCACTAGATTTTATATTGATTTTCATTGGGAGCAAGAAGGAATAATAGGTTGTGTAATAAATGACCCTCTAGCAGTGGCATATTTTATAGACAGAAGTATATGTAAAGGATTTGAATCATATGTAGAAATTGTGGAAGATGGAATAGCTATGGGGCAATCCATAGTAGACTCATTTAATTTCTACAAAAAACATGCTAATGCGATTATTTTAAATGAGGTTGATGAAAAGAAATTTATGTATATGTTTTTAAAAAGACTTTTTAAAGGATATGAAAACATTATAGACTCTGTGGAAGGAGTGATATAGTGTGAAAAGAAAAATATGTGTCAAAACTATTACACTTATAGCTTTTGGGATTTCTATAAATATAGTAGGTGCGTTTATAGCTATGGGGCTGAGGCTACCTATATATTTAGATTCAATAGGAACTATAATGATAGCTTCACTTTTGGGGCCTAAATATGCTGTTATTACAGGTGTGTTTGGAAGTTTAATAAGTGGAGTTACATTTGATGTATATTCTCTTTATTTTGCACCAGTTCAGATATCAACAGGATTACTTGCTGGTATTGCTTTTAAAAAGAAATTCTTAACTGGTTTAAAAACTCCATTAGGAGTATTGTTGTTTGCCATACCAACATCTATAGTAAGCTCAGTAATTTCAGCTTTTTTGTTTGGCGGGGTGACATCATCGGGTTCTTCTTATATAGTTCAAATTTTAAAAGTACTAGGGCTTGGAGATGTATTTAGTGTGTTTATAACTCAAGTGTTCACAGATTATACAGATAAATTAATTGCTGTTGTTTTGGTAAATTTGGGATTAAATGCAGTTCCAAAGACTTTAAAAGTATCATTAACTGGAGAAAGATAGGAGAGAATATGGATAGATATAGTGAGATAATAAATAAAAATCAAAGAGAAATAGTTTTACTTAAAAGCTTTCCATGTATATGGGGAAGATGTTCTTTTTGTGATTATATAGATGATAATTCTAATTTGGAAGAAGAAATGAACAAAGTAAACTTTGAAGTTTTAAAAAATATAACTGGAAAATATGGAGTTCTTGAAGTCATAAATTCTGGTAGCTGTTTTGAAATACCTAAAGATACTTTAGAGAGAATAAAGAAGATTATAAAAGAAAAAAATATAAAAAAACTATTCTTAGAAAGTCATTGGTCCTACAAAAATAGACTAAAGGAAATGAGAGATTATTTTGAAATCCCTATAATATTTAAAATTGGGGTTGAAACATTTGATTATGATTTTAGAAATAATTTTTTAAATAAGAATGCAAGATTTAAAACTCCAGAAGATGTAAAAGAATATTTTGATTCGCCTTGTATTATGGTTGGAATCAAAGGACAGACTAAAGAAATGATAGATAATGACATGGATATTATTCTAAATACTTTTGAAAAAGCAACTGTGAATGTTTTTATAAACAATTCTTCTAAAATAAAAAGAGATGAAGAGTTGGTTAAATGGTTTATTAATAAGTATGAATTTTTAAATGAAAATCCAAATATAGAAGTTTTATACAATAATACAGACTTCGGTGTGGGAGATTAGTAAGATTTTCTAAAGAGATATTATGCTGTAGTAAAGCTTAATTTAATTTAAATTTTAAATTGAAAAATTTAGTACATTTTTGAAAAAGCTTCTGATATGTAGAAGCTTTTTTTTATATAATTTTATGTTACAATAAGAAAAAAGGAACTAAGGAGTAAATAAATGATGCTTAGTAGGGAAAAATGGGATAAATTGGAATATATCGAATTTTTAGAGTATATGAAATCTATGCAAGATGTTAAGTATAGAGATTTTAATAAGAAACTTATACCAGGAACAGAAAATATAATAGGTATTAGAATTCCTAATTTAAGAAAGTTGTCAAAAGAAATAAGTAAAGGCAACTGGAAAGAATTTTTAGAAGTAGCAGAAGATACTTATTATGAAGAAGTTATGTTACAGGGTATGGTGATTGGCAATATAAATAGTAATTTTGAAGAGATTTTATATTACATAAAAAAATTTGTACCTAAAATTAGTAATTGGGCAATTTGTGATGGATTTTGTTCTGGACTAAAATGTACAAGTAATTATAAAGAATACATGTATGATATATTAAAAAAATATGTTTGTTCAGAAAATCCGTGGGAGATTAGATTTGCATTAGTTATGTTTTTAATATATTATGTTGATGATGAACATATTAAAGATATTTTTGAATACTGTAACAATATACAAAGTGAAGAATATTATGTTAAAATGGGTATGGCATGGCTATTGTCAATTTGTTTTGTTAAGTATGAAGAAGAAACACTTCTTTATATAAAAAACAATAATTTAGATGATTTTACTTATAATAAAATGTTACAAAAAATAGTTGAATCAAACAGAGTAGATTTAGAAAAGAAGAATATAATAAGAAGTATGAAAAGAAAGACAAGAAGATATTGACGGAGGAGTATTAATGAATAATGAGGAAAGAATTGATAAATTTTTAGAATTTCAAAGTAAAGGAATCAAATTTACAGAGATAGCTCAAAATCTAAAAATTAGTCAAAGTACTTTAAGAACTTTTTTAAATAAAAAAGGATATAAGTCAGAAAAAGGTAAATACATATTAAAAGACGAATTAAAGAATAAAGAAGATTTGGATAAAGAAAAAACTAAGGAAGATAACACTAATAATGTAAAAAAGGTAAGCACCAAAAAGAAGAAATCTAATGAAAAGGTTTTAAATAAGAGTATTGAACAAATTGAGTTTAACGACACAGATTTAAAAAATATAAAATCAAGAAAAAATATTAAACCTAAAAAAGACAGAAAAATAAATATAACTCAAGAAGATTTAGATAAGCTTTGTGAAGTGTATGATTGGTATTTAGAAGTGAAGGATTATAATATAAAACCTAAAAAAATATCTAATAAAAAAGATGTACATATAGATAATGAATCTTTAAGTGAATTAAAAACAACAAGAGTACGTATAGATAAAGAAACTTGGAGTGACTTTGAAAGATTATGTAGCAACTCAAATTTTGAAAAACACCAAATACTTACACAAGCATTGAAGGAATTTATGAAAAAGTATAAAAATCTACTATAAAATACTACTATATGAGGTGCTTAATATGAATAAAATAGTAAAAAAATTAATTTTTTTAATGATTATATTAACAATATTTATTTTTACACTGACTGCATGTAAAAGGGAAGAAGAACAATCTGATTCAGTTGAGATTCAAGCAGAAGACAATAATGAAGTAACAATAGATAAGGACAATGCAAAAGTATTGAATATAGGAGCAACAGAGATTATAACTGTAGATGAAGGTGGAAAAATAGATACATCCACAAAGATAGAAAATAATTCAACATTTAATATATCGAATGTTGAACTAATATATAATGAATACGATGATAATAAAAAAATTACTTCATCTGATAGTAAATCTCTGTTAGATATGACTTTAATGCCTGGGAAAGTTGCTTATGTAGAATGTGGACATAAAACTTTTGCCAAAAGTGTAGAAGTCTATGCATATGAATATGAAGCAGAGGGTAAAATTGTATATGTTAATTTAAAAGAAAATACTATTGATATAAGAAACAATAAAATTAAGCTAGAAAATAGTAGTCAGTATGAAGTATTATCTACTTCAGAACTTAAAAAAGTAAATGAGTCAAAAGAGGGAATCACATATCAAATAAAAGTAAAGAATTCATCATCAAAAGACTTAGGAAATATTATCCTTAAGACGGCAGAAGTTAATGATAATGGGGAATACTTGACAGTAAGTCGTGTACCATCATACAAAGTTTTGAAGGCTTCAGAAGAAACAGATATAGATATAACATGTTCAACAAAAGCAAAGAATGTTGAAATAGTAGGATATACTTATGATGATATAAAAGAAAAAGCAAATGTAGATATTGATTTGAAATCTCATAAAGTCAAGATAGACAAGTAAAGGTAGGGGATATTTATGAAGGTTTTGATAGTTGAAGATAATAGGGTGCTTTTAGAAAGTGTAGTAGAAGAACTTAGTAATCATTTTGAAACTGAAAAATGTGAAGATGGAGAAGAAGCATTATATTTAATAAATCAAAATATATATGATTTAGTTATTTTAGATTTAATGCTTCCTAATATAAATGGAATTGATATTTTGAAGAAAATGAGAATCAATAATATAGATACACCTGTACTTATATTGACTGCTAAAGAAGCATTAGATGATAAAGTAGAAGCATTTACTATAGGAGCTAATGATTATTTAACAAAACCTTTTTATATGGAGGAACTAGTAGCAAGAGTATATGCCATATTGAGGACTAATGGAAAAATAAAAGAAAGAAATGGATTAGAATTTAAATCTTTATATCTAGATACATTAGAAAAAAGAGTGTATATTGAAGAAGAAGAAATAAAACTTCAAAATAAACAGTTTAACTTATTGGAATATTTTGTTTTAAATAAAGGTTCAATTTTATTAAAAGAACAGATTTATGATAGAATATGGGGAATTGATTCAGATGCAACTATTGAAATAGTAGAGGTATATGTAAGTAATCTGAGAAAAAAACTAAGTAAATATGGATATGATAAATATATTAAAACTAAGCGTAAGGTAGGATACATATTCGATGATAAATAAGAATGTATTTACCAGCACTAAAAACCATTTGATAAAAATGTACATTGTTGTAGTGGGTAGTTTTTTAATAATATTTTCTATATTTATATATTCATATTTTAGAGGTCTTACATATAGTGGAATTGATAGTGAAATCAATGATGAACTGGAGTATATAGTTTCTCAATTTAAGAGAACCTCATTTTTAAACCCAATAAGACTTAAAGACCCTAAAGATATGGTATATGTTTATGAGAATGACAGAATAAGTTACTATACTCAAAATGAATATTTTGATGAATTACTTCCAGACAGAAGACTAGATAAGAAAAATACATTTTTTAAATATACAGAAAATGGTTATACATTTAGAGAATTAAATGTGGATGTGGGCAGATATCAGATACAAATAATCAGAAACATTGACTCAGAGATGAATTCTTTAAAACAGTTGACATCTGTACTTATAATTGGAATACTAATTTCTGTTATAATAACATACTTTGTAGCTGTATATCTTACTCGAAAAGCATTAATTCCAATAGAGACTGCTTGGAGGAACCAAGCTAAATTTATACAAGATGCTTCACATGAGTTAAGGACTCCAATAACAATAGTTTCATCAAAATTAGAAAGTATGTTAAAATCTCCAGAAAATACAGTAAATGATGAAGTTGAAACAATAGCTACTGCAATGAAAGAAACTAGAAGACTTAAAAAGATGATAACGGATTTACTATCTCTTACTAAGGAAGATTCTATTGTTAAAGTTAACTTGGAGGAAATTGATTTAGAAAAATTACTAGAAGAAATATCAGAAGATTATGTGGATATTGCTGAGTTTCAAGAAAAAAAATTTACATTTAACTCTGAATTAAAGAATAAAGTTATAATAACAGATAAAAATAAATTGAGACAACTTATATTAATTTTTATTGATAATGCTTTTAAATATACTAAACTAGGTGATGAGATAGTATTAGAATTAAAAGAAGATGTGGAAGATGAAGTAACATTACTTATAAGAGATACTGGTATAGGTATAAAAAAAGAAGAAATGCCTTTTATATTTGACAGATTTTTTAGAAGTGAAAATGTGAGAAATAAAGATTTAGAAGGTTCTGGAATAGGTCTTTCAATAGCACATATGATTAGCTTGAATTTATCTATCGAAATAGATGTAACTTCTGATATAGGTATTGGAACTACATTTGAAATATCAATACCAAAAAAATTAAAATAATAAAAATATAAAAATCTGTTTTTACAAATAAAGAATGGGTATACTAATAGTATAAAATAAAATATAAAAGAATTTATAAAAGTAAAATTATATTTATAAATTTCATAGTATAATTATAAGGATAATAAATTTTTAGGAGGATTAAAAAAATGGCAAAAATTATAAATACATCTGAATTTAGAAGTAGTGTTGAAGGTAGTAAAGGAGTAGTTGTAGTAGATTTCTTTGCAACTTGGTGTGGACCTTGTAATATGTTAGGACCTGTATTTGCAGAATTAGGCGAAGAGATGAAAGACGAAGCTAGATTTGTAAAAGTTGATATAGATGAAAGCTTAGAAATAGCTCAACAATTTAGTGTATCTACAGTACCAACTATGATTATATTTAAAGATGGAGAGCCAGTTGAAACTCTAATTGGATTTATGCCTAAGAACAAAATTGAGATGAAAGTAAAATCATATTTATAAAAATGGGTGAATATTATGAGATATGACATAGCTATAATAGGTAGTGGTCCAGCAGGATTATCTGCTGCTATAAATGCAAAAATAAGAAATAAAACAATGATTATGTTTGGCAATGATAATTTAAGCAATAAGCTTGTTAAAGCTCCTTCAATAGATAATTATTTAGGTTTTTATGATATAAGTGGAGATGAATTAAAAGACAAATTTAAATCCCATATAGATAACATGGATATTTCAATTGAAAATAAAAGAATAAATAATATTTATGCTATGGGAGAATACTTTGCAATAATGTCTGGAAATGATATGTATGAAGCTACTACTGTAATCCTTGCAACTGGTGTAGAATATACTAGACCAATAAAAGGTGAAGAAGAATTTCTAGGAAGAGGAGTAGGATATTGTGCTACATGCGATGCACCACTTTATAGAAATAAAAAAGTAGCAGTTATAGGATATAATGAAGAATCTAAAGAAGAGGCAAATTTCTTAAGTGAACTTACTTCAAAAACTTATTTTATACCTATGTATAAAAAAGAAAACCTTATGAGAAGTTCAGATAATTTAGATGATTCTATTGAGATTATACATGATAGACCAGTGCAAATAGATGGAGATAAACTTGTAAATAAGATATCTTTTAAAGAAAATCATATTGAAGTTGATGGAGTATTCGTTATAAAAGATAGTACAGCTCCAAGTACATTGATTCCTGGAATAGAAATTGATGGTATCCATATTAAGGTTGACAATAATATGAAAACTAATATAGAAGGATGTTTTGCCGCAGGAGACTGTGTAGGTAAACCCTATTCTTATATCAAAGCAGCTGGGCAAGGACAAATAGCAGCATTAAATGCTGTTTATTATCTAGATAAATTAAAAAGAGCTTAGTATAATTAGTAAGTAAATTTTTAAATATACAAATAAAAAACTGTCTTAAAATAATATAATTATTTTAGACAGTTTTTTATTTGTATATTATTATTTTACTTCAAGATACATTAGAGATGTATCTCTAGGTATGTTTATTTTGATAGATTTAAATTGACAATTGAAATATATATAGAAACAATTAGAATTATTTATAATAAGTTCCAAAATTTCAAAATAATAGTTGAAAAATCTAATTAAGAGTACTATAATTTAATTAAGTAATTACTTAATCAAAAAGAGGTCTTTATGGAAAATTTGGTTAAAATATTTAAAGCATTGAGTGATGAAACTAGACTTAACATACTTATATTAGTATCTAAAAGAAATATCTGCCAAAAAGGAATTTCTAAATATTTAGGAATTTCAGATTCTGCTGTTTCACAACATATAAAAATATTAAAAGAAGTTGGCATAATAACAGGATATAAAGAAGGATACTATGTTTTATATCATATTAACAAAGAAGTGTTTAACATATGTATGGATTTTATAAATTCTATGTTAAGTAATTCTAGTGAAAGCTTTATAGATGTATTTGATATAAATACAATACATCTAGGATGCAGTAAAGAATGTAAATCTATGAAAAAATGTTGCAAGAGAAGGGAGAAATAATAATGAAAGTATGTATACCAGTAGAAGAAAATAAAGGATTAGATAGTAAACCATATGGTCATTTTGGTTCTGCACCAATCTTTGTTGTGTGTGACTTAGAAAGTGGAGAAGTTAAATCTTTAGACAATGGAGATTTAGGTCATGAACATGGGAAATGCCAACCAATAAAAGCATTATCAGGTACAGTTGTAGATGCAGTAGTAGTTGGAGGAATAGGGCAAGGTGCCATAGTTAAATTAAATAGTATGGGAATAAAAGTTTATAGAGCTGAAGCTGATACTATCAGTGGTAATTTGGACTTACTTAAAGATGGAAAATTAGTAGAATTTCCATCAAATCATACTTGTTCACATGATGGATGTGGGCATCATTAAAAACAAGATAGCTGATGAAGCATATGCTTCATCAGCTATTTTATCATTTTAACAAATAAGATTCTTTATATTTAGTATTAAATTTTGAGGTTGTACAAAGTTTTTTTATATAACCTTAAATTTATAAGTATCTTACTTTAGATTTTCTTTGTATGCTTTTCTATATAGTTAATATCATTTAATATATCGTTAAGTTCTTTATTGAGTGTTTTTAAATCATCTCCATCTACATTATAGTTTAAAAATAACTCTTCTACATTATCAATAATAGAATTGACTTTTCTAGTAACTTCAACAAAAGTTTTAAAGTTACTACTATTTTTAGCATTTAGAAATTTGTTTAAATCCTTTGATATAAATGATATTATTTCATATTCATCATTAAAAAGACCTCTACCAATAGGATATGGTTCAATTCTTTGTAAAAAATATTGATCTTTAGCATTAATATTATAAGTATAAGATATTTCCCAGTTGTCTCCTAAATCAAACTTAATAAAATATAATGTACTACTTACTTTTGATATTTTTGTAGCTCCAAGTTGTCTTAAAAGAACTTCAATTGAATCTCCTTGAACAGTATTAATATTCATATATACACATCCCCTTTAATACTATTATACTATATTTTCTAAAATTTTATAATTAAATAAACAGTAGATATAATAATAGATATAATCATAAGTGGAAAACCTATCTTAAAATACTCTTTAAAAGATATAGGATGACCATGCTTATTGCCTATACCTGCTAGTACAACATTGGCAGAGGCTCCAATAAGTGTCCCATTACCTCCAAGACAAGCTCCAAGGGATGTTGCCCACCATAGTGGCATTACATCAATTCCTTCAGCTTGCATAGTCAAAATAAGTGGAATTAATGTTGCAACAAACGGAATATTATCTAAGAATGAAGAAACTATTGCTGATAACCATAATATTAATAACATTGTAAATACAATATGGCCCTCTGTAAGTCCAATTAATGCTTGAGCTAATTTATTTATTATACCCACTTCTACTAATCCACCAACTACTACAAATAATCCCATAAAGAATAAGATTGTAGACCATTCAATACCTGCCATAATTTCATCTACATCTTGTTTTCCTATAAGAAGCATTATAGATGCACCAGTTAATGCTACAACAGAAGAATCTATATGGATTGTGCTATGAAACATAAAACCAAAGAGTATAAATGCTATTAAAAGAAGACTTTTTATAAGTAAGGGTTTATCTTTAATAGATTTTTTTTCATCAAGCTTTAATATTACTTCTTTGGCTTTATCATCTACAACAAGTTCTTTTCCATAAATAAATTTAAAACATATTATTGTTATAATAAGTATTACTATAACAGCAGGTCCTAAATTTATTACAAAATCCATGAAACTAAGATTGGCAGCACTACCAATCATAATATTTGGAGGGTCACCTATAAGAGTAGATGTACCTCCGATATTTGAAGCTAAAATTTGTGTTATTAAAAATGGAACTGGATTAAGTCCTAGAATTTGTGTAATAACTATAGTCATTGGACCTATAAGTAAAACAGTAGTAACATTATCTAATACAGCAGATAAAATAGCTGTTATAATAGCAAAACAAATCATTATTCTCCATGGATCACCTTTAGCTTTTTTTGCAGTCCAAATAGCTATATATTCAAATAGTCCTGAGTTTTTAACAACAGCAACAAATAGCATCATACCAACCAATACTCCAATAGTATTGAAGTCTATATGGCTTAATCCTTCATCAAGTGTAAGTATATTGAATATTATCATTAATAGTGCACCACCAACCGCTGCTACAGATCTGTTTACCTTTTCTGTAATAATAGCTGCCATAACTATTAAAAATATACATATAGCTATTATTTGTTGAAATTCCATAATATAAGTACCTCCATTTGTATTCTTTTGTGTCTAATGCTAGTACTATATATAGTATTACTTTTTTCTAGTTTTTTCAATGGATGTATAAAAGTATATTATTTAACAAAGTTTTTAAAAAATTAACAGAATTTAGAGAAAATTTTTGCTATTTAAATAAATTTTAAAATCATATCATTACTTATAATATTAAACGACAAACGAAAAAATATACTTCAAAAGTATAATTTATTGTATTTGATAAGCAATATAAAGTATTAATTACATCTAAGTTATAAAATTAATAAAATAAAGTTGAATTTAAAGATAAAACTGCAATTTATTAAAGAAATTATTCATTTTAAACCTTGTAATTTAATTTTATAAATATTATAATTAAATTAATGAATTTTTCACAAGGAATTATGCATTTTTTTGATTTTAAGATTTATTGAGAAAACAATATTAATAGGGGGTAATTAATAAAATGGATTTTTTAAATGGTATTTTAACAGGCATTAACAATGCAGTAGTATTTGTAAACAATTACTTATGGTCTTATATTCTAATTATAATGTTAGTTGTAATTGGTATTTACTTTACTATTAAAACAAATTTTGTACAATTCAGATATTTTATAGAAATGTTTAGGCTTTTAGGTGATGGTGCAGCAAATAAAAATGCAAAAAAAGAAGGAAAAATATCTTCATTTCAAGCCTTTTGTATAAGTACATCTTCAAGAGTTGGTACTGGAAATATAGCAGGGATAGCAATTGCAGTAGTAGCAGGAGGTCCTGGTGCTGTATTTTGGATGTGGCTTATAGCTTTAATTGGTTCTGCTTCAAGTTTTGTGGAGAGTACATTGGCTCAAATTTATAAAGTTAAGAATGGACCAGCTTTTAGAGGTGGACCAGCTTATTATATGGAACAAGGTTTAAATAAAAGATGGATGGGTGTTTTATTTTCAATACTTATAACTATCTGTTATGGATTTGTATTCAATGCAGTTCAAGCAAATACTGTTTCATTGGCATTTAATAATGCATTTGGTATAAGTAAAATGGCTATGGGAATAGGTCTTGGAATTTTAACAGCAATAGTTATTTTTGGTGGTGTTCATAGAATAGCAAAAGTTTCAGAAATAATAGTTCCTGTATTTGCAGGATTATACATATTAGTTGCTTTAGCTATAGTTGTAATGAATATAACAGAAATACCAGGAGTTATATCATTAATAGTAGAAAGCGCATTTGATTTTAGAGGAATGGCAATTGGTACATTTATGGGAGTTGTAATGACTGGAGTAAAAAGAGGTTTATTTTCTAATGAAGCAGGAATGGGTAGTGCACCTAATGCTGCTGCAACAGCACATGTAACTCACCCTGTAAAACAAGGTTTAATCCAATCTCTAGGTGTTTTTACAGATACTATAATTATATGTAGTTGTACAGCATTCATGGTATTATTATATTCAGATTATGCTAGTAGTGGAGCAACAGGAATTGAATTAGCTCAAGAAGCTTTAACTCACCATATAGGTCCAATAGGAAATATTTTTATAGCAGTTTGTATATTCTTATTTGCATTTAGTTCTATAGTAGGAAATTATTACTATGGAGAATCAAATATGGAGTTTATGAGTGGAAGTAAAATTAAACTTAATGTATTTAGAGTTTTCGTTGTAGGTATGGTTTTATTTGGTTCTCTTACTCAAGTAGAAGTAGTCTGGAATTTAGCAGATTTATTTATGGCACTGATGGCTATAATAAACTTAATAGCAATAACTCTTTTAGGTAAGTACGCATTTATTGCTTTAAAAGACTATACAAGCCAAAAAAAATCTGGAATAAAAGACCCTGTATTTATTGCAGATGAAATAGAAGGACTAGAAAATGTATCAGAGTGGCACACTGAATTATCTGATGAACGTTTAGGATAAAAAGTAGTATAAAAATTATAGAGTAATTTTGATAGATTAGAATGTATTTAATTTATGTGAATATAGTATTTTAGCTAACTTATATTACTGGAATTTTTAATTCCAGTAATATTTTTTTATATCAAGTATATTATATTTTATTAAGAGTTTTTAGTATTTTAATATAATTTAGTTATCATAAATAATATATTAAAACCTCTCTTTTTAAATACTACACAATTAAATCTTGTAAGTTATCTTCAAAGCTTTCTAAGTAATCACAAAATAATCTAAACTCTTCTATATTTTTGATTTCTTGTAAATTTCTTAAGTCTATCATCATGTTGCTATATTTATGCAACATAAAACTCATATCATATATTTCACATTTAACAAATCCTTCTTGATAGTTGTATTTATAAGGTTCATATTTTGAAAAATTTGATTCAAAGTATTTTATTTTAGCATAACATAATCTGTGTATATTGAATAAAAGAGCAAATATAGATTCTTTAACTGCAAACTTGTGTGTGAAGTATTTTACAGTGTGGTATTTATCGTGTTTAAATTCCCAAATTAAATCTTCATTCAAAGTAAGAGAATATTTTTTTATAAGGTTACGTTTTTCTAGTGTTAAATCTTGTATTGAACTTGTTTTCATAATTCAGTCCCCCATAAATATTCAATAAACAACCATTAAATTATGGTGTTCATTTATAGTTTATTATTGCTTACTTAATTATATTGTATAATTAATCGAGAAAATAATAAAATAGATAATTAATATAACATTAATATATGCTATAAATAAAAACGATAGCTTTGATAGTAATATGTACAAATTTATGGTATTTTATATTTAGATTTATATTTGTAGTTATTTTAAGCTTTTAAAAGTATTTTTTATTATTAACTTATATTTCCTAGATTACAGGGAATTTAACACTAAAAATCTATCTTGTGTCCTTAAAAATTTACATAATGATTGTATATATTCTAATTTCAAAATATACGTGAATAGTGTTGGTATTTCTAATGAATATGAAGATATGGGTAAGGTTGTTCAAATAGATAATTATCTTTAAAATTATTAAGTACCAAAAGACAAGTATGCTTTGCCATATTGGTACTTAATAGTATTTTATAGTCTCTATTTTAATTTCCACTATTTAATCAATAAAGGTATTTAATCTAGAACCTTAAATAGGTTTGCCATTTCTAGTGCATTCATAGCACAATCATATCCTTTATTTCCAGCTTTTGTGCCAGCTCTTTCAATAGCTTGTTCAATATTTTCTGTTGTTACTATTCCAAATATAACAGGTAATTCATTATCCAAAGATACTTTTGCAATGCCTTTAGATACTTCGCTACATACATAATCATAATGAGAAGTAGCACCTCTTATAACACATCCTAAACATATTATAGCATCATACTTACCACTCTTAGACATTTTTTGAGCAACGAGAGGAATCTCAAAAGCTCCAGGTACCCAAACCACTTCTATATTTTCCTGAGTAACATCGTGTCTTAAAAGGCAATCTTGAGCACCAGATAAAAGTTTTGATGTTATAAATTCATTAAAACGAGAGTTTATTATACCTATTTTTAAATCTTTTCCAATAAGTTTTCCTTCATATATCATTTTTATTTCCTCCAATTTTATTTAGGTTATAAATCTATATTTTTAGTATATATGCATATTATTGTAATAAAAATTACTTAGTAGAATAAAAATTAAATACCATTAGCTATATAATATCTAATAGATGTCCCATTTTATCCTTCTTAGTTTTCAGATATAATTTATTAAAATCATTAATTTCTTCATTAATAGGAACTCTATGTTCAATTTTTATTCCATATTTTTCTAATTGATTTATTTTGTCAGGATTATTACTTAAAAGGTTTATACTTTTTATATGTAAATTTTTTAATATCTGAGCAGCGATATAAAAATCTCTCATATCTTCTTCAAATCCAAGCATTAAATTCGCTTCAACAGTATCATAACCTTCTTCTTGAAGTTTATAAGCTTTAATTTTATTTAAAAGCCCAATACCTCTGCCTTCCTGTTTCATATAAATTAAAACACCACTTCCATTTTCTACAATTTTTTTCATAGAAGTTTCTAACTGTAGCCCACAATCACATTTTAAAGAATGAAATACATCACCTGTTAAACATTCAGAATGAAGTCTGACTAGTGTATTTTCTTCATTTACATTTCCATAAGTAAGGGCAATGTGTTCTTCATTTGAGTAAATATCTTTATATCCTATTATTTCAAAATTTCCATATTTTGTTGGAAGAAAAGCACTAGAAATTTTTTCTATAGTGGTTTCATTTCTTTTTCGATATTCTATCAAGTCTTTTATAGTAATTATTTTTAAATTATGTTTTTCTTTAAATATCATTAAATCATCAACTCTTGCCATTGTACCATCATCTTTCATTATTTCGCAGATAAGACCAATTTCTTTAAATCCTGCAAGTCTAGCAAGGTCTACAGAAGCTTCTGTGTGACCATCTCTAACTAGGACACCTCCAGTTTTTGCTATTAATGGAAATACATGTCCAGGTGTTTTAAAATCTTTACTTGTGGAACTTTCATTACAGAATAGTTTGACAGTTTCAGCTCTCTCATATGCAGATATACCTGTTAAAGTATCTATTCCATCTATAGTGACAGTAAATGCAGTTTGAAATGTGTCTGTATTTTCTTTAACCATAAGAGGTATATTTAGACTTTTAAATTTTTCTTCAGTAGCAGGAAGACAAATAAGGCCCCTACCATATGTAGCCATAAAGTTTATTGTCTCAGGTGTAGCCATTTCAGCTGCCATCAATAAATCTCCTTCATTTTCTCTGCTTTCATCATCAACTACGATTACCATTTTTCCATTTTTGATATCATTAATAGCTTCTTTAATAGTGTTAAACATGTAATTCACTCCTTTTATTATTTTTAAAAACCATTTTTAAATAAAAATTCTTTATCTATATTTGATTTATAGTGACTACTATTAGAATTTAATTCCTTGTAGTTTTTTACAAGAAAATTATTAACATACTTTCCAATTACATCACTTTCTAAATTGACAAAGTCTCCAATATTCTTTGTCAAGAGAGTAGTGTTAAATTTAGTATGAGGTATAACCGAAACCTTAAATATCTCATCATCTAAATAAGCTATAGTTAGACTTACACCATCAATAGCAACAGAACCTTTGTGTATCATTGTTGATAAAAGTTCTTTGGACGGTTGTATGCTTATTAAAACTGCATTTTCATCTTTTTCAAATTTACAAATAGTACCTTTACTATCAACATGACCTGTTACTAGGTGTCCACCAAATCTAGAAGAAAGACTCATAGCTCTTTCAAGATTTACTTCATCACTTGGATTTAATGAACTTAAATTTGTGGAACGGACTGTTTCCATCATGACATCAGCAGTAAATTCATTTTTACCTAAACTTGAAACAGTTAAGCAAACTCCATTTACAGCAATACTATCTCCAAGATTTGTACCATCTAGTATTTTATTTGATTGTATGGTGACTTTTCCACTTTTGCCATTAGCAGTAATTTTTCTAAGTATTCCAACTTCTTCTACTATGCCAGTAAACATTTTAACCTCCTAGACGTGTATATTTATAAATTTAATTTAAAACATCAGACTCTACCAAAATATCGCCATCTATTAAAGTTACATTCTTAATTTCTAATTGTATAGCATCTGATAAGTAATCTATTCCATCTCCAGAAACGAAAGTAGGAGCATCTTTTCCACCTATAATTTTAGGTGATAAAAACAATTTGACTTTATCAACTAAATTGTTTCTAAATAGACTGTCATTAAGTGTAGCACCACCTTCAACTAAAACAGAATCAATTTTTAATTCTCCTAATTTATACATTACAAATTCTAAATCTACCATATTATTTTTTTTAGGAGAAAGTACTACTTCAATATTATTTTTTCTTAGAACTAATGATTTTTCACTATCTTCACAACACGTAAAAACTATAGTTTTATTGTTTTTATCTTTAACTAATTTGCTATCAACTGGCAATTTTAAGTTTGTGTCTATTATTATTCTTACAGGGTGAGATACATTTTCTTGGTTAAGTCTGCAAGTTAGCAATGGATTATCATTTAAAACTGTGTTTATCCCAACCATTATACCTTGATATTTATTTCTATACTTATGAGTTAGATATCTTGATGATTCATTAGATATCCATTTTGATTCTAGCGATTTTGTGGCAATCTTGCCATCTAAACTTACTGCTGATTTTACAATACAAAGAGGTTTTTTTGTTTTTATATAGTAAAAAAATATTTCATTTAATTGTTTTGCTTCTTTTTCTAATATACCTACAGTAACATCAATGTTATTGTCTCTTAGTTTTTTTACTCCATTACCACAAACGATTGGATTTGGGTCTAATGTAGATATTACGACTCTCTTAATCTTATTTTGAATAATTTTATCTACACAAGGAGGTGTTTTGCCATAATGAGAACAGGGTTCTAAATTTACATAAAGGGTAGTGTCTTTTAAACTTTGATTAGCACTATTTATAGCATTTATTTCAGCGTGATTAGAGCCAAATCTCTCATGATATCCTTTACCTATTATGTCATCATCTTTAACGATTACACATCCCACTAATGGATTTGGATTTACAAAACCTTCTCCATTTTTGGCTAATTCAATAGCTTTTTTCATATAATAAATATCTTTCTCTTTTTGACTTATAAATTTCACAATATTTACACCCCCTATTTAAACTTAGATAATTTTCAAACAAAAAACCCCGAGAATTAACTCGGGGTTTAGAATAATCTACAATAAATATTGTATAAATGTATAGCAAAACGGCTCTACAAAAACACTTATTTAGCATATATCTTCTTCCATCCAGACTTTACTGTCGGCTTTGGAATTTAACCAAATCAACCAAGTTTTAACTCAGCTCGCGGGCTATACCGCCGATTGGGAATTTCACCCTACCCCGAAGATTAAGTATTAAATTTATATTTAGAATGTATCATAAATTATTTTACTTTGCAAACTATTTTTTTAAAAATATATGTTAATATATAATATATAACAGCTAGAAACTTTGGAATAATGCGATTGTGAATATAAAAATAAAAATTTGAACATAATCAGAAAAGAAGTTTAATTAATTTGAATTGGGAGAGAAATATATGAATAAAAAACATTTAGAAATATTATCAAAATACTATGGATATACAAGTTTTAGAAAAGGCCAAGAGTCCATAATAAATTCTATTTTGAATAAAAAAGATGTATTAGCTATAATGCCAACTGGAGGAGGAAAATCTATATGTTATCAACTTCCAGCATTGATATTAGATGGGATGACAGTAGTGATTTCACCACTTATATCTCTTATGAAAGACCAAGTAGATGCTTTAAAAGCCATGGGAATCAATGCTGCTTTTATAAATAGTTCATTGGGAAACAAAGAATTTAATGAAATATTAAGTAATATTAGAAAAAATACTTATAAAATACTTTATATTGCTCCAGAAAGATTAGATACCCAAGAATTTCTTGAACTAATAAATAATAATGACATAAGTCAAATTGCAATAGATGAAGCACATTGTGTATCTCAATGGGGACATGATTTTAGACTGAGTTATAGAAGGATTTCTACGTTTATCAATAGTTTGTCTAAAAGACCTATAGTCACAGCCTTTACAGCTACTGCATCAGAAGAGGTAAGAGCTGATATAATAAATTTATTGTGTTTAGAGAGTCCAGATTGTTACATAACAGGGTTTGATAGAGAAAATCTAGCAATAAATATAGTGAAATCATCTAGTAAAAATAAATATATTTTGGACTATATTCAAAATCATAAAAATGAGTCTGGAATTATATATACAGCTACTAGAAAAGAAGTTGAAAATATTTATAATGGCTTGGCAAAGAGAAATATATCTGTATCAAAATACCATGCAGGTTTATCTAAAAATGAAAGAAATAAGAATCAAGAAGATTTTATAAATGATAATATAGATATAATGATAGCAACAAATGCATTTGGGATGGGTATTGATAAGCCCAATATAAGATGGGTTATACACTACAATATGCCTCAAAGTGTAGAAAATTACTACCAAGAAATAGGGAGAGCTGGTAGGGATGGAGAAAAAAGTGAATGTATACTTTTATTTTCTCCAGGAGATGTACATATACAAAAATATTTAATAGATATTGGTGTTGAAAATCCTGAAAGAAAATTATTTCAACATAAAAAACTTCAGCATATGATTGATTTAGTTTATAGTAATTCATGCTATAGGAGGACAATATTAAATTACTTTGGAGAAAATTATATAGAAAACTGTAATAACTGTAGTAATTGTTTAGTTGAAGGAGAAATAGTGGATAAAACTATAGATGCTCAAAAAGTTATTTCATGTGTAGCTAGAATGAAAAGAAGTTATGGTGTTACTACTATTGTAGATGTACTTAGAGGGTCTAAAAACAAAAAAATTTTACAACTTGGTTTAGATACTTTGTCTACATATAATATTATGAGAGATTATTCAAGTGAAGACTTGAAGAATTTTATAAATACATTAGTTTCTCATGGTTTTTTAGATTTAGTCGAAACTTTAGGTAGCGGAAACAGAGGAAGTTACCCAACTATAAGATTAAATGATATGTCTATGAAAGTTTTGAAGGGCGAGGTAAAGGTAGAATTTAAGGAAATTGTAATGACAAAATCTCTAGAAATAGAAGATGAATTATATAGTGCTTTAAGAGAATTAAGACACTTAATTGCAAGTGAAGAAAGAATAGCTCCATATATGGTTTTTGGAGATGGAACACTTAGAGCTATGTCTAGTAGTTATCCAGTCAATAAAGAAGAAATGCTAAATATATCTGGAGTAGGAGAAATTAAATATCAAAAATATGGTGAAGATTTTGAAACACTAATCAAAGAATATGTCGAAAAAAACAATATAGATAAAAAAGACAAAGAAAAAAATGTCGATTTAATAAATGTCAATAGTGAATTTCTTGAAGTTAATACAGATAAAGCTTTATATGAAAGGCTAATAAATATTAGAGAAGAATATGCTAAAAAAGAAAAATTACTTCCATACATGATTTTAACTAATAAGGCTTTGAAAGAAATAAGTGGAAGATATCCTATTGATAAAGAACAATTAAAGGATATTTCTGGTATAGGTGAAGTAAAAATTGAAAAGTATGGGGCTAGTATTTTAGATGAAGTTAAACATTATGTAAAAGAAAATAGTATTGATGTTACTTGGGAGAAAAAGAAAAAAAGAAAATTGATACTAGATGGAGAAAGCAGAAAAAACAATGAAATAGCACTAGATTTGTTAAATCAAGGTAAGGATATACAAAGTGTAAGTCAAGAAATAGAAGTCTCCCTATCTACAGTTATTGGATATGTATATGATTATTTAAAAGATGGGCAAAGTATATCATTTACATTAGATTTAGAAAATTTTTATAGTGAAGATGAAAGGAAGATGATTTTAGAAGTATGTGAAGAAGTAGGTTATGAAAATTTAAATAACATAAAAAGAAAACTTCCAGATTCAATAAAGTATGAAAATATAAGGGCTGTTATACTTAAATCTTATCTTGAAAATTCGAAAAAAGGTGCATCATTGGAGTAAAGTTAGCTGGATTAAAATATAAAATTTGTATTATTATGTTGAACTAATATTTTTGCTGTGTTATACTGAATTTGTAAAAATGATAAAAATTTAGAGCTAGGGGCGCTAGAATTGGCTAGCTGAGAGATAAAGCCGTAACTTACAAACCCTAATAACCTGATCAAGATAATGCTTGCGAAGGGAAGCTTTGTAATATAATTTTGTTATATAAATAGATAAATTATTCTGCATAGTGAGAAATTTGTCTAAGTGTATATATGATTATAAGAGTGCTTTCCAAAACAAGGAAAAGCACTTTTTTTATTGTTAAAAACTATAACTTTAATCTTGGAGGAATGTAATATGAATTATACAACGCAAATGGATGCTGCTAGAAAAGGCATAATAACTAA
The DNA here is from genome assembly GCF_020662275.1 of Clostridioides sp. ES-S-0006-03. Taxonomy (NCBI): domain Bacteria; kingdom Bacillati; phylum Bacillota; class Clostridia; order Peptostreptococcales; family Peptostreptococcaceae; genus Clostridioides; species Clostridioides sp. ES-S-0006-03. Next base: position 355,437 of record NZ_JADGMM010000002.1, read on the forward strand.
AGAAATGGAAATCGTTTCTCAAAAGGAACAAGTAGATGTAAATGAATTAAGAGAATTAATAGCAAAGGGACAAGTTGTTATACCTGCTAACAAAAATCATAAATCCTTAAGTGCAGAAGGTGTAGGTAAAAATTTAAGAACAAAGATAAATGTAAACTTAGGAATTTCAAGAGATTGTAAGAATATAGAAAATGAACTTGAAAAAGTTAAAGTGGCAATAGACATGAAAGCTGAAGCAATAATGGATTTGAGTAACTATGGAAAAACTAGAGAATTTAGAGAAAAAGTTGTTGAAATGTCACCCGCAATGATAGGTTCGGTTCCTATGTATGATGCAGTAGGGTATTTAGAAAAAGAACTAAAGGATATAACAGAAGAAGAATTTTTAAATGTAATAAGACAACATGCTATTGACGGAGTTGATTTTATTACTATACATGCTGGTCTTACTAGAAGTGTTTGTCAAAAGATAAAAAATCATGAAAGATTAACTCATATAGTATCTCGTGGAGGTTCACTATTATTTGCTTGGATGGAGTTAAATAATAAAGAAAATCCTATTTATACTAATTTTGATAAGATTTTAGATATATGTGAAGAGTATGATGTTACATTAAGTTTGGGGGATGCATGTAGACCTGGTTGTATAAAAGATTCTACAGATGGAGTTCAGATTCAAGAACTTGTAGTATTAGGAGAACTTACTAAAAGAGCATGGGAAAGAAATGTACAAGTCATGATAGAAGGACCTGGTCATATGGCTATTGATGAAATAGAAGCAAATGTAGTGTTAGAAAAAAGACTATGTCATGGAGCACCTTTTTATGTTCTTGGTCCATTGGTTACAGATATAGCCCCAGGTTATGACCATATAACTAGTGCAATAGGAGGAGCATTAGCATGTGCTAAAGGAGTAGACTTCTTATGCTATGTAACTCCAGCAGAACATTTAAGATTACCTAATTTAGATGATATGAAAGAAGGGATAATAGCTGCTAAAATAGCTGCTCATGCAGGAGATATAGCTAAGAATGTTAAAGGAGCTCGTGAATGGGATAACAAAATGAGTAAAGCTAGAGCAGATTTAGATTGGTGTGAAATGTTTAGACTTGCAATAGACCCTGAAAAAGCTAAAAGATATAGAGATGAGTCAACTCCGACTCATGAAGATAGTTGTACTATGTGTGGAAAAATGTGTTCAATGAGAACAGTTAAAAAAATATTAAACAATGAGGAACTTAATTTAATATAATTTGTGCAGAGAATTAGTTGAATAAAGTCAAAATGAGGAGGTGATTTAGTGAAGGTTAATGGAAAGAATGTTGAATTCAAAGAAAACTTAACTGTTATAGATTTGTTGAATAAATATAATTTGAAGAGCGATAGAGTTGTAGTTGAGATAAATCTAGAAATAATTGAAGAATCCAATTACAATACATATATATTAAAGGATGAAGATGTTGTAGAACTTATTAGCTTTATTGGAGGTGGTTAAAATAAAAATATTTGTAAATGAAGTATTAACAGATGTTGAAAAAAATACAACTGCCTATAAAGTTAGAGATAAATATAATCATAAATGTGATGTATTGGTGTTGAATGGATATCCAATTAAAGCTGACATTCCCCTTTCTGAAAATGATAAATTAACACTTATACAAAAAGGGGTTAAACCTTCTTTTGATGAGTTAGAAAGCTTGTTGATAGCTAGACATACTCCAAATGTGCATAATAAATTAAAAAAAGGAAGAGTTGCTATATTGGGACTAGGTGGACTTGGGTCCAATATAGCTATCTCTTTAGCTCGAATTGGAGTTGGAGAACTTCTACTTATAGATTATGATGTTGTGGAGCCATCTAACTTAAATAGACAGCAATACTTTATAGATGATATAGGAAAACTAAAAACAGATGCTATGGTTGAAAATATAACAAAAATTAATCCATTTATAAAATTAAAAAAGCAAAATATTTTTTTAAATAAATATAATATGGATATACTTAAAGAGGCAGATTTGATAATTGAAGCTTTTGATGATGCTTCATGTAAAGCACAAGTTTGTAATTATATCTTAATAAATTTGAAAGATAAATATTTGATAGCATCATCAGGTATGGCAGGTTACTATGATTCAAATATAATAACTACTAAGAAAATAAGAGATAGATTTTATATATGTGGAGATTTTGTAAATGAAGCTAAAATTGGAGAGGGACTTATGGCTCCAAGAGTTGCTATTTGTGCAAATCATATGGCAAATTTGGCAACAAAAATACTTATAGATATGTAAATACGTGAATCAGAAAATAAAAAGATTGAAAATTGAAAAAAATAAGATGGGGAGGAAAGAAAATGGATAAATTAGTACTTGGAGGACATGAATTCAATAGCAGATTATTGGTTGGAACAGGTAAATATGGCTCAAATGATATATTGCCTAAAGTAATCAAAGAAAGTGGAAGCGAAATAATAACAATGGCACTTAGAAGAGTAGATTTAGATAATAAACAAGAAAATATCTTAACATATATTCCAAAAGAAATGACTATACTTCCAAACACGTCAGGAGCTACTAATGCAGAAGAAGCTGTAAGAATAGCTAGAATATCTAGAAAAATGGGTTGTGGAGACTTTATAAAAATAGAAGTAATATCAGATACTAGATACTTACTTCCTGATAATGAAGAAACTATAAAAGCTACAAAAATACTTGCTGATGAAGGATTTATAGTACTTCCATATATGACACCAGACCTTTATGCTGGAAGAAGACTTATAGAAGCTAAAGCAGCAGCAGTTATGCCTCTTGGTGCTCCAATTGGTTCAAATAGAGGTCTTCAAATGAAAGAAATGATAAAAATAATGATAGATGAATTAGATATACCAATAATAGTTGATGCAGGTATTGGTAAACCATCTCAAGCTATGGAAGCTATGGAAATGGGAGCTGATGCAGTGCTTGTTAATACTGCTATAGCTTCAGCAGGTGACCCTGTGCAAATGGCTAGAGCATTTAAGTTAGCTGTAGAAGGTGGACGAGAAGCTTATATAGCAAAAACAGGAAGTGTATCAGAATTTGCAAATGCATCTTCTCCTTTAACAGGTTTTTTAGGCAATTTATAGAAAGTGGTGATTGATGATGAGTTTTTATGAGGTAATAGAAAAATATAGGGATTTTGATTTTGATGGATATTTAAATAATGTTACAGACAATGATGTTTTAAGAAGTTTATCAAAAGACAAACTTGAGGATTTTGATATATTAAATTTACTTTCTAAAACTGCTGTAAAACATTTAGAAGCTATGGCACAAAAAGCACATAAATTAAGTGTTCAATATTTTGGAAAGACAGTCTGCCTATATACACCAATGTACATAGCAAATTACTGTGTAAATCAATGTGTTTATTGTAGTTACAATATAAAAAGTGGAATAAAAAGAAAAAAACTAACTATGGATGAAATTAGAGAGGAAGGAAATGAAATTTCAAAAGAGGGTTTCAAACATCTACTTGTTTTAACTGGTGAAAGTAGTTTTCATTCAAGTGTAGAATATATAGGTGAAGCTATAGAAATATTAAGAGATAAATTTCCATCTATAGGAATTGAAGTATATCCAATGGAAATAGATGAATATAAGTATATTGTAAACAAAGGTGTTGAAGGTCTAACTGTATACCAAGAAACTTATGATGAGAAAATATATAAAAGAGTTCATTTAAAAGGGCCAAAATCAAATTATAAATTTAGATTAGATGCTCCTGAAAGAGGAGCAAAGGCAGGTATGAGAACTCTATCAATAGGAGCACTTTTAGGATTAAATGATTTTAGAAAAGAGACCTTCTTTACAATATTGCATGGGAAATATCTAAAAACAAAATATCCTCATATTGAGCTTTCATATTCAACACCAAGAATGAGACCATTCAAAGGTTGTTTTGAAGAATTAGTAGATATAAGCGACACTGATTTAGTTCAAGCGATGGTTTGTATGAGGCTGTTTGACCCTCATGCAGCTTTAAATATATCTACTAGAGAAAATTTGGAAATGAGAAGTCATATAGTACCTTTAGGAGTAACTAAATTAAGTGCAGGTGTATCTACAGATGTAGGAGGGCATTCTCAAGATGAACATGATACTGCTCAATTCAAAATAAATGATGAAAGTACTGTTGAAGATATAGAGAAAATGCTAAATTCAATTGGTTATCAACATGTATTTAAAGATTGGGAAAGATTTTAGATGTATTTGATAACAAATAGAAATTTATGTAGCGAGGAACGATACTTAGAGGTTATTAAAGAATCTATATTGAGTGGTGTAGAAAATATTATAATAAGAGAAAAAGATTTAGAATATGAAGCATTAAAAGATTTATATATAAAGATAAAAAATAAAATTAAGTATATTAATTTTCAGGAAAAAATATTGGATGAAAGCTTGAAGAATAGTATAAAAAAGAAAGAGAATAATGATGGATTTAAAGTAAACTTTATAATAAATAGCAATATAGAATTTTTTGAAAAGACAGATTGTCAAGGTATTCATCTTCCATTTAAATTGTTTTTGAATTTACTGGGAAATAGATATAATTTCAATAAAAATAAGATACTGGGATTGTCATTACATAAAGTAGAAGAAGTAAAGTGTCTAGAAGAAATAATAAGAAAACTAAATATAAAAATAGATTACATAACATTATCACATATATATGAAACTAAGTGTAAAGAAAATTTATTGCCAAAAGGAATTGAACTTTTGAAGGAAGCTAAGAAAATTACTGATATTAAGACCGTTGCACTTGGAGGAATCCTACCATCTAATGTCAAGGAAACATTAAAATACTGTGATGATTTTGCTGTAATGTCAACTATAATGAAATCTAAAAATATTGAAGAAACAATATCAAATTATAATGAAAAAATTCAATTAGTAAAATAGAAAGTAAAGTATTTAAATTGAATAAAAATAAAAAAAGCTATCTTTTAAAATCTAAAAGAGAGCTTTTTTATTTTGTATCTTTGCTAATAAAAAATTGTAAAAAGGGAAAACTTTAGTCAGAGAGATTAAAAAGTATCCTATATAGATTCAAAATTTAGTAAAGTATGGAGGACATTATAATGATTGACAGTAAGAAGAAACGATTTATTATACCACACACTTTTACAATTATATTCTTGCTAATAGTATTAATGGCAATATTAACTTGGATAGTACCAAGTGGTGAATTTAGTAGAGAAGATGTAGAAGGTAGGATGGTTGTTGTACCAGGGACTTATCAAAGTGTAGAAAGTAATCCTCAAGGATTTACGGATGTTTTTAAAGCACCCATAGAAGGTTTTATTGATTCAGCAGAAGTTGTAGGATTTGTTTTAATAGTTGGAGGTGCTTTTGGTATTGTAAATAGAACTGGAGCTATAGAAGCAGGAATAGCATCAGTTATATCGAAGTTTAAAGGAAAAGAACTACTTATAATTCCAATATCAATGATTTTATTTGGTCTTGGAGGTACTACATTTGGGATGGCAGAAGAAACATTACCATTTTATATGATATTTGTTCCACTTATGACATCCTTAGGATATGATTCTCTAACCGCCATTGCGATTGTATTTATAGGAGCAGCGGCAGGAGCGGCTGCATCGACAATAAATCCATTCTCAGTTGGTATTGCACAAGCACTAGCTCAACTTGCTCCTGGTTCAGGAGTAGCATATAGAGTAGTGATTTTTATAGCATATATATTAATCAGTATAGCATTTGTTATGTATTATGCTAAAAAAGTTAAAGAAAACCCTGAAAGCTCAATAGTGTATGAGATAGATAAAAATAATAAATCAATACTTAATCATACTTCAACTGAAATAAAAGAGTTTACTTTTAAAGAAGTATCTGTTCTTGCTATATTTGGAATAGGAATGGCAATAATGATTTGGGGTGTTTTAAGTCAAGGATGGTATATTCCAGAGATATCAATGTGTTTTGCTGCGATAGGTGTACTTTCTGGATTAGTTGGTAGATTGTCACAAAGTGAAATTTCCGATAGTTTCATAGATGGAGCAAAAGATTTAGCATCAGCTGCCCTTGCAATAGCTTTAGCTCGTGGAATTGTAATAATTGCTCAAAATGGATTTATAATAGATACTATATTAAATTCTGCAGCAAGCTTTTTAGGTGGACTTCCAAAGGTTATATTTGTATATCTATCATTTTTCTTGGAAGCTGCGTTGGCATTTTTGATTCCATCATCTTCAGGACTTGCTTCACTTACAGTGCCTGTCCTTGCTCCTCTTGGTGATTTAGTTAATATATCAGCTCAAGTTATAGTAACTGCTTATCAATTTGGGGTAGGTCTTACAAACTTTATAACTCCAACATCTGGAGTACTAATGGGAGCACTTGCAGTAGCTCATATTCCTTTTTCAAAATGGGTAAAATTTATAATGCCTATATTACTGATTTTAACAGCTGTATCTTTAGTTTTTTTAACAATAGGTATATATATAGGTTTTTAATTGAAGAAAATTTAATTTAATATATTTAGAAATTATATAAAATACTAAAAATATGATTATTAATAAATTGCCACCATAAATGTCTTGGTGGCAATTTATTTTATAAACACTTCATTTCAATATTAAAATAAAGTATGGCTTTTTTTAAGAAGAGGTGGCTTTATTTTATTTACAACTATTTATTTAGGACTAGGAGCTCTAAATTTGTTTCTATAATGAAGTAATAAATATAATAATGGTATTGCAAACCATATGAACTGGCATGCTGTTGTGACTGTATCTGAATCAAAATAAAAACTCAATATAATCATTCCAATAGATATAACAAATGATAAATACGCAAAAATCTTACTTGCCTTTTTCCATATTTTTTCATCTCCAATGGCCCAAGCACATTTAGTATCTATGTTCTTATAAATTTGTAGCTTAGGTAATAAATTACCAAAATACATAATTATAATGGCATTTATTATAACTGATACTTTGTCGTTAATTTCATAAGAAAATATCTCATCTATACCTAGTAAAGGAATGATAAACCTTCCAACTGCGACTATTAAAAATAACATTTGTAACCTTCTTGCAGTTTTAACTTTAGGGTTATCTTTTGAAAAACCTAAAATTTCTGGTGCATTTACATAGTTTATAATTAATAATGCTATGAGTAATATTAAACCTATATTTTCCATAATAGCCTCCTATATCTTTTTAAAAATATCCAAGAAGTTTCCAAGTACTTCTTGAAGGACCGATAAATTAATAGAATAAATCAAAAATTGCCCCATTTTTTCTGAACTAATAAGTTCTGCATCTTTTAAAATATCTAAATGTTTAGATATTGCTGGTTTAGACATATTAAAATGACCTGCTATTTCTCCTGCATTCATATCTCTTTCATTAAGCAATTTTAAAATTTCTCTTCTAGTTTCATCACTTAATGCTTTAAATACTTTTACCATAATATCCTCCCTACTATAGATATAAATATTTAACTAATTAGTTAAATATTTATATCTATAGTATACTCGTATTAGGAAAAAAAATCCACTATTTTTATAATTTTATTATCACAAAATCTTTTAATTTTATCTGATATTTTAATTCTAATTTGAAATATATATGAAGGTTTTTGGAGAATACTTACTTATAATAGGAAAAAATGTTAAAATAAGAATGTAGTTAAATATAAAGAACTGAAATAGCTAACAGTTATTAAACATAGGAGTGTAAAAATTTATGGGATTAAAAGAATTTGATTTTATTGAAGAGTCTATAGAAATGTTGAGGGTAATGTCTCCAACTTTAGAAACTATATCAGATGAAATAGAAGAGTACTTTGAAAATATCTTGGACGAAAAAAATCAAGAGTATATAAATGTAACCTCTAGAATAAAATCAGAATCAAGTTTGAGGGAAAAGATAATTAGAAATAGATATTTAAAAAAATATGGGGAGGCAAGTAATCTTATTCATAATGTATCTGATTTAATAGGACTAAGAATTGAGTGTAGATTTATTGAGGATGAAAATAAGATATATAGGCTTTTAAGAAGATATTTTAATAAAACAGATGATAAAATAAACTATTATAATAAAGAAAATAAAAATATTAAATTAAAATTGTCTGAAAGACAACCTAATAAGCAAAAAAATGGATTTGAAATATATAAGATAGATGGAGTTTTTGCATATTTAGATAGAGAAGTAAAATTTGAACTTCAAATTAAATCTCTTGTAAATGTGTTTTGGAGTGAGATTGAACATAAAATAATTTATAAAAATAACACATATTTACTTGCTGATAAATTTATAAAGGATATGATGGACTCTATAAAGAATAATCTTACTATGATAGATAATCAGCTTTTGAGTATTTATAAAAACTTTCATTCAGGAAAGTCTTTTAACATGAAAGTAAGTAAAAAAGAAATTGAAAAACTCTTTGCAAAATTAGTGTATGATGCTTTTTCAGAAAAGATGAATAAAAGTATAGGTTTTGTTGTGGATTTTAAAAAGCCATGTGAAACTATATTAAGTTATTCTTTTAATAAACAAGATATAAGTGATGAAGTTTTAGGCAATTTTATGCTTGATGAGTTTGCAAGATTAAATGAAATTGTAAATAAAGATATAGATTTTAATGACCAAATAGAGTTTGAAAGAGAACCTACATTTGATGATAAGTTCTGTAATGATTTAGGAAATCATTTTAGAAGTAGACTAAATACAGAGTTTCCATGGAATTTATTTTTTAGGATACTATTTGAAATAGAACCATGTAATAACACTGAAGATTTTGAAAACTTTGTAGAGTTTATAAAGGAAAATGTATTGCTTGAAGAAAATAGAGAACAACTTTTAGGTCAATTTGAAGAAGATAGTAATTTTATAATTGAAGATATATATGATTGTATTTTTAATAGCATAAGTGAGGTTGATAGTGTTGAAATTTTATATAACTATAATCTTGAAAAAATCAATTTTACATCAAGTGAAATTATAAATTGTATATGTAGAGAATATGAGTGTTATAGTGAATATTTAGAAGAAAAAGAAAAACTTATGAATGCATTTAAAGAAAAAATTATTCAGATTTTTGAGTAGTCAATCAATGTTGAAATGGCGCAATAGCGCCATTTTTCAAATATAAATAAAAGTATTTTAAAGGAGGCGATTTGTATAGAAAAAACAGGTGTAATTTTAGCAGGAGGGAAAAGTTCTAGAATGGGTAAAGATAAAGCTTTTCTAGAATTACATGAAAAGCCTTTTATTGAAATTGCAATAGAAGTATTTAAAAATTTTGATGAGGTAATAATAGTATCTAACAATGAAGAATTATACTCAAAATATAACATTAAAGTTTATAATGATATAATAAAAAATGTTGGTCCAATAGGAGGAATATATACTGCTCTTAAACATGCAAAGTATGATATAGTTACAGTTGCATGTGATATGCCATATCTAAATAATGAAGTAGTCGAAAAAATAGCTGATGAAATGGATGATAAAAGTGTAATTTCAGTAACAAATGGAAAGTTACAACCATTGTGTTCTGGATACAAAAAGAGTATAATAAATAAAGTATCTTTATGTATAGGGAAAAATGATTTGAAGCTTAGAACTCTTATAGAAAAAATAGATAAAAGCTATATATACTTTGATAACGAAGATTTATTTTTAAATGTAAATACTATTGATGAGTATAAAAAATTGACTGAAGTTTAATTAGCTACGGTTGTAAAATAGAGTAGGATTTATATGGAGGAGAATTTATGAATTTACTTAAATGTGATTCTTGGGCAGTGATATTAAATAATAGTGACGAAGAAAGCAAAGCATATAAAATATTAGATGAACTTAAAAAGAATATGTACAAAGTTGTTGCTATAGATGAAGAGAAAAAGAATATTGAAGGTATAGATGTATATGAGTGCCTAAAAGACGTACCACACAATATTGATGTTGTAGCTATTATAGATAAGCAGTCTAAGATGGAGGCCATTTTAGAAGAGATAGAACTTTTAGACATACAAAATATCTGGTTTGAAAAAGGAAGCTTTAGTGAAATGATTATTAAAAAAATTAAGGATTTAAAATTGAATGTAGAATACAATTTAAGTTTATATGATGAGTTAACTAAGTAAATTTATATATAGAAAATTGATTAGGAACATAATTGGTTAACGAAATATCTTATTTTATAGTATAGATTTCCTAGATAAAGTATTAAATTACAAGATTTATTAAGAAGATTGCTATTTACATGATATAATATATTAAACAGGAATATAAAGGAGTTGATATATTATGTTAATAGTAACTACAGAAAAAGTAGAAGGAAAAAAAATAGCAGAAGTTTTAGGGCTAGTTAGAGGAAGTACGATAAGAGCAAAACATGTTGGAAAAGATATAGGAGCAAGCTTTAAGAATCTTGTTGGAGGAGAACTTACAGGATATAATGAAATGCTTACAGAAGCAAGACAAATTGCAATTGGTAGAATGGTTGAAGATGCAGAATCTAAAGGTGCAAATGCAATAATAGCATTTAGATTGTCTTCAGCTTCAGTTATGCAAGGAGCGGCAGAAATGCTTGCTTATGGAACAGCAGTTATTTTAGAAGATAACAATGATATATCTGAAAAATAAAATATAAGGAATTAGAAAGAGACATCTTTTATAAATTTTATGGATGTCTCTTTTTGTTTGAAAAATATCAGGTAAAAGTAATTTTTAACCATTATAATAATAAAATAAGATGATATTATATAAATAAGTAAAATTATATTATATAATATAAAGTATAGACTTTAAAATTTTTATTAGTAGGAGAAAATATGAACAATGTTATAATAGTTAGAGGGGCTGGAGATTTAGCAACAGCAGTTATACATAAGTTACATAACTGTGGTTTTAAAATAATCGCTTTAGAAGTTGAGACTCCTCTTGCAATAAGAAGGAAAGTTTCTTTTAGTGAGGCTATCTATGAAAAGAAAGTTTCTGTGGAAGGTGTTTATTGTGTGTATTGCAAAGATAAAGCAGAAATAAAAAAAGCTTTAAATAAAAGAAACGTGGCACTAATAATAGACCCAAAAGGTAAATATATAGATGAAATACGTCCTGTAGCGGTTATAGATTGTATACTTGCAAAAAAAAATATTGGAACAAATAAAGCGATGGCACCACTTACAATAGCTTTAGGTCCAGGATTTTGTGCAGGTAAAGATGTAGACATAGTTATTGAAACTATGAGAGGACATAATTTAGGAAAAGTGATAAGAAAAGGATATGCTTTAAAAAATACAGGAATACCAGGTGCTATATTGGGTATAACCAAAGAACGAGTTTTTTATTCTGAGAACGTTGGAATAATAGAAAATGTATGTAATATAGGGGATGTGGTTAAAAAAGGAGATATAATATGTTATATCACTGAAAAAAATGGAAATAAAATAGAAGTGAAAGCTTCTATAGATGGTGTTTTGAGAGGCTTATTGAGAAATGGTTCACAAATAGAAAAAGGATTAAAGATATTGGATATAGACCCTCGAATGGAAGAAGTAAAAAATTCATTTACGATATCAGATAAAGGACGTTGTATAGCAGGAGCAGTTTTAGAAGCATTATTATCAGAAGGAATATTACCAGAATAGGTTCTATTAAATAGATTTTTTATTTATAAAAGTTTAATTAATATATAAAGGGGTGAAACCATATGTTTAATGTAGCAATTATAACGCTTAGTGATAAGGGCTATGAAGGGAAAAGAGAAGACATAACAGGAAAAAAATTAACTGAATTTGTTGAAAATACAGGGAATTATAAAGTTATTGAATACGTGTTGATAAAAGATGATAAGGAAATGTTAAAGGAAAATATTATAAAAATTTGTAACAGTAATAAAGTAGATTTAATTCTTACTAATGGAGGTACTGGATTTTCAAAGAGAGATATAACTCCAGAGGCTACTAAAGATGTTTTAGAAAGAGAGATACCAGGTCTCAGTGAATACATGAGAATGAAATCTACAGAAATTACTAAAAAAGCTATACTAAGTAGGGGTGTAAGTGGAATAAGGAATAATTCTATAATAATAAATTTACCTGGAAGTCCTAAAGGTGCAGTTGAAAATCTAAGTTTCATTATTGATGTCTTAGACCATGGCATAGAAATTTTAAGAGGAGAAGCCACAGAATGTGCCACTAATAACAAAAAATAGTATATAATTCAGATAGATAAAAAATAGACAAAGAGGTAGATAGAGTATGATTGATAAGTATGGAAGAAAAATAGACTACCTTCGTATTTCACTTACAGATAAGTGTAATTTAAGGTGTGTTTATTGTATGCCACCAGATGTTAAATTTGAAAAAAATTATATAAACGATAATCTAAGTTTTGAAGACTATAAATTCATTATAAAGGCTATGTCAGAACAAGGTATAAAAAAGGTTAGATTTACTGGAGGAGAACCTCTTTTATATCCCAATTTAAATGAACTTATAAGGTTTACAAGAGAAGAATGTGGAATAGAAAATATAGGAATGACAACTAATGCTCTTGGACTTTCTGATAGAATCTTTGAGCTTAAAGAATGTGGTCTGAATAAAGTAAATATAAGCTTAGATTCTTTAAAGGAATATAAATATAAATCTGTGACAAGAGGTGGCAATTTAAAAGAAGTATTAAAATCGATTGAGTCATGTTTAAATTTAGGTATAAAAGTAAAGGTAAATTGTGTTGCCATAAATGGATTTAATGATGATGAGCTTAAAGACTTTATGTTTTTAACAGTTAAATCACCAATTGATGTAAGATTTATTGAACTTATGCCATTAGGTGAAGCTAATAGAGTCTACAAAAAAGGATATTTTAATGTAAAAGAAATGGTTGAAAAAATATATGGTTTATATAAAGTTAAAAATGATGAAAAAAGTACAGCAGAATATTATAAGTTTAAAGGAGCAAAAGGAAGAATAGGAATTATAACTCCATTAAGTTGTTCATTTTGCAACACTTGTAATCGTATTAGACTTACCTCTAGTGGTGCAATAAAACTGTGTCTACATTCAAAAGAGGAAATAGATATAAAACCACTTTTACATAAACCATTGTTATTTAGAGAAACTATGAAAGATATAATAAAAGAAAAGCCAGAAAAACATCATTTAATAGAAAATAAATGTAGTGATACAAATAGACGTATGTATGAAATTGGAGGATAGGTAATGTTAACGCACATAAATGAAAAAGGGTATGCTAAAATGGTAGATATAAGTGAAAAAGATGATACAAAGAGAACTGCTATAGCAACAGCTACGATTACTCTTGGTAAAGAAGCTTTAGAAAAGGTAAAAAATGGACAAATAAAAAAGGGAGATGTATTATCTGTAGCTCAAGTTGCAGGGATAATGGGAGCTAAAAATACATCTTCAAATATACCAATGTGCCATCAAATTAAATTGGTTGGATGTGATTTGGAATTTGAGATAGATGATTCTATATCTGCTATTAGAATATATGCAACCTGTAAATCACTTGGTAAAACTGGTGTAGAAATGGAAGCATTAAATGCTTGTTCTTTAGCAGCACTTACAATTTATGATATGTGTAAAGCAGTTGATAAAAAGATGGTTATAAGCAATATACATCTTGTGGAGAAAACTGGTGGAAAATCAGGTGATTTTAAGTTTGAATAATTTAAGAATATATGGGTGAAAATTTGGAGGAAATATGGCTAAAGTAGTGTCAATAAATATAAGTGACAAAAAGGGTGTAATTAAGGTTCCTGTGCAATGTGCAGAACTAAAAATAAATTATGGAATAGTTGGAGATGCACATGCGGGAAACTGGCATCGTCAAATAAGTTTACTTGGAAAAGAAAGTATAGATAAAATGAAGATGAGAGGTTTTGACCAATTAAAATTTGGAGACTTTGCTGAGAATATAACTACAGAAGGAATAGAAGTGTTTTCATTACCTGTTGGTACAAAATTAAAGATAGGCAAATGTGAAGTTGAAGTAACTCAAATAGGTAAAAAGTGTCATAATGGATGTGAAATTAAAAAATTAACAGGGGACTGTGTAATGCCACGTGAAGGAATTTTTGTTAAGGTTTTAAAGGAAGGAATTATAAGTATTGGAGATTCAATAGATATAATTCAATAAAAATTTGATTGAACTTAAAATAAATTTCTGATTATATTTTAAAATTTTATTAAATGTTCGTATAGCCTTGTTTTATAGGCTGTTCGGACATTTTTACTGTCAGTAGATACTTTACAATATTTCAGAATGTGCAGTGTGAAGTATTTTAAATAGATAGATTTAACAATATAACATACTGTTGTATAATGTGAGATATGATTATTTGCTGTACGTTCATGTTGTCGTCCACAGTTGCCTTGGGGTTAAGCACTAACTAAATTTAAAAAAGACCCTACACCTATTCTACCTATATTGGAACAATTAAAAACCGACTCATCACTGTATGTGCGAAAGAGTGTTGCTAATAATTTAAATGACATTTCTAAAACACACCCAGATTTAGTTGTAAAGCTTGCGAAGGATTGGTATAGTGTAAATGAATATACTAACTGGATTGTAAAATATGGTTGTAGAACTTTACAAAAAAATGAAAATAATTTGTAAAATTATATTCAATTGTATATAAAAATAATATAAATTTTTATTAAATTTAAAAAATACAAAATATAAATACAGTAATAATATAAAAAATTACATATAAAACTAAAAAATACAAGTAATTTACTTTTTAAGTTGACAAAATATTGCATATATATTATGATATAAATCATAAATAAATAAATAACGTAGATTCGCAGAAGAAGAAAGTAGCATAAAGGAATTTTACAGAGAGTTAGATTTGGCTGAGAACTAATATTGAAATTTGTGTGAAAAGAGCTTTGGAGAATACTATTACAGTTCTATTGTAGTAGTGGTTTAATTCGCCTTAAGAAAATGAGTGAGTAAAATAAATTTTTACTAATAAGAGTGGTAACACGGATTGGTATTCGTCTCTTGGATTTTTTCCAAGAGGCGTTTTTTATTATAAAATTATTTCAGAAAATTTAAAACTATATATTAAATGAAAATTATAAATATATAGTTGTTAATAAATTTATAAATTAGAAAATTGTAAAACAAACAAATTAAATGGTTTTACAATTTTAATGGAGGGATGAAAATGGAAGAAGAAAAAATTAATTATGCCCTGGAACAGGTTCCAGAGAATCAAAAACGTGGTTGGGTAGCTATGTTTTCAGTGCTAGTAGCAATAGGTGTGGATTTATCATCTGTTATTTTAGGAGCTGAGTTAGCTCAAAGTATGCCAATGAAACAAGCAATATTATCAGTAATTGTAGGTTCATTTTTTTCTGCTATTTTGTATACTATATGCTCTTTAGTTGGTTCATCTACAAGCTTATCTACATCTATGATAACAAAATATGTGTTTGGAGAAGCTGGAGCAAAAATATTTTCTCTAGTTATAGGAGTTTCTTTATTAGGATGGTTTGGAGTTCAAGTAGGCTTTTTTGCTCAAAATGCTCAAATAATAATAAAAGATATATTTAATCTAGATGTGAGCATGCAAATTTTAAGCCTCATAGGTGGTCTTTTGATGATGAGTACAGCTATTTATGGATATAAAGCAATGGAAAAATTAAGTGTGTATTCAGTACCATTCTTATTAATTCTTATGATGTTAACTATATTCTTAGCTTTTAAAGCAAATGGAATTCCAGTTGATGATAATATGAAATCGACTATGACATTTGCAGGTGGAGTTTCTCTATCAATGAGTATAATAATAGTTGGAGCAATAGTATCACCTGACATAAGTCGCTGGGCTAAAAGTAGAAGAGATTGTGCACTTTCAAGTTTTCTAGGAATACAATTTGGAAATGCTTTTATGATAGTAGTATCAATAATATTAGTAAAATGTATGGGTACTTCAGATATTATGAGAATTTTTATTACATTAGGAATTGCTATACCAGGTATAATTGTACTTACATTAGCTCAATGGACTACAAATACAAGCAATGTATATTCTGCATCACTAAGTATAGCTCTTGTACTAAAAAAAGCTCCTGAAAAAGTATTAACTATAGTTCTTGGTGTTGTAGCAACTTTATTAGCTGTATTTGGAATATATGAAGGATTTATAGGATTTTTAAATTTACTTGGAATTGTTATTGCACCTGTTGGTGGTGTGTATACAGCAGAATATTATATAGTAAAACAAGAACTTAAAGGATTTGATAAGGGGATAGCATACAAACCAATAGTTAAACATTCAATAATATCTTGGATAATTGGTATATTAATAACATACCTTTCTACATATGGATTTATAACTCTTACTACTATAGCACCTTTAGATGGATTTATAGCAGGATTTATAATACAATCAATTATTGGAAAAGTGATTTGTTCATCAAAAAACAAACAAGAAGCAGAAAAAGCAGTTTAATGAAATATGCTTGTAAAGTATAAAATAAATTTGGAATATGAGGAGAAAGTAACATGAGATTTTTAACAGAAGAAAGCGTGGATAAAATAGCAGTTGGCGCAGCAGTGCTTGGAACAGGAGGAGGAGGAGACCCATACATAGGTAAATTAGTTGCAAAACAAGCAATTAAAAAGTATGGGCCTGTAAAAGTGATTAGTTTAGATGAGCTAGAGGATGATGCTTTAGTAGTACCAGTATCTGGTATGGGTTCCCCTGTAATTACAATAGAAAAATTACTTTCTGAAGTGGAATTAACTACTCCTTTAGAGATAATGGAAAAATTATTGAATAGAAAAGTTGATGTTATAATTCCTATAGAAATAGGAGGAATAAATTCACTTATGCCAATAGCAGTTGCTGCAAAAAAAGGGCTTCCTATTTTGGATGCAGATTCTATGGGTAGAGCGTTTCCGGAAGCTCAAATGGTAACTTTTTATCTTGAAGGATATGAAGCATCACCTGCTGTAATGGCTGATGAAAAGGGTAATTCAGCCATCCTTTATCCTGTTGATGGAATTTGGTCAGAAAGATTGGCTAGAACTTTAACAGTAGAAATGGGAGGAAGTTCTTCTATTAGTGACTATAATTTAAGTGGAGCTCAAGTTAAAAAAGCTGCGATAGGAAATACCTTGACTATAGCTGAAACTATAGGAGGATTTTTACTTGAGAATAAGTCAGACTCAAAAGGTGCTATTGAAAATATATTGAAAGAATTAAAAGGGTATAAATTATTTGAAGGAAAAGTAGTTGATATTAAAAGAGAGTTAAAAGGTGGTTTTACTAGAGGGCATGCATTCTTCGCTGGAATTAATGGATATGATGGAGAATACTCTGTACTATTTCAAAATGAAAATCTAATTGCAAAAAAAGGTAGTACACCACTTTGTATTACGCCAGATTTAATAGCAATATTAGATTTAGAAACTGGATTCCCAATAACTACAGAAAGAATAAAATATGGTTCTCGTGTGATGGTAGTAGCTTTTCCTTGTAATGAAAAATGGAGAACTAAAAAAGGAATTGAGACAGTTGGACCTGAATACTTTGGATATGATGTAGAGTATAAAACAGTAGAAGAATTACAAGGAAAATAAAAATTTAGGGGGAAATTTTGATGTATCGTGTAGGAATTGACGTTGGAGGAACAAATACAGATGCTTGTATACTGGATAAGGAATTAAAAGTAATCCATTCAGTTAAAGTAGCAACTACAAAAGATGTTGAAACTGGTGTTTATAATGCCTTAAAAAAAGTTATAGATGAAAGTAAAATTGACCATTCATTAATAAAATATGCTATGCTTGGTACAACTCACTGTACAAATGCAATAGTAGAAAGAAAAAGACTTAATAATGTAGCAATGATAAGAATTGGAAAACCAGCAACCACTGCTATTTTACCATTTATAGATTGGCCAGAAGATTTAAGAGAAAAAATAGAATTAGATTCAATATTGATATCTGGTGGTTATGAGTTTGATGGAAGAAAGATAAATGAACTTTGTAAAGATGAAGTTGTAGATTTTTGCAATAAGATAAAAGGCAAGGTAGAAAGTGTTGCAATAAGTGGAGTATTTGCTCCTGTAAATAAGCAACAAGAAGAAGAAGTTGCAAAATGGGTTAGAGAGATTCTTGGTGATATTCCAATATCCTTATCAAATGAAATAGGTAATATAGGTATACTGGAAAGAGAAAACGGAGCAATTTTAAACTCTGCATTGTCTAGAGTAGGTAAGGCTGTTTCTTTAGGATTTGAAAAAGCATTGAAAGATTTAGGAATAGATGCAGAAATATATTTTAGTCAAAATGATGGAACATTAATGAATTTGGAGTACACAATGAAGTATCCTATTTTCACAATTGGATGTGGAATAACAAATTCTATAAGGGGAGCGTCTTTCTTGTCAAAAGTAAAAAATGCAATAGTACTAGATGTTGGAGGAACTACGAGTGATTTAGGTGTATTATACAATGGATTTCCTAGAGAATCTTCAATTCCTGTTACAATTGGAGGAGTACATACGAACTTTAGAATGCCCGATGTTTTAACTATTGGACTTGCTGGGGGAACTTGTGTAAAAGGCGAAAAAGACAATATAAAAATAGGTCCTGAGAGTGTAGGGTATAGAATAACTGAAGATGCAATAATATTTGGTGGTGATACTTTAACTTTATCAGATGTTGTTACAAAGTTAGGCATGGCATTTGAGGATAGAAAAAATAATGTTGAAAATTTAGATAAAGATTATTGTGATGAGGTATATAAAAAAGTAATTTTAAAACTAGAAGATGCTGTAGACCAAATGAAGACTAGCCAAAATGATGTTGAATTAGTTTTAACTGGTGGAGGAAGTATAATTGTTCCAGAAAAACTAAAAGGTATAAGTGATGTTATAAGACCTCCTCATTATACTGCAGCAAATGCTATTGGTGCAGCTTTAGGGCAAATAAGTGGGGATGTAGAAAAAGTGTACAGCTTAGATAAAATGTCTAGAGAAGATGCTATAGAAGACGCAAAACAAGAAGCCATAAACAAAGCTTTAAAAGCAGGTGCTAAAAAGGATACTATAGAAGTATTAAATATAGAAGATGTTCCACTTGCATATCTTCCAGGTAATGCACTCCTTATAAAAGTGAAAGTTGTTGGAGATTTGATATAATTTAAAGAAAATTTAAGTCTTTTTGAATATGTTTTAGATATAAAAAAATCGGTGCATAGTTTGTACCGATTTTTATATTTATTAGTAGAGAACTCGTTTTTTTGCTTCTGCTATAGCTCTAGCAGCACTTTTTGCCTCAACTCTTTTTTCTTCCTCTCTTTTAAAAGCATTTATTGTATCATTTAAATTTTTATCGTGTTCATTTTTTTCTTTGTCTTCGTTTTCTCTGTAAACTAATACATAATCTATTATTGATTCATTTATTATTTGAGATATACTTTTATTTTCATTAATTCCTATTCTTTTAACTTCTTTAAGTAATGTTTCATCAATGTGAACTGTTGTTTGTTTTGTATTTTTTGCCATCTTAATCACCTCTTAAAAAAATTTTAACATTAAAATTTTTTCTAGTCAATAAATTTTAATGTTAAAATTCTTTAAAAGTTTTTATTTGTTTTTCTAAAACTTTCTATTTTGTTTATCATATTTTTTTTAATATTTTCTCCTAATACAGAAGATTTTAGTCTAGGATTTTCAATATGGTCATAAATTGGTTCTAGGAATTCAACTTCAACAGGAACAGAGTTAATTTTACCAATAGGTTGATATCCTTCATAAGTATCTTTTGAATTTTTTATGACTAATGGAACAATAGGACACTTTGCTTTATATGCTATTTTTAAGGCTCCACTTCTAAAATCTGATACTAGAGAATTTGGTTCTTTAATCCAGGTTAAATCTCCTTCTGGAAACACTGCCATACTCTGACCTGTAAGTATATTTTGTGAGGCTTCAGCAATACTTTTAATCCCTTCTCTATTATTTTTTCTGTTTACATATACACATCGTAACAACTTCGCCCATTCTTTAAATATAGGTATATTTCTCCAAACTGGCTCATCTGCAATTACACATCCAATTGGTCTTTCTACACTTGCTGCTAGGATAAAACTATCAAGCATACTTGAATGATTTACAACAAATAAGATTGGTTCTTTTGGTAATGTTTCTTTGCCAAGTATATTAAGGTCTATATTTACTATATCTAAAGATTTTTTAGCTTGTTTTTGCATAAATTCAAATTTTTCTTTTAAGCTAAATTTATCTGGATTTTTTTTGATTTTTATAAGTTTAGGTATAGAAGATGTAAAGCCTATGAGCTGATATGTAGCAAATTTTAAGTAATTATTCATAAAATTATCTCCTTAAAATAAAATTGTTTATTACTGTAAAGATTTTAACATAAAATGAAATTTAAGTCTATTTTAATTGGGATTTATAACTTACATTTAAAATAGACTTATTCTGAAATTTTTATACTTATAATTTTATTAATAAAATTATATCAATAATGTAGTATTCTATTAGATTAGCTAAATAACCTTTAAATATTATTTTGTACAAATATAAGAATCCAATATAGTATTGTTTTAAATCTTATATTATGCTAAAATTTATTTGTATTTTATAAATTACAAAAATATATAGTTTAGTTTTCTAGGGTTCCGCATTTTATAATGGGCAGGTCCAAGAGAAAACGCACAGTTATTGTGTACACGGAAGGATAAAAGCCTGGGAGATATTTAATAATATTTCTGTAGGCTTTTTTATTTTTATATATTTTAAAGTTGAGGAGGTATTCTAATGAAAAAATTTGTTGTTGAGGATGAGTTTTGGAACCTATTTCCTAGTTCAAAGATAGGAGTTGTTATTTGTAAGGACATAGACAACTCTATAAAGGATAAAGAAGAATACAAGGAAATGATTTTGCAGGGAGAAAAAGAGGCATTAAAACACTTGAAGGATTTAGAATTTAGCAATAACTAAGTAATTAAAGTATGGAGAGAAGCATTCAAAAAATTTAAAACGAAAAAAGGAGGAAGGTCATCTATTGAGGCATTGCTAAAAAGAGTTCATAATGGAAATCATATAGCAACTATTAACCCCTTAGTGGATATTTACAATTCTATTTCGCTAAAATATGCATTGCCTTGTGGTGGAGAAGACATAGACAAATTTATGGGAGATATTAGGTTGACTAGAGCAGTTGGAAATGAAGAATTTATACCATTAGGAACAGAAGAAAACTCATCTCCATATGAAGGTGAGATAGTCTATAAAGATAATGAAGGTGCAATTTGTAGATGTTGGAATTGGCGTGAAGCAGTGAGGACAATGCTTACTGAAAATACAAATAATGCATTTTTATGTATTGAATTAGTAGATGAAAGTAGATTTGAAGAATTTGAGAATGCCTTGAATTATTTGGCGAAAACAGTTCAAGAAAATTTAGGTGGAACATGTAAAATTTCAATTTTAGATATTAATAATAAAGAAGTATCAATAAATTAATTTTGAGAGGATAGAGTAATGAGTGGTTTTAGTTATAAAGATATTTATATTGAGGATGGAAAAAGAGTATTAGAAGTAAATATACTTCCTGAAAAGTATTGTAACTTTGATTGTATATTCTGTCCTATTGGAAGGTCATATAATAAAGTGGATACACTTCAATCATTTGACAAGATGGATGACTCACTTAGAGAATTAGAAAGTATAATAGAAAAGCATAAGGCAGAACTAGTTTTCATTAATTCAAAAGGAGAATCACTATTGAATGATAAAATTTGTGATGTAATCGAGTTAGTAAAGCGCAAAAGAGTGCCTGTACGATTACTTTCTAATGGATATTTATTAGGTAAAGACGAATATATAGAAATAGCCAATATGTGTGATGAAGTCATTGGAGAGATAAAAACAATATCGGAAAAAGATTTTCAAAAAATTCAGAGACCAATTATAGGATATACTCTAGAAGAATATATTTCAAATATGATTTTATTTAATAAACAGTATAAAGGAAAATTTATTTTAGAAGTAACAATTATAAAGGAATATAATGATAATGAGGAATCTATTAATAAGATAAAAAGTATTATTTATGAATTATCTCCAGATAAAGTAATTGTTGAAAGAATGAACGATGAAAAATTTAAGCAAAAATTTGATATATCTAGTGAAAAATTTGATAAAATTTCAAAAACGTTATTAAACTTTTGAAAACATTAATGAAAAATATTTATATATGAAATAAAAATCTAATAGAGCTAATCTATTGGATTTTTTATATATAATATACTATGTATCTTTACTGAAATAACCCTTATTTATGAAGAGTATTTTATATTTAGGAGAGGGATTTTTTTATTTGTCCAAATAATATTATTTACTTAATTAATAATTATATTGTATATTACCAATAAAAAAAGACTCTTAAAAGAGTCTTTTCCGAAAAAATCTATATAATTATAATATAGTTATGTTTTCTGCTTGCTGACCTCTAGCACCTTTAACTATATCAAAGCTTACTTTTTGACCTTCTTCTAATGATTTAAATCCTGAAGTTTGTATAGCTGAGAAATGAGCAAATACATCATCTCCACCTTCTACTGTTATAAAACCAAATCCTTTTTCGTTGTTAAACCATTTCACTATTCCATTATTCATTAAAAATACTCCTATTAACCTATATCAAGATATACTTGATTTAATTGTGTATTACCACAAATACTATTGTATCATAGATTAATACAAATGTCTACTTAATTGTAATTTTTAGTTAACATTTTTTGCTTATGCTTAACCATAAAAAATTGAAAAGCTTTGTGTTACTATATATTGGTGTAAATGCAGATAAAATACTTTACTAACATTTAATTGACATAAATATTAAAATATAAAATTAAGAGATTTAAAAATCAATGTTTATTTGTGAAAAAAATAGATAGCTATTATTTTATATTGAATAATAGCTATCTATCTTAGAGAATATACAATTATGTATTAAGGTATTAATATTTTAATTTATATACAATATAAAATATATAAATATGATACTATTATAAAGCTAGAGAAGCCCATTTTTCACATTGAGAAATTCTTTTTCCATCATCACCTTGTTTTTTATCATATGCAAATTGAGTTAATATTTCACATGGAAATGTGTCACATAGGCCACAATGTGTAAGATTTTTATTCTCACAACATGATTTTACAGGACATTCTTCAGACCAAAAAGGTTTATCAATATTTGTACATCCAGCGCAATTTACATCTTCCTTATACTTACATTCACAACACAAAATTCCACATCTTGATTCTATCATTTTAAATCCTCCTCAAATATAAACTTTAATATAATCATATGTTAAAATTTATATTTCTCATTGTAAAAATCAGACAAATTTTTTATATAGGTTGTTGGATTAACACCACAAATAGATTTAAAATCATTTATAAAGTGAGATTGGTCATAATAACCTATATTTTGAGCTAAAGTTGTAAATGATATATTATTACTTTGTATTTCTTGTAGTACTGTATTTATACGTAATAATCTAAGGTATGTCTTAACACTCATACCAAGAGAATTATTAAAAATCCTATTTAAATGGCGTTCACTATAACAACTAATTTGAGCAATATTTTTAACAGACATAATAGAGTTTTGTTTCCTAGCATCTATAAGAATTGGTATTGTTAAATCTTTTATATTAGATTTAAATAAGTACGATAAAAATAACCTATCGAATTGTTCAATGAGTTCTTTAAGAGTATTGGACTTTTCAAAGATAGAATTAGTTTCGAAATCAAGTTGAGTGTTAAAGTCTTTAACAGGGATTATTAAATCGGCTGATTCTATCTGAGGAAAACCTGTTAAATAGTATACTCCACATGGAAGAAATTCAACAAATACTCTAAATAGTACATTTTCTATATCATTTTTTACAATAATAGTTTTTGTTGTAGCACCCCAAAATTTGCTAGTTATATCTTTTTTACTAAATTCAAATACGATACATCCACTGGCATCAGGTATCAATGTCAGGTTTTCTATAGAATTTTTATCTGGAAAAGTTATTGTATAGTGAGCTATATATGGTCTTAATAATTTGTGTGGTGAAATATATATATCATGATTGTGATTTTTTAGCATGTTTTTAATTTTTTCTATCATAAGTATATCCCCCTGATACTATTTAGTGATAAATAGATTAGTTTAATTTTAGTATTTTATGTAATAAAACATTCTGATAAAAAGTTTCATTGAGAGTATAAAGTATATAGAATAATTATAAAATAAAGTCTAAAAATGTACAATTATTAAAAAAAATATATGAACTCATGAAACTGGCATATTAGATAGAGTTAGGTATAAACTAAACACAGAAAATAATAGTGTTACTTTTATAATAGATACATATAAAGATATTTTTAAGAATAAAATTTATTATTAAATAAAAAATAAGGGAGAGTGATTTAATAGAATGGCATCAAAACAAATACCAAGAAATAATTTAGAAAAGTTTTTAAGAATAAGAGTTCTATCACATACAGGCGACAAAATACATATAAAATTACCTGTAAATTTTGCAAAGAGAATGATTGAAAACAATGCTTTAGATTTATTTAATGGAAAAGATGATGTAGTTGATGGTAAAAAAGTTACTGAAATACTAGTTAAGGCATTTGACTATGATTTAACTGGAGAAGTGGTTCATCTAGAAAGAAAAAATGGGGATATTATTAAAGTATCAATTGTGCAATAAAATTAATTTATAGGAATTTCAATTTGATGTAATTATAAAAAGATTATATAAAAAATGAATTATTTTACCATGTTAAAAGCTATATAAATTTGTTATTTTGCAAATTTATATAGCTTTTTAAGTATTCTTATTATGTGTGATAGATATAAAAAAATAGTATGTTTATATAAGTTAAGTTTTCTGTATTCTCACTAGTAATATATATTTTAGAAGTATTTTGAAAGTTAAACAATTGGCAGTATATTCTATTTTTCTATTGAAAATGATATAATATAGCTACTAAGAGGGAGGAGGACAAAATTTTGAAGTTAAAAACCTATCAATTGATTCTGATTGTTTGTATGATTTTTCTTTCTTTTCCAATAAAAATTAACTCTGCTTCAGATAGGGTTCCAGTTAAAGTCGGGTATTATGATGATGGCGATTATATGAGTCGAAATGAAAATGGAGAGTATATAGGATTTAATTTTGAATACTTACAAGAAATTACTAAGTACACTAACTGGAAATATGAAATAGTAGATTGTAAAAGTTGGGAAAATGCTCTTGAAATGTTAAAATCAGGTGAGATAGATGTTCTTCCTAGTGTCTATTATACAAAAGAACGTACAAAAGAAATGCTTTTTCCAACACTACCAATGTGTAATATCTATACAACTTTAAATGTAAAAGTGGATGATACTCGTTATGATTATGAGGATTTTGATTCATTTCAGGATATGAAAGTAGGTGTTATTAGTAATAGTAAGGATGCTGAAAACTTTAAAGAATATTGTAAAACAAATGATTTTGAAGTTAAAATTATATCTTATAAAGAAACAGATGATTTATTAAGAGATTTAAAAAATGGAAATCTTGATGGTGTTGCTATAACACATCTTGGTCGGACTAGTACATTTAAAAGTGTAGCACAATTTTCTCCAGAGCCACTCTATACTGTGGTTTCAAATAAGAAACTGGATTTATTATCTCAACTGAATTCTGCTTTGAATACATTGACACTTAGGAATTCAAGTTATGAAACAAAATTATATAATAAATATTTTTCTATAAGTACTGCTCAGAAGCCAGTATTTACAAAAGATGAGCAAGAATATATACAACAATCTGGTGAAATTTCAGCTGTTTATGATTCTACAAAGATACCACTAGAATATGGTGATTCAAAAACAGGTGAGTTTTCTGGTGTGGTTGCTGATTTATTTAAGGAAATTACAAATAACACTGGTTTAAAATTTAGATTTGTTTCTGCAAAAAGTTATAGTGAAGCACTTCAAGTATCAAAAGATTCTAGAATATCTATAGTTTGTGGTATGGAAAACGATTATATTAACAACCAAAAAAACAATATAAGAACAACGCAGTATTATTTACGTGCTCCAGTAGTTTTAGTTAGTGGAGAAAAAGAAAATGAAATTAAAAAAGTGGCAGCTGTAAATGGTTCTTTAATTGGACAAAATATTACTGAAGATGGGAAACTAGATAGAACTATACAGTATTATAATTCTCCAAAAGAATGTTTTGAGGCTGTATTAAAGGATAAAGTGGATGCTGTTTATGTAAATACATATATTGCAGATTATCTATTGTCCAATCCTCGTTATGAAAAATTTTCTGTTTCGACCTTGACAAACTATGCAGAAGAAATAAGTATTGGTATTTCTGATTCTGCAGATTCGAGGTTATTTTCTATACTAGATAAATGTATTCAATATATGTCAACAGAACAAATGGACAGAATAATTTTAAAAAATACGATAATTCAATATGATATAACTTGGCAAGATATTATCCACCAGCATCCAATGGCAATTATTGGAGGCGTTATTATAGTATCAGCTATTATTATTATACTTTTGAGTTTTCTACTTTTATTAAAGTCAAAAAATAATAAACGTATTGAGAGTTTGTTATACCGAGATAGTCTTACAGGAATTTGGAATTTAAATAAATTTTGTAAAGAAGCTATTAAGAGTTTAAGAAGTGCAGAAAGTGGTTCATATGTGATTGTTTATTTAGATATAAAACAATTTCGAATGATTAATGACACTTTAGGTTTTTCAGAAGGAGATGAAATACTTTGTGCATTAGCTAAAGCTTTACAAGATTCTGTATCTTTTGAAGAATCTTGTGCTCGCGTTTCTGCAGACCAATTTGTTATGTTATTAAAATACGATAGTTGGGAGTGCTTAGAAGAACGTCTCTTCAAGATTGATAATCAATTAAATGGTTGGGTAGAAAAAATGAGAAAAACTTACCAACTTATTCTTGTATTTGGTGTATATATAGTAGATGAAGTTGAAAAACATGATATATCTCTCATGCTTGACCTAGCAAATTATGCAAGAAGAAATACAGAAATAACTCACAAAAGTTGTGTTGTACTTTATGATATGACTATGAGAGAGGAAGGGTTACATCAAAGAAACTTAACAGATAGAATGCAAATAGCCTTAGAACATGGAGAGTTTGTTCCATACTTTCAACCAAAGGTAGATATGAATACAAATAAATTGGTAGGAAGTGAAGCATTGGTAAGATGGAATTATCCACATAAAGGTATAATAAGTCCTGCAAAATTCATTCCTTATTTTGAAAAAAACGGATTTGTGGTAGAAATTGACTTTTATATCTATGAAGAAGTCTGCAAAATGTTAAAGAGATGGATGGATTTGGGATTAAATATTAGTCCAGTATCCTGTAATTTTTCCAGAATTCATTTTAATAATGAAAGCTTCTCAGAAAAATTGATAGAAATAGCGGATTCCTATAAAATACCTCACAAATACCTTGAAATAGAAGTCACAGAAAGTATTTTTGTTGAAAATCTCAATCAGATTTTGAGTCATTTTAATCAACTAAGAGAATCAGAATTTCCTATTTCTATAGATGATTTTGGTTCTGGATATTCCTCTCTTGGCTTATTACAACAATTTTCTGTTGATATAATTAAGTTGGACCGTACATTTATACAAAAAGGAATGCATGGTAGTCGTGAACAAGCTGTCGTGCGTGGAGTGGTAAATATGGCAAAAGAATTAAATATGAAAGTTATATGTGAAGGGGTAGAAAGTATAGAACAAGTGAGAATACTAAAAAAAATTGGATGTTATTTGGCACAAGGATATTTTTATGCAAAGCCAATGCCACAAGATGATTTTGAGCAATTATTAAAAAATCCTGTCCTTAAAATTAAATCAAATGTTTAAGGTACTCGTTTATTATATAAGAGAAAAAGAAAAATACCTATTCTAAATTTATATTAACTAAATTGAAAAAGCTATAAATAATAGAATTATTATTTATAGCTTTTTATTATATTAAGTAGTTAATTAAAATTAAATACAAATTGTAGTCATTATATTTTCTGTTTAAGTTTTAAAACTTGTTTTACTATATTTGTTGAATGGTCAGAAATTCTTTCTAAGTTAGTAAGTAAGTCAAGGTAAAGTACACCAGCATCAATTGTACAACTACCATTATTTAATCTAATCATATGAGAATTTCTAAAAGTTTTTTCTAAGTAATTTACTTCATTTTCAACTTCTAAAACTTTGTTTGCTAATTCAAAATCTTTTACATCTAAAACTACTAAAGCATCCTTAAAGTTAGTCATAGTTTTATTGTATATTTCATAGATTTCTTTTATTGCACTATCAGAAAAGTTAACATTCATTTCTTTAACAGTCATAGCCAACTCAGCTATATTTTCAGCATGGTCAGATACTCTTTCGATATCATTTACTGTATTGAAAAGTAAATCTGTTCTAAATCGTTCATCATCTCTGAGTGGTTCTTTAGAAAGTTTTAACAAGTAATTTAATATATCTTTTTGCAATTTATTAACAACTTTTTCAGACTCAAAAGTTTTCTTAATATCCTCACTACTTTTATTTAAAAAACCTGCAATTGAATGTTCTAAAGAGTTTGTAGCTTTATGGCCCATTCTAACAACTTCTTGTACAGTATTACCAAGTGCTATAGATGGAGTACTAAACATTCTTTCATCTAAGTACTTAGTATTGTTTACAATTTCTGACTCAGTTTCCTTAATAGGTATAAGTTTATTTGCTAATTTAACTATGTATTTAGAAAATGGCAATAATATTATAACATTTGTAAGATTAAATAAAGTATGTGCATTTGCTATTTGTCTAGCTGTGTCAGTTGGGTCAAAATGAGTAACTATTGCTGATATAGGTTTATTTAAGACAAGCATAAATATTATTGTACCAATTACATTAAAGCTTAAATGCATTACAGCTGCACGTCTAGCATTTCTATTTGCACCAACACTTGATAAAAGTGAAGTAACACAAGTACCAATATTATCTCCATAAAGTATAGGTAAAGCAGCTGATAGAGGAAGTATTCCTTGAGAAGCTAAAGCTATTAGCATACCCATAGAAGCACTTGAACTTTGTATGATACCAGTGATTGCAAATCCTGCTAATATACCAAGAATAGGATTTTTACTAAAATATAAGAGTGTATCAGTAAATCCCTTATACTCAGCAAGTGGAGCTACTGCATCTTTCATAAATTCCATACCTGTAAATAATATACCAAAACCAATAAGTATTTCAGCTAAGTGTTTTGTTTTTTGATTTGATGTAAATAAATAAAATACTATACCTATACCTAATGCAATTGGGGCTATTCCTTCAAGATTAAATGAAACTAATTGGGCAGTAACAGTAGTACCTATATTTGCACCCATTATTACACCAATGGCTTGACTTAGATTCATTATTCCTGCATTTACAAACCCTACAACCATTACAGTAGTAGCACTTGAACTTTGTATGATACCTGTAACAACTGTACCCACCAATACACCCATAACAACATTACTTGTTAAGAGTTCGATGATTTTCTTTAATTTGTCTCCTGCCGATTTTTGTAAACCTTCTCCCATTAAACTCATTCCATAAAGAAAAAGTCCAAGTCCACCGATAAGACTAACTGCTATATTCACGATATTTCCTCCCTTAAGAAATTAATAAATTTTTTATATGAATTATAAACTTTATTAACTAAAATTTATCGTTTCCATAATATAGAATAACAAATTTTGTCAATTTAAATATTAACGTTTTGTTAAGTATAGGTTAAGAGAATGTTAAATCTTTAAGTTGTTGTTAATTTGAGAAAACTTATATCATATAGTAATTTAAATACTTAAGGTGATATTTAGCATATTTTGGATAAAGTCAACTTAACAAAGAATTAACTGTTTTCGTCAAAATATTTATAATTAAAAAATATCATCCTTTGCAGAATGATATTTTTTAATTATAAATATTTTTATATTCAATTGGTGTAAGGTTGTTGAACTTTTTAAAAACCATACTATAATAATTTTGGCTATTGAACCCAACAAATACAGCAACATCTAAAATAGACATGTCTTCTCGAAGCAAATATTTTTTACTTTTTTCAACTCGAACCTTATTGAGAAAGTTAGTAAATGTATATCCACTTTCTTTTTTAAATAGGGAGCAAAAATAACTTTTATTAAGTTGTAAATCATTACATATATCACTTACTGTTATATCCTCTGAGTAGTTTTTATGAATATAATCGATAGTTTTTTTTACATAAAAACTAAGAGCTGGTTTGTGTTTCATTTTATCATTACATATTTCTGATAAAAGATTTGATATATAATCTACACATGATAGAGGCTTAAATGGTATATCAGAAAACTCAATATCATTATTAATGCATGATTTAAAAGGCCCTATAACAAAATAGCCACTAGAAATATCAAATTTATGTATTGGCATAATTAAAAATTGTATGTCATTGCAAAAACTTAACATTATATAGGATAAGTTTTTATTAGATATAAAATCTGTGCTTTTTATATTATTGAATATGTTTAAACTTGAAAAGTATATTTCTAGTTTATCACTGTAGCCAACACTACAAAGTTCTTTTAAATCCTTATTAATCACTTTTGTTGGGATATTACAACAGTCAAAAAAATCATTAATGATAAGTTCTATATCATCTTTAAAACATTTCAAAAAATCACCTCATCTAAATTTATACAAATATTTTTATAAAAAAACAAATATAGTTAAGAATTTAAAAAACATATCGCGTAAAATAGTTATTGCGAATGATAATTAATTTCGTTAAATAATATTATGATGTAAGAGAGGTAAAAAGTCAATGAAAAAAATAGCTATTTATGGGAAGGGAGGAATTGGAAAATCAACAACAACTTCCAATTTATCTGCATCACTTTCTCATTTAGGATATAAGGTTATGCAAATAGGATGTGACCCTAAATCAGATTCTACTAAAAATTTAATGAAAGGAAAATTTATACCAACAGTTCTCAATGTAATGAAAGAGAAGAAAGATGATTTAAAACTTGAAGACATAGTATTTGAAGGATATGGTGGAGTATTATGTATTGAAGCAGGAGGCCCAACTCCAGGAGTAGGTTGCGCTGGAAGAGGCATAATAGCGGCCTTTGAAAAATTAGAAGAATTAAAGGCATTTGAAATATATAATCCAGATGTAGTAATTTACGATGTACTTGGAGACGTTGTTTGTGGAGGATTTTCAATGCCAATAAGAAATGGATTTGCAAATGAAGTGTATATAGTAACTTCTGGAGAAATGATGTCAATGTATGCTGCTAGTAATATATCTTTAGCTGTAGAGCAATTTAAAAATAGAGGATATGCTTCTTTAAAAGGACTCATATTAAACGCTAAAAATGTTGAGAATGAAATAGAATTAGTTGAAAAATTGGCTGATGAAATAAAAAGTAAAGTTTTTCACTATATCCCAAGAAATAAAATCATGCAACAGTCTGAGAATAATGGAAGAACCGTTATAGAAGAAGATAAAGATGATGAAATGTCACAAGTATATATAGAACTTGCAAATAAGATTATGCAAAGTAACTAGATAAATATAAGATTAAAATAGAAAATACAGATTTAAAATAAAGTTTATTATGGAGGAAATTTTTATGAAATTTAAAAAGATATGTTCAGTATTTTTACTTAGTGCATTAATATTAACAGGATGCTCAAAACCATCAAATGATGAGTCTGCAAATAAGGAGTCAAATAACAACGTAAAAGTTGTTTCAGCCACAGTAGCAGCAACACAAGTACTAGATAAATTAGATGCTACTTTAGTAGGTATTCCAACGACTAAATCTGAATTGCCAGAAAAATATAAAAATCTACCAGAAGTAGGACAAGCTATGAATCCTGACTTAGAAATTGTAGCATCTCTTGAGCCAGATGTATTTATAGTTGATAGTATGTTTAAAGAAAATGTTGAGAAGAGTATGAAAGAATATAACCTAGATACATTCTATTTTGAAACTGGAACATACACAAAGTTTCTTAAAAGTATAGAAAATTTAGGTAATAAAATAAATAAACAAGATGAAGCAGAAAAACTTATAAAAGAGCTAAAAGGAGTAGAAGAATTGGTCGTAGAAAAATCAAAAAAACAGGATAAAAAACCAAGAGTAGCTATTTTATTTGGTGGTGGAAATAGTTTTATGCTAGCTACAAAGAGCTCATATCTTGGTGATTTGGTTAAAACAGTAGGTGCTGAAAATATAGCTGATAACTTAACAGATAGTGTGGATTCAGATTATATACAATTTAGCTTAGAACAAATTATAAAAGAAAATCCAGATTACATACTTAGATTTGCACATGGGAATATAGAAGAGACTAAAAAAGCATTTGATGATTCTTTTGATAAAAATCCTGCATGGGCTACATTGAATGCAGTGAAAAATGGAAAAGTTATAGATTTAGACTCAAGTATATTTAATGTATCAGCAAATATACATGTCAAAGATTCAATAAATAAACTGGGAGATATCTTATATGGAGATAAATAGATTTTAGGTGAATAATATGGATAATAAAAAAGTCTTATTGATATTTACAGGGTTGATAACTGTAATTATTTTATTAATTGTTTTTTCTACTGTAGGGAGTGTAAATTTAAGTATTGGGGAAATATTTGATGCATTGATAAATGAAAATAATACAATGGTTACTACAATAGTTTATAAAATGAGGTTGCCTAGAAATATTTTAGCAGCGTTAGTTGGTGCAAATCTAGCAGTTTCAGGATTATTGTTACAAGCTGTTATGAAAAATCCATTAGCAGACCCTGGTATAACAGGTATATCTACAGGAGCAAGTGTAGCTGCTATTATAATATTGCTTTTATTTCCACAATATACAAGTATGTTACCAATAGTTGCTTTTATAGGAGGACTCATATCTTGTGGAGTAGTATATTTGATGGCGTATAAAAATGGGCTTAGACCAGAGCGAATTATACTAGCTGGAGTCGCTGTAAACACTATATTAGGTGGTGTTATATCGTATTTATCAACTATGTATAGTGAAAGAATTCAAAGTGCAATGTTGTGGTTAAACGGAAGTTTAGCCACAAAGACTTGGTTAGATGTAAATATGCTAATATGGTATTCTGTTATAGGATTGATAGGAGCAATTTTACTTATCAGAAGTACAAATGTACTGCAACTAGGAGATGACGCAGCTACAAATCTTGGCTTCAATGTAAATAAAAGTAGGTTTCTAATCTCATTAGTAGCTATATTTTTAGCAGGTGTTTCTACCTCCATAGTTGGTGTCATCAGCTTTGTGGGTCTTATAGTACCACATATAACTCGTATGTTGCTTGGTAGTGACCATAAATATACGATACCATTTAGTATAGTACTAGGGAGTATAGTATTATTAATTGCAGATACATTAGCAAGAACAATAGGAGGCTCTATAGAGATTCCAGTAGGCGTTATT
Source organism: Clostridioides sp. ES-S-0006-03 (assembly GCF_020662275.1). Classification (NCBI taxonomy): domain Bacteria; kingdom Bacillati; phylum Bacillota; class Clostridia; order Peptostreptococcales; family Peptostreptococcaceae; genus Clostridioides; species Clostridioides sp. ES-S-0006-03. Next base: position 389,086 of record NZ_JADGMM010000002.1, read on the forward strand.
ATGTCTATAATAGGGGGTCCATTCTTCTTATATTTATTAAGAAAGAGAGGCGGTTATTAATGTTCAATGTAAAAAATGTCAAAATAGGTTATGAAGATAAGATTATCATAGACAATCTGAGTGTGAGCATTAAGGAAAAAGAAGTAGTTTCTATATTAGGTCCAAATGGTTCAGGAAAATCTACGCTACTTAAATCCTTATCTAGAATTTTGAAAATTAAACAGGGTGACATATATATTGGTAAGAAAAATATGAAAGTCATGAGTAATAAAGAAATTTCGAGGAAAGTGGCATTATTAGCTCAACATAATGCCTCCTTAAAGGATATAAAAGTAAAAGATTTAATATATTATGGAAGAATACCACATAAAGGTTTTTTTGAAAGTAAAAATAAAAATGATGAAGAGATAGTAAATTGGGCAATGAGAAATACAGGTCTTGAAGCATATAAAGATAAATTGGTAAGTAATTTATCTGGAGGAGAAAGACAAAGAGTATGGTTAGCGATGGCACTTTGTCAAAAGCCAGATATACTTTTATTAGATGAACCTACAACATATTTAGATATATCTCATCAATTAGAACTAATGGAACTTGTAAAAGATATAAATAAAAAATTTGGAATGACTATAATTATGGTTCTACATGATATAAATCAAGCGAGCAAATACAGTGACAGACTTATTATTATGAATAATGGTGCTATAGTAGCGGATGGCCATCCTAATAACGTAATAAGTGAAGAAATAATAAAAGATGTTTATAAGGTAAAATGTGATATAGATATAGATCCAATTAGCAAAAAGCCTAGGATTCATCCAATAATGTTATGTAGAAGAACTAGTAGTATATAAAGTTTTAACATTTGAAATGACCACAGTTTAAAAATATAAAAAGTAATATAAGTGTAACTTTAAATTTATAAAGTTGTATAAGTAATAGGATTGGAAAGGAAAAAATATGTATACTTTAAATGTATTAAATAGATTAAAAGATATAGCATATGATAAAGATATAAAATCTTTATCATATGCTGTGTTTCCAGGGACTCATTGTCCATTGTTTGGAGTTGTATTAACTGCATCATATATAAAAAACATGGCTCTTGTGATAGTAGGAACAAATGAATGTACTTATTATAGTAAAAACTTTGCATATCATAGACAGTCTGGTCAAGATAGTGTTTATTCAGTAGTTCTAAAAGATAAAGATATAGTTTTTGGTGCAGAAAAAAAAGTAATAGAAGCTGTAAAGTATATTTCAGAAGTTGAAAAGTTTGATGCAATAATGATAGTAACTACATGTGTACCAGAGTTAATAGGTGAGGATTATAATGCTTTATCTGAGGAATTGGAAGAACTGATAGGTATCCCTGTTTTAGCAGTTAATACCGAACATTATACTTGTAATTCTCATATAATTGGAATGACTAGAGCTTTAAAGAGTTTATCATCAGTTATGGAGAATCATACAAATAAAAAAGGTGTTAATATTTTAGGGCATAGACAAGAGAATGTAGAAGATACAGAGCTTGTAAAGTTACTTTTTAAAGAAGGCGTAAAAATAAATTGTGTAATACCATCTAAATGTACTATAAGAGATATAAAAAGTGCATCTAGTGCTAAATTAAATATAGTAACAGACATGATAGCATTGGATTTAGCTGAAGATATGAAAAATAAATTTGGAATAGAATACATATATTTTGATAAAAACATGAAAGAGTCAATTATAATGGAAAACTATAATAAACTTTGTAACATTTTAGATATAGATGTACAAGATGAATTATTAGAACAAAGACAAAAATACAATTTGTTATTGAATAAATGTAGACTTCTAATGGAAGGTAAAAAGCTAATTTATGGGAATACACCAATGATGGCGTTTGAAACAGTGGATTTCTTAACAGAATTAGGGTTAGTGCCAGAATTTATACAAGTGCGTGAACTATATGAACAAGATGGTTTATTTAAAGACAACATAATAAAAAAAGGACACAATCCATATATAAGCAGAATTGCGAATATAGCTCCACTTAGAAGTTTGTATGATACTATAAATGCAGATATTTATATAGGCCATGAAAATCCAATGTTATTAAAAGAAAAAGGACTTATGCAAATAACGTTAGACGAACATGCACAAAAAATAGGGTTTGAGCTTCCAATAGGCATAATGGAAACTTTAATTAAATTGTTTGATGTGGAGAAAGTTACAAGAAAGGAAGTGATTTAATATGGAAGTATATAAATATTTTCCAAATCCTTCTGATAGAATGGGAATAATATTTACAGTATCATCAATAAGTGAAGCCTGTGTCATAGAATTTGGCCCATCAGGAACAACTCACTATGCGATAGAAGCAATTGGAAGTTTAAATGGAGAAGACAAAGCAAAGATTTATTCAACTCATATGAGTGAAAGTGATGTTACGTTTGGAAATTATGATAGATTAGAAAAGGCTATAATTGAAATAGATAATAATATTAACCCAAAATATATATTTGTAATGGCTTCATCTGTATCTTCTATTATAGGTGTGGATATAGTAGGAATTTGCAATATCATAAGTGATTCTGTAAACTGTAAGTTAATCCCAATTACAACAGGTGGATTAAGAGAAGATTATAATCAAGGAGTTGAAGATTTTCTTTATATATTAGCAAAGGATGTAGTAAAAGAGAGCAATGAAAAAATTGATAGTTTTAATATAATTGGATGTAATATAGACCAATATAACTTTTTATCAGATTGTGAAGAAATTAAAAGGATGATAAAGACTTTTTTCAAAAAAGAAGTAAATGTAACCTTTACATCATACACATCAATAGATGAAATAGAAAATGCATCTAAATCTAGTTTAAATATAGTACTTAGGAAAGAAGGTATTAAAGCAGCAACTTTTATGAAGGATAAGTACAATATACCTTATGTGTATAAAAAGCCTTATGGAATAAAAAATACTGAAGAATTTATTAAAGACATACAAAAAGTAACTATGTGGGATTTGGATAAAAGTGCTTATGAAGCTGAAGTATCTAACATAAAAAGACAAGTATTTAATATAAAAAGGAAGTTTTATTTTTATAAGGAAAGCAAAAAATGTGCTGTATTTGGAGATTATGACACTGCTTTAGGATTTAAAGATTTATTGAATGAATTAGGTCTTGAAGTTGATAGAGTTAATATATTGCATAATACAGATTGTAATGACGAATCTGTATATATTGGAAATAATGAGTTAGAAAGAAATAAATATTTAAAAGAAAATGAGTTATTGGTTTTATTTGGAGATGGTACTAGTATTGATATGAGTCACAATTCAAAGTTAGATATACAGATAAGTAATCCAAACCTAAAAAGTGTAAATATATATCCATATACACCATTTATTGGATTAAGAGGAGTGCTTTACATAATTGAAAGAATACTTAATATATCACTATAAGATAGATTTATTAAAAGGTTAATACATATTTTCTCACAATAATTTATGAATTCTGTTAGGATTTGTAAGATATGGGATATAATATAAATAAGTAAATTTTATAAATAGATAATTTACTTGCTTTATTTTAATTATGTTGGAGAAGTGGGGGAATAGGTTATGGAAAGACTAATGGAGCTTTTAGAAAGAAAATTTTTAAAAGATGTAGAACTCTTAGAATTGGAAGATATAGAAAATGTAGTAGAGTGTAAAATGACACAGCCATACAATGCTCACTATAATGAATACTTAGTAAAAGTGAAAAATGGAGATATAATAGAAGAATATTTTGTGTATTTAAAACATAGATAGATGTAAAAGAGGTGTGTATTTTATTTGTAATATTACAAAATAAATACACACCTCTTTTAGTATTAGAGTGTAAAACTATAAAATTTTAATTTATATCTATTTTATAGTTTCAACAATATCAGTTAATATTGAGTCTAAATCATTGCTAATGTCTGTAACACCATTATGAGTAATATCTATGATTTCTTTAGTCATAGGAAGTTCACCTAGAAGTTTTAAATCTAAATCATTTAAAAACTTTTCAGTAGATTCACCATCAAATAGTTTGATTTTTTTAGAACAATCAGGACATTGAATATAACTCATATTTTCAATAACTCCAAGAACATTTATGTTCATTTTTTTAGCCATATTAACAGCTTTTGATACAATCATAGATACCAAATCTTGAGGAACTGAAACCATAACTATTCCACTTATAGGTATAGATTGCATAACTGTTAATGCAACATCTCCAGTGCCTGGGGGCATGTCTATAAGTAAATAGTCTAGTTCTTCCCAAAGTACATCAGTATAAAATTGTTTTACAACTCCTCCAACTAGAGGTCCTCTCCAAACAACAGGTTCATTTTCGTCATCTATCATAAGATTTATAGACATTACTTTTATGTTATTTGAATTTTCTACAGGATAAATATAAGAACCATCAGAATAAGCTTTTACATTTTTTAGACCCATAAGTCTAGGAATACTTGGTCCTGTTATATCAGAGTCTAATATACCAACTTTATATCCCATTTTATTTAGTTTATTAGCAAGTAAAGCAGTTACAGTCGATTTACCAACTCCACCTTTCCCACTCATAACACCAATTATTTTTCCAAATTTATTGTTAGGGTTATTTTCAATAGAACAATTTGATTGACTATTACAATTTCCCTTTGATGGACATGAATTACAATCTGCCATATCTATTACCTCCAATGTTTAGTATTTATTAGATTATTTGTAACCTACATATACTATTTTAGTACAATTAAACAATAAAGTCATTATTTAAAAGGAACTTAGAATATTTTCTATTAATCAAATAGTAATTTATTATAAAAAAAAGAAGGTAATAAAAAAATATAACCTTCTCAATAAAATGGTTGTTTCAATTGACCTATAGAGTTTAATCATATAAACATATAGGAAATATTTCAATATATTATACATAAATGGTCATTTTATAAGTATAACTGGGAATTATATATATTTTTTATAGAAGTTTGTTGAAAAACAATTAAAAATCATGAAGAAAAAAGATATAATTAGAAATGTAGTGATAAATTTAAAAATGTGGTAATAAATATTTTACTAAAAATGATAGCATTGAAATATTTTAAATAACATCAGGAGGTATATAGATGGAAATAAAACCAAGAAGTGCAAAAGTAGAAGAGTTTGATAAAGTAACAGGATTAATAAACTATGTGTTTAGAATATCAAGAAACTATAAGCCAACTATGGTGGAAGAGTTTCCCCTTTTATTGAATAAAGATAACATAGAAAATATGATTATAATATCAGAAAATGAAAAAGTAGTTTCAGATGTAAACTATTTGGTACAAGATGTATCTATTCAAGGAAATAAACTAAAGGTTGCAGCTATAGGTGGAGTATGCACACATCCAGATTATGAGAAGAAGGGATATTCATCTAAAATACTAGATAAAGCAGAAGAAAAAATGTTTTCTGATGGTGTAGATGTTTTAATTATTTCAGGGACAAGAAGTTTATATAGTAGAAGAAACTGTAGTGTAGTGAAGAGTTTCTATAAATATACAATAAAGCCAGAAAATATTGAAATACCATATGAAATAGTTGAATTTGATGAAACTAATTTTGAAAAAGATGCTGATTTAGATAAAATGATTGAATTATATAATCAAAATAGTACTAGATTTATAAGAACGAGAGATGAATTTAAAAAATTATTACATGCAGCTACTATTGCTTGGGGGCCAATTGATTATAAGAAAGTATTTATAAAAGAAAATAGTAACATAATAGGATATTTAATAATAAGAACAATAAAAAAAGAAGGTTCTATTATAGGAGAAGTAGTTGAAATAGGAGTGAATAATATAAATGTTGAAAATATATTAAAATATGTTACGAATAAATTTGGTTTAGAGTATTTAGACTATAAGGTACATGTAAGAAATCTAAAGGACCAATTAGGATGTAATGAACTAAAGTCTTTAGATTATCAACAAGGAACAATTAAAATAATAAATTACAGTAAATTATGTGATAATTTAAAAGGTTATTTTAATCAATATGTAGATTCTGAACTATTAGAGCATATTGAGTTTAAACAAGTTGAAAATAAATATATCATCAAATATAAGGAAGAGGAGCTTATGATAGAAAGTTTAGATAAACTTAACAAGCTATTTTTCGAAAGAAATGAAGAACAATACAATGAATTTAAACATTTAAAAAAAATATATGAATTTACTACAAAAGTATTTCCTATAGATTTTCCATGGACTGCAAATTTAAACTACCAATAATTATTATACTTTTTGCCTAAGATTTAAAAGAAATGTTCTTAGAGATGGCTTAAAGAAGTTGATTCAATTAGCTAATCAAAGAAGAGATTACCTACATCAAGTAACTTGAGTATAAAGTTATTTGGTATGGAAGATTAGTTCAATGAGTGTTGGAAAAGTACTTTTATGAAGGAATTTGAAAGGATGAGTATTATATGGACATACTTGAAAAAATAGCAGAATGTATATTAAATATGGGTGTAAATAATATAGAAGAGTTGGTAAAAGACGCTATAGAGGAAAATATTAATGTAGAGGATATATATGAATATGGGTTAAACAAGGGTATGATAGGTGCTTTAGATAAGTTTGAGAATAAAGAATACTATCTTTCAGAAGTGATAGTATGTACAGATGCATTAAACAAAGGTATTAGCATCTTAAAGGGCACTGGAAAGATAAAGAAAAAATCAAAGGGAGTAATTTTAATGTCTGTAGTAGAAGGTGACACCCACGAGATTGGAAAAAATATTGTAAAAGTAATGGTTGAAGCTACTGGATATAAAGTAATTGATTTAGGTGTAAATAGAAAAAGCGAAGATATAATAGAAGAAGCTATAAAAAACAATGTAGATATAATAGGTTTATCTTCAATGATGACAACGACAATGGAAAACATGAAATCAGTAATAAATAAGCTTAATAGACTTAATTTAAGTAAAAGGCCAAAGGTAATAATTGGTGGAGGTCCTGTAAGTATGGATTTTGCAGAAGAGATAGGTGCAGATGGATATAGTCCAAATGCTCCAAAAGCAGTTAAATTAATAGACAAACTTATAGGAGGAGAAATTTAGAATGTTTTCAGATATGACTTTATTGCAATATATAAATAGTGAAGATAGAGGATTTTTCCTGCCTGATATGGGTACAAATGGTTTATTTTTAATAAATAAAAAAGCATATGAAGTATATGATAGTGTAGATTTACAATTGGAATTAGCAAGAACTATGGACAAATATTTTGAATCAGATTTTATATATTCATTTTGTGATGGAATTACATTTTGTGAGACTCTGGGCTTAGAGACACTAAGACCAGATTACGATTTTCCAAGTGTATTGACACATACAATAACAGATAGTGAAAAGTTAAGAAAATTAGATGTACCAGACCCTTATACAAGTGGACGTATGCCACTCAATCTAGAAAGCTTGTCACTAATATCAAAAACCATAAAAAAACCATTGTATGAATCAATACAAGGTCCATTTACTCTTGCAGGTCAATTAGCTGGGGCTACACAACTTTTAAGGTGTATAATAACTGATAAAAAATTTGTGGAGGAGTTATTAGAATTCACTACTGAGTTAGTAAGGCGATATGCTGTGGCTGCAAATAAAGCAGGTGCAAAATATATTTCAATAGCAGAGCCAACATCAGTAACTTTAAACAAAGCTAGATTTGATGAATATATAGTAAAAAATTTAAATAAGATATATGATGAACTTGATTGTTGGAAAGGTATGCATATATGTGGAGACACAAGAGAGTTGTTAGATAATATGTTGAGTTGCAATATAGATGCAGTAAGTTTAGACCAAATTCTAGACTATGAAGAGATTGCACCAAGAATTCCAAAAGATATAGTTTTAATTGGAAATTTAGACCCAATAAAACTTCTTGGACGTTCTACACCTGATAAAATCACAAAGGAAACACTAAAGTTGTTAAAAAAGATGAGAAAGTATGATAATTTCCTATGCGATTTTGGTTGTAACTGTTTAAATACAACACCAGTAGAAAATTTACAAGCAGCCATAAAAGCAGGCAGAATTAGTTATAAAGAATTAGATAGGATTGATATGAATGAGTTGGAATAACAGTAAAAATATGCCTTATTTAGAATTTATAGATTTAGAAAATATTTATATAAATAAAGCTACAGTGCTAAAGTTTTTGGGATATTCTAATAGAAAAGTTCCAGAAATGATTAATGAAATAGTTGAAGAAGAAATAAAAAGTATAAAAAGCATATTGAATATTAAAGTTTATATAAGTGAAATTGATACTGATAAAATGCCTAAAGAGTGTAAAAAGGCATTTGCTATTTTATATACTATAGGAGATAAAATTGATATTAAGATGAACGACTACATGAAAAATTGTAATATGATGGCAGGTCTAGCACTAGACAAAATAGGTGTAGTATGTTTAGATTACATTAATGAAAAAATAAAAATGTATTTAAAGGAAACCTATAGTAATCTCAATATATCATACGAGATATATCCAGGAGATAAAGATTTTAAAGTTGAAAATCAAAAAGACATTTATGAATATATAAAAAATAAATACAATAATTTGGAAATAAAAATCAATGATTATCATCAATTGGCTCCTATAAAAAGTGTCGCGATGCTCATATTAATGGGTGATAAGGAAAATACTGAATCAAGATGCAGTAAATGTATTAGAAAGTGTTTTTAGAAATTTTTACAAGATTAAAGTTGATATTGGCAAGTTGCAATAATTTTTTTAGCTTAAAGATACGCTAGCTAAAAAAATTATTGCAAAATAATAAGATTCTACTTATAAATTATAATAAATTTTTTAATTCAATGAGAGTGTTTATTTCATAAGTTGGTATAGAACTAGTATAATTTATACTGTTATTGGAGTTTAACCAACAAGTATCTATTCCTGAATTTATTCCTCCTAATATATCTGAAGTTAAACTATCACCAATCATCAAAGCCGAAGTTTTATCATAACACTTAAACTTTTTAAATGCATATTTAAATATTTCTGGATTCGGTTTTGATACTTTTACTTCTTCTGATACAATCATTCCATCAATATATTTTTTTATTTCTGAGTTTTTAAGCCTATTATTTTGGACTTTAGAAATTCCGTTTGTTATTATGATAATTTTATATTTACTTTTAAGGTATGGCAATACATCAAGTGTACCTGGCATTAAAAAAGTACATTCTGACAAAAGATTTAAGTACATTTTACTAAGAATTATAGGGTCAACATTTAATTTCATTTCCTTTGCAAAAAGTTCAAATCTAAGTAGCTTAAGCTCATCTAAAGTTATAGTGTTTTTTTCAAGGTCAAGCCAAAGCTTATCACTTATATTTCTATATATTTTTATACATTTTTCAAAGTTAAAATCCAATCCAAATTTAGATAAAAGTTTCTTGAAAGCATAAGATTCACTCTTTTTAAAATCAAATAAAGTATCATCTGCATCAAAAAATATAAATTTATATCTCTTCATAAGGTATACCCTTTATAGTATAACTGCAAAAACTACTTTACTTTCACTATTAGAATCATTTTGCCATTTGTGCTTTGTTCCTAGAGGAATCTTAACACTATCACCTTTGAATAGAGTAAATTCATCATCATCCATAAATAGTTTGACTTCTCCTTCTAAAATGTATGCAATTTCATCTCCATTATGAGTAATTCTATCAACACAAGAAGATGTATTTGGAGCCAAATCCATAATAGCAAATTCTAAGTTACCACTAGAATCTGGAATTAAAACTTCATATACAACATCATTACTTCCAGGTAAAATAACTTTCTTTCTACTATCGCGTCTCACTATTAAACTTTTTTTATCTACTTCAGATACAAAAAATGTAAATAGAGGAACATTTAGAGAAGAGGCTATAGATTTTAATGAGTTTACAGATGGATTAGCAAGACCTCGTTCTATTTGACTCAATAATGATGGTGTAACATCTGCTAGTTTTGCTAAATCTCGAATACTTAGATTTTGTTTTTTTCGAACTTCAGCTATTTTTTCTCCTAAATTTAAATCATTCATATAAATATCCTCTCTTTTTCGTTTTAAAAATATTACTTTAAAATAACCTAAATAAAAAGATTATATAGTATGAAATCATTATAACATATAAGATATAATTTTGAATAAATAATGTTAAATCTAATTGAATAAATTAAAATATAATTGACAAGTGGATACAGAATACTTAAAATATATTTAAATAAAATTAAATTAAGTAAAAAATAATTAACTTACTTTAAGATAGGAGGGAATAGTGTGCAAATAACAACTTTTGGAGCTATATTTGGCTTATTAGTAGCAATTATTTTAATTATAAAGAAATTTCAAGCTGTATATAGTTTAATGTTAGGGGCATTTGTTGGGGGAATAATTGGAGGAGCGAGTATAACAGAAACTGTAGATTTTATGGCAACTGGAGCTATGAATATCTCACCATCAATTCTTAGAGCTTTAGCATCAGGTGTATTGGCTGGAAGTCTAATAAAAACAGGAGCAGTTGATAAAATATCAGAACAAATCGTAAAGATATTAGGAGAAAAGAGAGCCTTACTTTCTATAGCTGCTTCAACAATGGTACTTGCAGGAGTAGGTGTAAATTTGGATGTATCTGTAATAACTGTAGCACCAATAGGCTTATACATAGGAAGAAAATTAAACTACTCTAAATTAGCAATACTTTTAGCTATGTTAGGTGGAGGTAAAGCAGGTAATATAATATCACCAAATCCAAATACCATTGCGGTAGCAGGAAATTTTTCTGTAAATCTATCTAGTGTTATGATAGCAAACGTAATTCCAGCAATTGTTGGTATTGTGATTACAGTTGTTTTGGCAAGTTTATTAATAAATAAAGGAAACAAGGTGGAATCATATGAACTCTTGGAGCAAAGAGAGGACTTACCAAGTTTGTTTAAGTCATTCTGTGGTCCAATTGTAGCTATATTTTTATTGTTTTTAGGAAATATATCACCTATAGTAATAGACCCTATGGTTGCACTTCCTATAGGAGGAGTAGCGACCTTAATAGCTACAGGAAATTTGAAGAATACAAGAGAGTATTTATCTTTTGGATTATCTAAGATGCAAGGTGTATGCATATTATTACTCGGAACAGGGACTATTGCAGGTATTATACAAATGTCTGAATTACAACAGAGTACAATAGGTATACTACAATATTTAAATATGTCACAATTTTTATTAGCACCAATTTCAGGTATACTTATGTCACTGGCAACAGCATCATCAACAGCTGGAGCTACTATAGCATCATCAACTTTTTCTGATGCTATATTAAGTGGTGGATTATCGCCAATTTCAGGTGCATCAATTGTTAATGCAGGTTCTAGTGTATTTGAACAATTACCACATGGTTCATTATTTCATACTAGTGCAGGTAGTATAAATATGGATATAGGTGAAAGATTTAAATTGATTCCGTATGAAGCACTAATAGGAATAGTAATGACTATAGTTTCAACATCTATACAATTAATCTTATAATAAATATAAATATTTAATGAAAAAAGTAGGATTTTGTTATTAAATATTGAATTTATATAAAAAAGAAAGATTGGAGTTTTAAGGTGAATAAAAAAAAGATAGTAATTATAGGGATTATTTATTCATTTTTAGTTGTAGTTTTACTCGCAAATATGTATGTAGGTATGGAGTATAATTTGAATATATTTGAATATGTTAAGAAATCACTTCCATTTACAGAAGAGGAAAAACAATGGCTAAAAAAACATGAAAATTTAGTTTATAGTTCTGACCAGAGCTCTCCTCCTCTTAGATATAAAGGTCAAGAAGATGGTCAATACAAAGGAATTGTTGTTGATTTAATTAATTCCCTATCAATCCAAATAGGGAGAGATTTCTATTTTAAACCAAATACATGGTGGAAAGAATCCTTTGTAAATCCAGTGGATGATAGTATAAGATTTTTTGACTTAATTCCATCAAAAGAAAGAGCAAATAAGTTTGTATTTACTGACCCAATTTATACGTTAAGCGCAAATATATTGAAAGATAAAAAATCACAGAATATAAATAGTTATAGAGATTTAAAAGGAAAAACAATAGCAATACCAGAGGGTGACTATTCTATAAACTTTTTGAAACAAAGAGTTGATAATATAGATATTGTGTTGACTCCAGATATAAAGACTGGAGTCAATTATTTAATGTCAGGTAAAGTAGATGTAGTTGTTGGTGATGAACCAGTACTACAATACTATGTAATAAACTATGAACTTTCAGATAAATATAGTATTTTAAATACTCCTATTTATACCAAAAAGGCAGTTCTCGCTGTTCCTAAACAATATGAAGAATTAGTTGGTATTTTAAATAAGGGAATTTTTAAACTTCAGAAAAATGGTGTATATAAAGATTTAAATAAAAAATGGTATTCTATATATAATGAAGTTGATGATGTATTATATGATAGAGGAGTCATACCAATCATTTATATTTTTATAGGCATAATTTTGATATCTATTTATATTTTTTATAGTTATACATATTTATTAAAAATAGAAATAAAAAGGAAAACAGAAGAAGTAATAGAAAATAAGAAGGCTTTAGAGGCTACATTTAATAGTATCACAGACATAATAATGCTTATAGATGACAATTACAATATAGTTGAATCAAATAAAGTATTCTATGATTTTATCAATGAGACACAATATAAAAAAGAAGAATTAATTGATATAATAAAAAATATTATTGAGAATACATTTTCTGAAAATACACATGAAACAAGTGAAATAGAATTGAGTAATAAAATTTTGAAAATAAGTACTTTCCCTGTAGAATATAAAAAAAATAATGTTGAATATATAGTAGCTTTAATTAAAGACATAACTAATGATAAAATAATAGAAGCAAAGTTGTTGAGAGATAATAAAATGATATCTATAGGGCAACTAGCTTCTGGAGTAGCACATGAGATAAGAAACCCTCTAGGAATAATAAGAAATAATTGTTATCTTTTAAAAGATAATGTCACTATAGAAGAGGTAAATGATTGTGTAAAATCAATAGAAAGTAATGTAGATAGAGCAAGTAATATAATAACGAACTTATTAAATTTTGCAAGAATATCAGATGATAGTTTAGAAAATATAAATATAAGAAATTTTATTGAAAATATAGTCAAGCTTCAGTATAAAGTTTTACAGTTAAAAGATGTTGAAATAAATATAAACTGCAATAAGGATTTAGTGTGTTACATAAATGGAGAGTCTTTAAAACATGTATTTATAAATTTAATATCTAATTCAGTAGATGCAGTACATAAAGGCGGTAAAATTATTATAAATTGCTATGTGAAAGAGCGCTGTTTATTTATAGATTTTAAAGACAATGGTGATGGTATAAAAGAAAACGTTTTAAAGGATATATTTAATCCTTTTTATACTACAAAGCCGATTGGTGAAGGAACTGGATTAGGATTGTATATTACATATAATGAGATTAAAAAGAATAACGGAGATATAAGTGTCAAAAGTCAATTGGGAGTTGGTACTTGTTTTTATATAAAAATTCCACTAAATAAAGAGGTGACTATATGATGAAGATACTAGTAGTTGATGATGAATTAGAGTATGGGACAATAATGAAAAAAATTTTGCAAAAGAATGGATATGTGGTAGATATAGCACTAAGTGGAGAAGAAGCTGTGAGTATTATCAAAAAAAATAAAAATTATGATTTGATTTTGTCTGATGTTATGATGAAAAACATGGATGGAGTACAACTTTTAGATAAAATTAAATCTATTAATAAAAATATAGAAGTTATATTAGTTACTGGATATGGAAGTATTGAAAATGCAGTTGAAGCCATGAAAAGAGGAGCTTTATCTTATTTTATAAAAAGCAATCCTATTGAAACTTTATTAGAAGAAATTGAGAAAGTAAAAACAGAAAAAGAAGTAGTTTGTACACAAAAAAATAATTTGGACTTTACTTTAGAATCTAAAAATAAGGATTTTAATAATATAATAAAAATCGCAGAAAAGGCTGCTTGTAAAGATGTAAATATACTAATTCTTGGAGAATCTGGTGTAGGAAAAGATGTTTTAGCTAGATATATACATAGTCTAAGTCCAAGAAGAGATGAAATATTTGTACCTGTAAACTGTTGTTCTTTTTCTGAAAACTTATTAGAATCTGAGTTATTTGGACATGAAAAAGGTTCTTTTACTGGAGCAGTAGATAATAGAAAAGGCAGATTTGAACTTTCAAATAAGGGCACTTTATTTTTAGATGAAATAGGAGATATACCTCTAAATGTACAAGTAAAATTGTTAAGGACACTTGAAGATAAATCTATAGAGAGAATAGGAAGCAACAAGTCTATTAAAGTTGATTTTAGATTAATTTGTGCAATGAATAAAGAACCTAAAATAGAAATACTAAATGGTAATATAAGAGAAGATTTTTTTTATAGAATAAGTACAATAACAATAACTATACCACCTTTAAGAAATAGAAGAGAGGATTTAAATACACTTATAGACTTTTTCTTAAATAAATACCAGATTGAACATGATAAAAAAATATCCTCAATTGATAAAGAAGTAGTTGATTTTTTAATAAATTATGATTATCCAGGTAATATAAGAGAATTAAAAAATATAATCAATAGATTAGTAGTTTTAAGTGAAGGAAGTAAGTTATCAAAAGATAATTTAAACTTAATATCAAACAATACAAACATAGATGATAAAATAAGTATTAGACCTCTAAGAGAAATAAGAAAAGAATTTGAGTGTGAATATATTGAAAAGGTTCTATCTCTATGTGGAAATAATATTTCAAATACAGCAAAAAAATTGGAGATTAGCAGAAGACAATTAACTAATAAAATATCAGAGTACAATATTAAGTGAGAAAAAAACTTCTCATATACTGAGCAAAAAATTTCTCACAATTATTAAAAGATAAGTAGAAAAATTCTACTTATTTTTTTTATTATAATTTTAAAATTTAAGACTTACAATAATTATAGGTAAATTCAATGTTTATATAAGTAAAAAATGAAAATATCTATGGCATTAACATAAAAAAGCTATATTTTAAATAATTGGCATATAAAATGCTTTATATATAAATAAACGTAATAATAGATATTTTTAATTGCGATTAAATGTATTAAGGGGGATTTTCATATGAAGCTAGAGCTAGGGAATATATTTATAAAAAATGTTGAATTTGGCGAGAAAACAGAAGTAAAAGATGGCATATTATATGTGAATGGTAAAGAAATAGAACAGATAGCTTTAGAAGATGAAAGAATTGTAAGTGTAAATGTTGAACTTGCGAGACCTGGTGAATCAATAAGAATAGCACCAGTTAAAGATGTTATAGAACCTAGGGTTAAAATTGGAGATGAAAGCAAAATATTTCCTGGAATTATTAACAAAGTAAAGACTGTAGGAAGTGGAAGAACTCATGTCCTTTCAGGAGCTTGTGTTATAACTTGTGGAAATATAGTCGGGTTTCAGGAAGGTGTAATTGATATGAGTGGTCCTACTGCTAAATATACACCTTTTTCAAAAACAAATAATGTATGTATTGTTATAAAAGCAAAAGAGGGAATAGAAACTCATGATTATGAAGAAGCAGCTAGAATAGTTGGATTAAAGATAGGTGCCTATATAGGAGAAGCAGGCAAGGAAATTGAACCAGATGAAATAATAGTATATGAAACAAAACCACTATTAAAACAAGTGAAAGAATATCCAGACCTACCAACAGTAGCATATGTTCATATGTTGCAATCACAGGGACTTTTACATGATACTTATTATTATGGAGTTGATGCTAAACAAATAGTTCCAACATTTATGTATCCAAGTGAAATAATGGATGGAGCCATAATATCTGGTAATTGTGTTGCACCATGTGATAAAGTGACTACTTTTCACCATTTAAATAATCCAGTTATACATGACTTATATAAAAGACATGGAAAAGACTTGAATTTTATAGGTGTAATTTTAACTAATGAAAACGTATTTTTAGTTGACAAAGAAAGAAGTTCTGATATGGTTGCAAAGTTAGTGGAATTTTTAGGGGTTGATGGAGTATTAGTGACAGAAGAAGGATACGGAAATCCAGACACTGACCTTATGATGAATTGTAGAAAATGTAGTGAAGTTGGAGCAAGTGTAGTTTTAATAACTGATGAGTTTCCTGGAAAAGATGGAAAGAGTCAATCTATAGCAGATGCTACTAAAGAGGCAGATGCACTTGTTTCTTGTGGTCAGGGAAACTTAGTAGTCCATTTTCCTGCTATGAAAAAAGTTATAGGAACTTTGGATTATGTTGAAATGATGATTGGTGGATATAAAGGATGCTTAAATGAGGATGGAAGTATGGATGCAGAATTACAGATTATAATAGCATCAACTATAGCAAATGGTTACAATCATTTGACAGCAAGATATTATTAAATAAATATTTGAGTATAGGTTATTGTTAATACTATTATTAATTTAATTGATGTAATAACTATAAAGTAATTTGGAGGATTAAGATATGAGTAAAATCAGAGTTGTTCACTATATAAATAATTTCTTTGCTGGTATAGGAGGAGAAGAAAAAGCAGATATTCAACCAGAAAAAAGAAAGGGAGTAGTAGGACCTGGAATGGCATTTCAAAGTCAATTCAAAGATGAAGCAGAGATAGTTTCAACTGTAATTTGTGGAGACACATATTTTGGAGAAAATATTGAAAATGCTACTAGAGAACTTTTAAAAATGATAAAAGAAGAAAAACCTGATTTATTTATTGCAGGGCCAGCATTTAATGCAGGGAGATATGGAGTAGCCTGTGGAACTATTTGTAAAGCTGTTGAAGAAGAATTAAATATTCCTGTAGTTACAGGAATGTATAAAGAAAATCCAGGTGTAGATATGTTTAAACTAGATTTACACATAATAGCCACAGGAAATTCAGCAGCTAGTCTTAGAAAGGTAGTTCCAATAATGTCAAGACTAGGGATTAAATTAGTTAAGGGCGAAGAAGTAGGACCTCCCGAAGTAGAAGGATATATAATGAGGGGAATAAGAAAAAATTTCTTCCATGAATTTAGAGGTTCTGAAAGAGCAATTGAAATGCTGGTTAAGAAAATGAATGGAGAACAATTTGAAACTGAATATCCAATGCCAGAATTCGATAGAGTTACACCTGTAGAGGCTATCAAAGACTTATCTAAAATAAAACTTGCATTAGTAACTTCTGGGGGGATAGTTCCAACTGATAATCCAGATAAAATCGAATCTTCAAGTGCTACTAAGTATGGTATTTATGATTTAACAGGTATGAATTCTATGTCAAATAAAGATTTTACAACTATACATGGAGGTTATGATAGAGCATATGTACTTGAAAATCCAAACTTAGTTGTGCCATTAGATGTGGTTAGAGAATTTGAAAAAGATGGTGTGATTGGAGAGTTGGCAAATTACTTTATAACCACTACAGGTACTGGAACAAGTGTGGGTAATTCTAAGAGATTTGGAGAAGAATTTTCTAAAAAATTGGTAGAAGATAAAGTAGAGGCTGTAATTTTAACATCTACATGAGGCACTTGTACTCGTTGTGGAGCAACGATGGTAAAAGAGATTGAAAGAGCAGGTATAGCAGTTGTCCATGTTTGTACTGTAGTACCAATATCACTTACAATAGGAGCAAATAGAATTGTTCCAGCAGTAGGTATACCATACCCACTTGGGAATCCAAAGCTAGGAGAAGAAGAAAGTAAAAAAATTAGAAAGAACATAGTTTTAAAAGCCTTAAATTCATTAAAAGAAGATGTAGAAGGCCAAACAGTATTTGAATAATAAAAATATAGCACAACACTTAAATTAAAATAGATGTCATGAAATAGTTTTTAAAAATTATTTTATGATATCTTTTTTTATTAAGTAATTTAAAAATATTAAATATATTTGTGTGTTTTTAAATTTACTAGAATGGAAAATTAAATTTAGAGTATTGATACATAAATTTAAATTAGATATACTATGAAACGTAAAGTTATTCACTTTGGAACATATATTAAGCATACTAGAACAGATTAATTGAAAGAAAGAAGTTAACTTTATATAATAAAATAATATGAGAAAGAAGGTGTTACATATTGATTTCAATTGCTATTTGTGATGATGAATCATATATGCTAAATGATTTAAAAGAAAATATAGAGCTATATATGAATAAAAATAATTTATTATATAATATAGAGCTTTTTGATAAAGCTGAGACTCTATTATATAATCATGAATTATTTGATATTATCTTTTTAGATATACAGATGGAAGGTATTAATGGAATGCAAGCAGCTAAAAAACTAAGGTCATATGATAATGATTGTTTTATAATTTTTGTGACAGTTTTAAAGGAATTTGTATATGATGCTTTTGAAGTAGATGCTATAAATTACTTGCTCAAACCATTATCTAATGAAAAACTATCTAAGACAATGGATAGAATAATTATAAAGCTGGATAGTAATGAAAAAAATTATATAACAATACAAAAAGGGCACTCATATTGGAGGTTAAAAATGGCAGATATTTTATATTGTGAAGTTATAAAAAGAAAGATTTATATCCATTTAAAAAAAGAAATTATTGATTATTATGAAACTATTGATAGTCTAGAAAGAAGTTTACCAATAAATTTTTTTAGATGTCATCGTAGTTATATAATTAATTTACAAGCTGTATATAGCTATGAAAATGGTAATGTAGTTATGGAAAATGGAGATATGATACCTGTTTCTAGGTTACGTCAACAAGAATTTTCTGAAGCTATGCTTGAAAATATGAAAAATAGGAGGAGATAGCATGGCTAATTTATCTTCTTCTAATGTATTATTAGAATATAGTATTTTGTTCGTTTTTGCAGTAGATAGAAGTCTAATGGCAGTATTGCAATATTACTTTCTAATTAGTTTTACAAATACTAAGTCGAAATTTGGGGACTGTATTTTATACTTGTTAGTATCAGTTTTGTCAATTAGTATAAATACATATTTTAATTTATATAATTTATTTTATTCACGGCTTATATTTTTTCTACTGACTTTTTTGTTTGTAAAGTATGTAATAAAAAAATCTACAGTTTTATCTATAGTATTATCTCTATTAGTATATATAATTGAGCAGTTAGCATATGGATTTATAGCTCCATTTAATTACTTACTATTTATAAATAATACAGATATAAATATTTATAAATTTGTTATAAATACAGAGATTTCATTTTTTATTACGATTATAATAGTTGGATTTATATATTTGTATAGTGCTAAAAAATTTAATATTAAAACTGTAAAATTTGATAGATATTCAATAATTTTGATAATGCCATTGTTACTCATAATATTATTTTGGCAATCATTTGAGCATACTGGTTATTCAAGTTCAACGATAAATATCGATACAAAACTTCAAACTGTAAAATTATTAATGAATACATCTCTTACTAAAGAAATTCAAGCTTTCCTTTTTTCTTCAATTGGAATTATATGTGTTTTTTTCTCTTTATTTGAGTTTAAGAAATTGATGCAATATTTAAAAGAAGAGAAAAATAAGGCTATTTTAAACCAACAAATTCATTCTCAAAAAAATTACATTGAAGAAGCAAAATCTCGATTGTCACAAACGATGTCTTTTAGGCATGATTTTAATAATCATTTAGCTATTGTAAATGGATTGCTAAAAAAAGGCGAAATTTTAAAAGCACAAGAGTACTTAAATAAACTCGAAAAAATAACCAGTGACCTATCATTTTCTTGTAATACAGGAAATGTTGTAATTGATGCCCTTTTCAACAATAAATTAAGCATAGCAAAACAATTAGGAATACAGGTGGATTGTGACGTAATTATACCAAGTAATACTAGTATAAATGATGTTGACCTCTGTATAGTATTTGCCAATGCTATTGACAATGCAATTAAAGCTTGTAAATTTGTAGATAAACGAAATAGATATTTAAAGCTATCAACTAAACTAGATGGTGGATTTTTTATGATAGAAATAAGGAATAGTTATAATGCAGCAAATAATTACACAAGTGGTTCAGGTATCGGAATTTCAAATATAAGAGAGGTTGCTAAGAAATACCAGGGAGCTATAAGTATAGAGAATACATCAGATTATTTTCAAATAAATATATTACTAATTATTTCATTACACTATACTGACATTTCAGAACAATTAACTTGAAAATAGAATTTGTAACCAATATTATATATGTAAATAAAAGTATATATAAATGAAAAATTTAACATATAGAAATAGGAGGTTACTAAAATGAAAATTGAAAGTATAAGTGGTCAGACACCAAGGATGTCTAATATAGACAGTTCAGGTAATAACCAAAGTGAAATACAAAGTTTAGAACAGCAAAAAAAAGTATTGCAAGAAGAATTGGAGAAAGTTAAAAACGATAAAAGTATTGATAATGAAATGGCTAAGTCAAAAATAGAAAATTTAAAAAAAGAAATAAAAGAAATCGAAAGTAAAATTCAAGAATTAAAAGAAAAGAAAGCACAAGAGTCAGAGGGAGGACAAAATACTGTTTCTGAAGTGAAGAATAGTACATTAGATAGAAAAGAAGAAAATTCTAATAATAAAAATGCAAAAACACCATATGATATTTTTGAAAAAAGCAATGAAGAAGAACAATGGGACAATACTTATAGTCTTGTTCAAGACGATAAAAATTTAAAAGTAAAATTTAATAGACCTATATAGTGTATCTAGAAAATCAACTTGTTGAAATATTAATTAGTATTTTATATTCTTAAGGAATAACAAATATGTATAAACAAACATAAAGAAGTGTTAAAACACGTAGTTTTAGCGATGTTTAAAATAAATTATTATAAACTAACTGACTGACATTGAACTGACAAAACCTATTTTTTTAAGTTTAACTGACAACTAGTTGACAGTCAGTTTTGTTTATTTGAATAATATTTTACTTAAATTATCAGATGCTTTTTTATCCATTTCTTCAAGCACATGAGAGTATCTATTCATAGTTATTTGTATATATTTATAACATAATTTTTCTGAAACAACTTTAATGTTAGTGTCTCCTAATAAAAGCAAACTTGCGTTTATATGTCTTGAATCATATATTCTATATCTCTTAAATTATTTTTTTAACTAAAGAAAATTATACTATGATAAAGAGAACTGATAGGTTTGAGACTATTTATAAGGTATTAGATTTTATTAATAGATAGATTAGAAGGTAGCAACTAGAATTAGTTGTTACCTTCTTTTTGTTTTAATCATTAACTATATTAGTTTTCATACAGTTATATATTTCTTTCTAATTAAATAATATAATACCACTGTTATAATAACTACTAATATTATTGCTAATATTGTAATATCTAATCTTCTTATTTATAAACCTATTGCTATATATTCAAGATCTATTACATAGGGATAAAGTACTTCTAGCTTAACCGTTCTTTTTCTATCTATATTTCCATATGTTGATTCTAGTTTATTAAAATATTTTTCACTGCAAAAACTAGTTTTAGGTTTAATCAAATATATTATTGTAGTTACTATTATAATTCCTACTCCAATAAGTATAAGATAGATATTACCAAAATTCATAGTAGATACCTCCTTTATAATATAATCATCAACTTATAATTAGATTAATTTTCCTAATAAAAGTATAACGAGTATAAAGAGTATCTAAAATATTACAAATATTAACAAAACACATAAAGCGATAGAATAATCTGTAACAATAAAAAGAACGAAAATTATCATACTAAAACATAAGGCATGTTATAATTGTATTAAATAAGATTATTCATATACACTAGTACCCTTATAAAAAAGGGTGCTTATTTTTTTGGAATAAACATCAAAAGTGTTACTCGACACTCTTTAGATAGATTATTGTGTGAATATATTTATATTTGCTATGCAGAAAATTAAAATGAACTGTGATATAATAAAAATATTAGTGAGAAATGGAAAATGAGCGAAAGTAATTCTATGAAGCTTTGGCAAGCTGATAGCAATACAGTAGAATGAAATCCTATCAGGTAATGTATAACCAACCGCCTGTACTGAGTCTTTGGAGTTAAAGTAGTAGTATTAAATTTAAGTGTAATACAGGGAGTGATATATCTGAAATGAAAGTTATGTAATTAAGTTGAAAAATAATTCCAGACGATCAGATATACTATGAACGCCTGAAATTACAGTTCATAAAAAATTATCATGTGTTTGCGCTATCAAAATCCAAACCTCTTATGAGACTCCAAACAAAAATGTATATCTTCCATAAAAATATGTACTGTATGCTGATTGAATACGACATTCTTATCGATACAGTGGGAAAGTAGATATCAAGGATCTAGGAGTGGGTTGGACAATCTGATAATATAGAACAGCATGAAGTCATAAAGTATAATTGTATGGATGTAAAAGTTACTATTGATTTTCATGGTAGCCTAGATAAAGCTAGCATACCTATCTGGAATTCTTAGTGTGCAGACTTTAAGTATCACTTATTTGTGCTTGGACTTTCCTGTGTTTTGTAGTATAACTTCTCACTTAAAACTATTACATAATATGGTGGAAGACGCACGCCATTTTTATTACTTTTTGTGCCACAAGTGTTAGTGGCGGAATGGAGATTTCTATGTCAGAAGAAAAACAACATACCAATCACAAATGGGGAATTCTGTTCACCGTTGTAATCATGACTTTCATGACTACACTTGATACAAGTATTGTCAATATCGCATTACCAGTTATGATGTCGCAGATGAATGTGACTATGAGCAGTGTCGAATGGGTGGCCAGCATCTATCTTATTGTCACTTGTGCTACTATTCTGATTTTCGGACGATTGGGTGATACAATGGGAAAAGTCCCTATATTTCAGTTTGGTGTGCTATTGTTCACCATAAGCTCGCTGCTTTGCAGTATTACCCATTCATTGCCATTCTTGATTATGATGCGTGCTTTGCAGGGACTGGGCGGTGCGGCTGCGTTGGCGACCAATCAAGGGATTATCACTGAGTCCTTTCCTGCAGAGGAACGTGGCAAGGCGCTGGGATTTGTAGCCACTTTTGTGGCGCTGGGTAGTATGGCTGGACCAACGATTGGTGGATTGATTCTGAGTATACTACCATGGCCTTTTATCTTTATCATCAACATTCCTATTGGGTTTGTTTCACTGATAGTTGGGCTAAAGACCTTGCCACGCAGAAAGCTGGCGTACTCAGGTCGGATGGACATCAAAGGGGCACTGCTGATGACTATGTCCATCGTGTTGATTTTCATTCCTATCACGTTGTTGCAAAACGGTGTAACATGGTCGCTGATGCTCATGCTGGGGGTGGGCGTTTTGTTGCTTACTCTATTTTTCATTGTGGAGCGTTGTACCAAGGATCCTCTTATCCCTTTGAGGATTTTCCGTAATAAAATGTTCATAATTAATCTGATTACCATGCTCACTATTTTTATAGCGATTGGTGCCCACAACATTCTCCTGCCATTTTATTTGCAGGATGTACGAGCTTTCGGTCCAGGGCTCGCGGGGATACTGTTAACAGTAACGCCTGTTGTTATCGCAGTTGTGGGTCCACTTAGTGGTATCCTGTCCGACCGTATTGGATGCGAGTTGCCAACTATGTTAGGCCTGTTTTTCAATGCCACAGGTATGCTTCTGATTGTCTTTTTGACTAAGTTTACCCCTATCGCCATACTTGTATGTTTCCTATTTGTAATTGCGCTTGGAGCAGGACTTTTCCAGTCACCCAACAATTCTTTGGTCATGGGCAGTGTTTTAAATAGTGAGTTGGGGCTTGCTGGTAGCCTTGCTGGTCTTATGAGATACATGGGGATGTCCATAGGCGTTACGCTTAGCACTTCGATGTTATACAACCGCATGAGTGCAAAAATCGGATATCCAGTTACTAATTATGTACAAGGACGTCCAGATGTGTTTCTGTATGGTCTGCACTGGGTGTATGCCACTTTGGCAGCAATCGTTCTGTTGGGAGCGACTTTCACAGTAGTTCGATTTATCTATGCAAAAAAGAATAAAACTGTTTCCACTTAGGAAAACAGCCTCTAGATATAATACTGTGTAAAGGTATTGTTGTATAATGGATAAAAATACAATACCATCTAGAAAACGTCTTTTTTTGTATTTAATAGTAGCTATCTTTTTCTTGTGGATAAAATGTGAGAAACTTTTAAGAAAATTGTGGATAAAACATTTTACTGACATAAGTTTTTGGCTTTTATTTTAAAATGTTGAAATATCAACAAATAATTACATAAAAACAGAGAAGAGATTATTTTCTTAAGTAATAATTGCATAAATATACTATATTTATGTAAATTTACATATAGCTTTATAACTACTATTTATGAATTTCTATTTTAAATTTTATACCAAATATAAATATTAGTGACTATCCTCTTAAGGTTACTTGTGGTTTTAATGCAAATGTTTTTAATGCAAATAAAAAAAGAGATTTTAAAATCTCTTTTTTTATTTTTATTTTATATTAATTATTTTTTAAATTTATATTTTTTGCATCAGATTTTCTAATAGCTAAATCAAATCCTCTAAATCTAATCACTATAGGATCATTAAGAGGGGCTATTTTTTTTACTTCAACTTCAGTGCCATCTATTAATCCTAAAGCAAGAAGTCTCTTCATAAGTTTTTCATTCCCAGCTATATTATCTATAATTCCCTTTTGTCCAAGTTTTAAGTTGTAAACAGTCATTATTAACACCTCCTAATGAAAATCATTATCAAGTTCTATACTTATAATATATAATAAAAAAGCTAAATTGTCAATATATAACAAAAAATAAACATACTAGCTTAGTATGTTTATAAAAAATAGTATACAAGGGATACTAATGGCATCTAGTAAAAAACCACTTACTAAGGGAACAACCAAAAACGCTTTTGGAGAATCTCCGTATTTTTGTGTTAAAGAGCTCATATTGGCTAAAGCATTTGGAGTAGCACCTATTCCATGTCCAATTAAGCCACTTATTATGATGGCAGAATCAAAATCTTTTCCAAGTATCTTAAAACAAATAAAGATTGAAAATAAAATTATAAAGATTACTTGAAAAGTTACTATTAGAAGAATTGGAGGCAATAATGTTGATAATTCAAATAAATCTATATTCATAAGTGATAATGTTAGAAAAATTCCTAATGAAAGTTCTTTTAGAAACTCTATAAGTTTAAAATTTAACTCCAGTATATTTATTTTGTCATTTAAATTTCTAAAAATAACTGCTGAAAACATACAAGTCACAACAGAAGGTAAAAGAATGTTACATGTCATATAAAATATTCTGCTTATAATTTCTCCTGTATTTATACAAATAAATATAAGAAGAACTTGCTCCAAAAATATAGTAGGAGTTATCTTTTGGGACGAGTTATTTTGGATTATTTTATTCCTGTTTCTAAAAAATTTATTCATTACTCTCATTGAATCTTTTTTATATTTAAGGCTTGATAAATCTGCTTTTGTTGAAGGTTGCAATTTATACTTTTCTATTAGAAATCTAGCAACAGGGCATCCCAATATCCCGCCTATAATAAGACCTATTGTTGCAGCCGATAAGCCAACTCCAACTGCACCATTTATACCAAGACTTTCTATTGTAAGCCCAAATGCAGCCGAGTAACCATGACCACCTTCCATAGATACATTACCGCACATAAGTCCTAAAAGTGGTTCAAGTTTTATAATTTTTGATATTGATATGGCTATGATATTTTGACAAAATGCTAATATTCCACATAAAATCCAATATCTAAATAATACACTACCACCTTTTTTTATAAGGTTTATGCTTATTTCAAGTCCAATAGTTGTAAAAAAGAAAGTTATGAAATTTGGCATTAAGTTTCCACTCACAGAGATATCTGCTATATGAAAGTATTTAAGAAATAAATTTAAAAAACAAAATAATAGACCTCCTATTACTGGTGCAGGTATACAGAAGTTATTTAAAAATTTAATCTTATTCTTTAACAGATTACCAATTAAAAAGAATAGCATAGATAAGGTTAAAGTTTGTATAGTATTAAAAGTTAAAGTAATCAAAATAAGTCCTCCTTTGTAATTTAAAAATTTAAAATTGCCTTTATATAATTTAAATTATTATGTAATGGAATTTTTACTATCAAATGTATATTAATAAATGTATATTAAAAAAAATCAATGGATATAATTAGATAATTATAAATTAAATGAGAATATTTTACTAATACACAGCTTTTAACATGAAAAATTTTAGTATATTGTTATAATAGAAATAAGACTTAAAAACTTATCAATAGAATATATTATTTATAAGTATAAAAGGAGGATAAAATGTTTGAAAATTTACCTAAGATAGAATTACATTGCCATTTAGATGGAAGTGTTAGAGTAGAAACTATATTTGATATAGCACTTAAAGAGAAAATAGACTTACCATCAGATAATATTGATGAAATAAAAAAATTATCAAAAGTTCCACATGATTGTACTTCACTTGATGAATATTTAAAAAAATTTGATTTACCTCTAAAAGTTATGCAATCTAAAGAAAGTTTAAAAAGAATTACTTTTGAACTTTTGGAGGATGTAAGTAAAGAAAATATTAAATATATAGAAATTAGATTTGCTCCATTACTTCATACTCAAAATGGGTTGAGTGCTAGAAGTATAATTGAAAGTGTGGTTGAAGGAATTAGAGATGCTGAAAGTATTTATGATGTAAAAGGGAATTTAATATTAGGTTGTATGAGAACAATGACCTCAGAAGAGGCATTGTTGGTGATTGAAGCAGGTAAATCTTTTATAAATAGAGGTGTTGTAGCAGTAGATTTATGTGGTCCAGAGAAGGACGGATTTTGCAGTGAATATGAAGAAGCTTTTAAATTGGCAAGAGATTATGGATATAAAGTTACAGTACATGCAGGAGAAGCTGCAAGTGGAAAAAATGTACTAGATGCTATAAATATTTTAAAGGCAGATAGAATTGGCCATGGTATAAAAATTAATGGAGAAAAAGATGCATATGATTTAGTTAAAAATAAAAAAGTATTACTGGAAATATGTCCAACCAGTAATGTACAAACTAAGACAGTAGATTCTTATAAAAGTCATCCATTTTACGATTTTTATAAAGATAATTTGAATGTAAGCATAAATACTGATAATAGAACTGTGTCAGATATAAGTTTAAATTCAGAACTAAATCTAATATTTGATATATTTAATCTAAATTTAGAAGACTATAAAATAATTTATAAAAACACAGTAGAAGCAAGTTTTGCAGATAAGGAGACTAAAAAATATTTATACAGTCTAATTTAGTAGGTTAAATGAACTATAACTTTAAATCAATTAAGTAAGTTAATTAAATTTGTATTTTAGAGTAGGAGATAAATTTGAAAAATTATAAAGAGATTTCTTATAATGAATTAGCAAAAAAAGAATTAGAACAATGGAAGAAAGATATATTAAAAAAACCGTCTATATTTGATAAGGCGTCAAAAGGTATACAAAATAAATTCAATGGAGTCTTGCCAGATAAATACCATGAAATAATGACTTCTTCAATAAAAGGAATGACAAAAACTGTATTGTTTGGATATAAATATGCGACAAAGACACCAATTAGAAATATATCTTTAGAGGAAAGGGAAAAGCTAGTTGATGAAAAGGCTAAAAATTATAAAACTACAGCAATGATTGAAGGAGCAGGTACAGGAGCTGGAGGGATTTTTTTAGGGCTTTCTGATTTTCCTCTACTTTTAGGTATTAAGATAAAATTTTTATACGATGTTGCTTCAATATATGGATATGATGTCAAAGACTATAGAGAAAGAATTTATATACTAAATATATTGCAGTTGGCCTTTTCTAGCCAATCTCATATAAATACAACATTTAAATTGATGGATAATTGGGATGAGTATATAAAAAATTTACCAAATGATATCAATGATTTTGATTGGAGAACATTTCAGCAAGAATACAGGGACTATTTAGATTTAGCCAAATTTTTGCAACTAATGCCTGGAATAGGAGCATTTGTAGGATTTTATGTGAATGGAAAATTAATTGATAAATTACATGAAACAGCAGTATTTGCTTATAGATTGAGGATTAGAGAGTTTAATTAATAAGTGTTAAAATTTTAAAAATGACTATAAAATATATCTATATATATATTGATTTGCATTGATAAAAACAATGATGAGTGAAAGGTAAAGCATGATAAAATCTAATGTAGAGGTTTGTATTTTAATGGAAATATTTAAGTTTTACTGTTTAAAATACAAAATGAATTATAAAGAGAAGTAATTGGGAGGAATGTTTTCATGGCAAATTTACCAAAACAATTTGATAGTTTTAATGAAGCTAGACAAAAAGGATTTATAAATGCAAAGGAACTTAAAGAAAGTGGGAAAAAAATGGTTGGAGTGTTCTGTACATTTACTCCAGTTGAAATTCCAATGGCAGCAGGAGCAACAGTAGTAGGTGTTTGTGGAGTTAGTGAAGAACCAATTCCAGATGCAGAAAAAGTATTACCAAGAAATCTTTGTCCTTTAATAAAATCAAGTTATGGACATGCAATAACAGATACATGTCCATATTTCTATTTTTCTGATTTATTAATAGGAGAAACTACCTGTGATGGCAAGAAAAAAATGTATGAAGAACTTGCAAAGGTTAAACCAACATATGTAATGCATTTACCAAATACTGCAAAAGGTGAGTTTGCTTATAAGCTTTGGAAAGATGAAATGATAAAATTAAAAGATGAAGTTGAAAAGTCTTTAGGAGTGACTATAACAGAATATGATATAAGAGCTGCTATAAAAGATAAGAATGAAGAAAGAGAACTTCTAAAAGAGTTTTATGCACTTGGTAAATTACAGCCATCTGCACTTACAGGTCTTGAACTTCATAATGTTCTATATCAAGCAGGTTTTAAATTTGACCGTGCTGAACTTAAACAATCTTTAAGAAAAGTTATAGATGATATGAAAGAAAGATATGAAAAAGGAGAATGTCCAATTACAAAAGATAAACCAAGAATTCTTATAACAGGTTCTCCAATTGGTGGAATAAGTGAAAAAATAGTTAAAACTTTAGAAGATGCTGGAGCATCAGTTGTTGCATATGAACTTTGTGGAGCTATAAGATCAAATGATTTATTAGTTGATGAAGAAAATGAAGATGTGTATGATGCTTTAACACAAAAATACATAAATATAGGTTGCTCTTGTATGATGAACAATGACCATAGAATTGAACTATTAGATAGAATAATAGATGAATATAATGTAGATGGTGTAATAGATGTAGTTTTACAAGCCTGTCATACATTTAATATAGAAAGTTACAGAGTAAGAGAATTTGTTACAAAAGAAAAAAATAAGCCATTTATGTCTCTTGAAACTGATTATTCAAAATCAGACACTGAACAATTAAGAACTAGATTTGAAGCGTTTGTGGAGATGTTATAGGAGTAAATAATAGGAGGGTTTATGTTTAGTATAGGAGTGGACTCAGGGTCAGTAGCAACAAAAGGTGTGTTATTTGATGGTCAAAAAATTGTCAAAAAAATAATTATACCAACTGGATGGAGCCCTAAAAGTACATCTAAACAAGTTTATGAGTTGTTAAGCGATGGAATTGATAAAAAAGATATAAAAAAAGTAGTAGGCACAGGTTATGGCAGAGGAGTAATGGACTTTGCTGATAAGAAAGTAACCGAAATAACGTGTCACACTAGAGGCGTTTACTTTTTAAATGAGAATGTAAGGACTATTTTAGATGTAGGTGGCCAAGATAGTAAAGTTATAAATTTAGATAGAGATGGAAATGTATTTAATTTTATAATGAATGATAAGTGTGCTGCTGGTACTGGTAGGTTTTTAGAAATTACTTCTAATCTTTTGGGGAGTGATATAGAAAGTATTGATACACTAGCTCAAGGAAATGAACCAGTTAATATATCTAGTATGTGTACAGTTTTTGCAGAGTCAGAAATAGTAAGTCTCTTAGCTCAAAATATTTCTACTGGAGATGTAGCAGCAGGAATACTTAAATCTATTGCAAATAAGTCAACATCAATGCTAGCAAGAGGAGAAATAGTAGATGAAATTGCATTTACTGGAGGCCTTGCAAAGAGTAAAGTGTTAGTAAAAATGATAGAAGAAATATTAGATAAAAAAATATTTATTGCAGAAGATACTCAGATAATGGGGGCTCTAGGAGCTGCAGTAATTGGATTTAAATAAAAATATCTTAAATAATAAAATAAAAAGTTGAAGTTATCCAAGATAATTTCAGCTTTTTATTTTATTCTATTTATTTTTAAAGGAAAACTTTGGTATAATTGATTTAAATGATTATATATTTAGAAATAATCAATATTTAGTCATATATAGTATTAAATCTTTAAAAATTAGCTCGAAGTTAGGGGGAGAAAGTATGAAAAAGTTTGCTTCAAGAAAAGCATCAAGGTTTATTGCATTATTTTTAATTTCTATTTTAGTAATGTCAACGATTCCTGTGTCAGCTGAAAATGGAAATACATTGAATCAGATAAAAAAAGCTGAATACAGTGAGACCTATAAACAATATCTAGAAGATGCTAAAAATGGACGTACAGAAAAATATAATGGTATTATACCAAATCCATATCAATTGGAAGGTACTAAAGTTCAAAGCAAAGGAAGAACAGCTCCAGCATCTTATGACCCAAGAAAGTTAGGATTAATGACATCAATAAAAAATCAAGAAAATCTTGGAATATGCTGGGACTTTGCAGCTATGGCAACTTTAGAAAGTTTCCTGAAATTGAAGAATTATGGAGACTATGATTTATCAGAAGAACATTTAAGATGGTGGGCTTCAGAAGGTGAATATGGATGGACTGTAAATGATATGGATGGTGCTTTAAATTATGAAGCTATGGGATACTTAACATCTTGGTCAGGTCCTAAATTGGAAAAAGATATTCCATATAATGGTAAAATATCTAAAGCACAAGGAGCAACAAAACCAGCTAATATGAATACAGCACCAACTGTCTTTAATGTAACAGATGCTGTATGTGTAAGTAATGATATGAACTCTACAAAAAATGCTATATTACAGTATGGAGCAGTAACATCAGGTTATTATGAAGATATTAGGTATCAAAGTGAAGACCAAAATTCATATTATTGTCCAACAAAAAGTTTTAACACTAACCATGCTATTTCAGTTGTAGGTTGGGATGACAATTATTCTAAGGATAACTTTAATTCAAGCAATAGACCATCAAAAAATGGTGCATGGCTAATAAAAAATAGTTGGGGAGATTATAATTCTGAACGTGGATACTTCTGGATATCTTATGAAGATAAGACTCTTATGTCTGATATAGATAATTTCTCAATCAGAGGAGGTCAAAAACCAAATGATGATGAAAAAATGTATCAACATGACTATGCAAGTATTGTTCCTTTAATTTCAAACAAGATAACAGCTGCAAATGTATTTGACTTTAATAGGGGAGATGAGACTCTAAAGTCTGTAATGTTTTTAACTGAGAGTATAGGAGCTAAGTATGAAATATATTATGCTCCAGTAGTAAATAGCATACCTCAAGAAAATAACATGAAAAAATTAAAAGAGGGCACTACACAATATTCGGGATACATAACAGTTCCAATCGATTCTTTTGATATACCAGAAGGAAAAGGTGCTATAGTAGTTAGCATAGAAGATAAAAGTGGAGAATCAACTATAGGTTCAGAATCAAATGTTCCAGGTTACGATACGTTTAAAGCAAAAGCAAACTTAGGAGAAAGTTACATTATAGATAGTACTGGAAAATTCTATGATATAAATAGAGATAGCAAGTTTTATCCATGTAACTTTACTATAAAAGCTGTTACAGAAAAATCTTCTGGGGAAAGTATTCCAAATGAATCTTTAATTGGTAGTGATAGATATGAAACTGCCATTAAAGTTAGTCAAAATGGCTTTAGTTCTTCAGAAAATGTAGTTTTAGTAAATGGAAGTTCAATAGTGGATGCATTGGCAGCAACTCCTTTTACATCTGCTATCAATTCACCAATACTATTAACACAAAAGGAAGCTTTGAATTCAAAAACTAAAGCTGAAATACAGAGATTAGGTGCAAAAAAAGTATACTTAATAGGTGGAGAAAATTCCATAAGTAAAGAAACTGAACAACAATTAAAAAACTTAAATATATCAACTGAAAGAATATCAGGAAGTGACAGATATAAGACAAGCTTGCTATTAGCTCAAAAACTAAATAGTATAAAAAATGTTTCTCAAATAGCTGTTGTAAATGGTGTAAAAGGTTTGGCTGATGCAATTAGTGTAGGTGCAGCCGCAGCAGAAAATAATATTCCAATTATACTTGCAAATGAAAAAAGCGAATTACAAGGAGCAGATGAATTTTTAAACTCACTAAATATAGAGAAGTCTTATATTATTGGCGGTACAGTATCTTTATCAACTAGTTTGGAAAGTAAACTTAAAAATCCCACTAGATTATCTGGTAGTAGCAGAGACGAAACAAATTCAAAGATAATAGATAATTTTTATAAAAAAGATACTTTGAAAAATGCATATGTAGTTAAAAATGGAATCAAGAGTCAAAATGATTTAATAGATGGATTAGCAGTTGGCCCTTTAGGAGCAAAAAATGCGTCACCAGTAATTTTGGTTGGTGATAAATTAGCTGATAGTCAAAAAGATGTTCTTAAAAATAAAACTTTAGAAAAAGCAACTCAAGTTGGTGGAGGTGCAAATCAAAACGCCTTTAAGGAGTTAGTAAAATTAAAAAGTGCTAAATAAGATAGATACTAGTAGATTAATATATTTCTAGTAGAGAGTGTCAAATGTAAGCTGTAAATAGTTATTTTAATTATTGATAACTGAAACAATCAATAATTATAAGATTCTATTTACAGCTTTAAATATATGTATTAATATTTTAAGTGTATAAATAGAAAAGGGTTATTTTTATATAGAAAGTCTTACATCCTATATAAAAACAACCTGTATTTAATTAACTTTTTTATATAGTTCTAATAGCTATTATAGAGCTAAGTGGTAAATATAGTGTGTAAGTCTCGTTTAAAGATGGATTAGATTCGTCTATATATCTTGAACAAAGTGTAATTGATAAGCTGTCTGCTTCTATAATTTCCCCATATAAAGGGCAACTGCTAAAATAAGAATTTACTTCAACATATTTATTTAAGTTTTCTTGAACAAAATCATAAAAACGATTTTTTGTAGTAGTAGTCATAAAATCAACTCCTTCATTTTTTATTAAAAATGGAACTTTTAAAAAGATAAATATGATTACTGCTATTAGAAACTAAGTTAAAAAATAAGCAAATAGATATGAAAATAGAATAATATATTATTTATACTTTAATTATAACATTATAGCATAAAAAAAGCTATATAAAATTCAGAATTTTCGAAGAATTTTAATGGAATTAAGAAATTTATTGACATTAAAGTGGAAATGAATTATATTGACTGTAAAGATTAATTTAGTCAAATAGGAGGTGAAAGGATGCCTAAATCATATTCTGATAAAGAAAGAGAATACATAGTTAAAAGACTTAAAGAAGAAGCTAGTTTGTGCATTGAGCAATATGGTATTAGAAAAACTACTGTTGATGAGCTTGTAAGACGAGCAAATATTCCAAAAGGAACTTTTTATCTGTTTTTTCAATCTAAAGAATTACTTTTTTTTGAAGTATTGAGAGATATACATGATTCAATACAAAATCAAATGTTATATGAATTAGAAAAACTTGATGACAGTGTTACATATGAGCAGTTGACAGATATATTTATGAAATTTTATAAGTTAGTTGATGATACTTCAATTTTAAATCTGTTAATTAATGGAGAATTTGAAATACTAATGCGAAAATTACCAGATTCTATAATTGAAGAACATTTTAAACATGATGATTTTGAAATTAGTAAGATGATATCTTATATTCCAAATGCAAAAAATAAAAGTGTAGAAAACTTTAGTGGTGCGTTTAGAGCAGTATTTCTTACTATGTTATACAAACATGAAGTTGGTGAGAATTGCTTTGATGATGCTTTAAGATTGATGATAAGAGGTCTAGTTATACAACTTATGGAATAAATTCTTAAACTTGTTTGCTAATATTTTTACTAAAAAGTATTAACAAACAAAAAAATTGATTTTTATTGACTATATAGTTAAAATAGTCAAATATATAAAAAGGTGGGATAAAAATGATTAAAGTTGATAATTTATCATTTAGTTATACAAATAAAAAATTTTTACAAAATATTAATTTTGAAGTAGGGAAAGGAGAAATACTAGGATTTTTAGGACCATCAGGTAATGGTGTGTTAGTACAAAAAATAAAATGAATTATTATAAAAAATTGATGGTAAGGTTCTTATTTTCATCAATAACTATAGTATCTATAATACTAGTCCATAAGGTTCTTTTTTCTTGGTCGCTTAAATCAGAGTATATTTTTTCGAAGTTAATTTCTAAAAAACTTCTTATGTTTTTTAAATTTATTATAGATTTTTTTTCTTCACTATTATTATTTTCTAATTTAATTAACTGTGTATTAAGTTTTTGATACTTAAGTTTGTAATCTTCTTTATCTATTAAGTCGTCAAAATATAAATCTTGAAGTTTATTTATTTGTTTTTTTATCTTATTCTTAAGTTGATTGTTATTATTTTTATTTTTACTTTTATTGTTATTAGATTCATATCCAAAAGCAATTTCTTCTAATTGTCTCCTTACATTTTTCAATAAAAAAGCTTCAAGTTTTTTTTCTGATAATCTCTTTGTATTGCTACATTTTTTAGTAGTCTGAGATACATGACATCTATAATATTTATAGATTTTTTTATCAGAGCTTAAACAATATGTACCACTCATTTTACGACCACATTTACATATTACCATACTAGAAAAAATGTACTGCATTCCTAAACTATTAAGATATTTATTATTATAAACTTTAGTATTTTTTGATAAAAGTTTCTGGACAGTATTAAATTGTTCAGAGCTTATAATTGCATTACAAAAGTTTTCTACAACTAAATCATTGTGAATATATGTACCTGTGTATATATTATTTTTTAATAATTTATAAATAAAATTATAAGAAAAATTAGCATCAAAAGAGTTGTTTATATGTTGTAAAACTTTTATCATAGAAGTTAATTTCTCATAAGAAATAAAACATTCTCTTACTATTTCAGCTTTTTCCTCATCAATTACTAAGTGTTTATCAACAATCTTATATCCAAAAGGTGTACTTCCACTAATAACTTCGCCACGTCTAATTTTATTATTAAAAACAAATTTTATTCTTTCACTTGTTTGTGAAGCTTCATTTTCAGCAACTGATAACATTATATTTATATGTAGTCTACCAGCAGCAGTTGAAGAGTCGTAGTTTTCTAAAATAGTTTTCCAGTCACATTTATGTTTTTCCAATGTTTCCATTATTTTATAGTAATTTTTGACACCACGACTTAATCTGTCAATTTTAGTTATCATAACTAAATCTATTTTGTTGTTTTTCACATCTTCAATCATGCGTTGTAAATTAGGTCTTTTTAAGTTTGTTGCAGAATAACCTTCATCTATGTATTTATCTACTATAATAAAATTATTATCTTTTGCGTATTGTTCTAAAGCTTCTGTTTGTGTTCTAATACTATCTCCATGCAATACTTGTTCTTCTGTACTAACACGTATATAAAGAGCAACACGTTTTATTTTATCCATTGTAAAACCCTCCCAACTTATGTCTAGTGCCTAGTGTAAATTCACTAGGCACAATTAAATAGAATTAATTAATATTAAGTTTATTTTTCAAAGCTTCTTGCAATAACTGAGAAAAATTTATATTATTTTTTTCAGCTTCTTTATTTAGCCACGAAGGTATAGTTAAAGTTTTTTTAATTGACTTACTATCATATTCTTTTATTGTTTCTTTTAAATTAACTTTTACCAATATAGCAGTTTGATTTTCTTTAGTACTAATATTATTTAGTTGTGTAGGTTTTGGAATTTCTAAACCATCTGAATATAAATCAAATAGTTCCAGTTTTAAAGCATCCTCTGCCATAAGGAAAGCTTTTTCTAAGTTCTCGCCACAAGTTATTATATTTGAAAAATCATAAAAATTAACTTCATAGTCACCTTTATCATGTTTTGCTATAACTGCTGGAAATATATATTCATTTTTATACATATTTTCACCGCCTTTATAAAATTAGTTACAAATATTAATTTTCTTCATAATAATCATGAGATTTTGCAAAACTTATAGCATCCAATACTTTTTGTTCTATATTGTAATATCTAGCTACATTAAGTACCTCATTATAATGTTCTTTTTCATTCTCATTATAGAAAATGTAATAGTCTAGAGCTTCTTGAATAAAACTATACTCGCTATCATACCTTATCATATCACAAATTGTTCTTGCAGGATTTGTTATCCAAACACCTTTTCTAACTTCTTCTACATAAGATAAATCTAACTTTTTAACAGGATACACTGTAAAATAATCTGTATCAATCTCTTTATCTATAAAAGCAGATTGAGCTATTATATGATTGTCTGGAAAATTAGTTATTCCTAATAAGCTTCCTGCATATTCTCCACATAGTACAACATTATTGAAAGAGTTTCTTATTACTCCTGTAAAGTCCACCTATCATTCCTCCAAACATAATTTTTATTTGATTTTGATGCTATAAAAGTGTGTATTGGAACTATAAAATTGCTTACTCTTTTATAAACAGTTGCAAACTCAGGCTTAGATTCAATACCTCTTAATCTATTATATCCATGCTCTAAAGTATTAAAATTCTCTAATTGGAACATGTACATTTTTTCTGATATATTTTTATATTTATCTATATACAATCTTACTAAATCATTGCTATTATAACCTTTTAAATAACTTAATGAATATATATCAAATAAATCTTTTAACCTTCTATTAATTTGTTTACTCTCACAAGCATGTATTTTGTCAACCAATATTAATTCTGGTGTATATCCATTAATTGTAACTAATCCACCTAGTGAATATTTCTCTGAGTCTAAAGTAGACCACTTAAAATTCACATCTATACTGAATCTGGTTATTAATTCAGCAGCTCTATAAACACCTATGGTTACACTTTCATTTTTAGTAGCTTCACTTGTTGTTATTTCTTTTATAACTTTATATATTACTTTAAATCTACTATACTGAGAGCAAGCTATTATATCTTTTTTGAAATTAAGCCATTTATTATAATCAGTTCCATGTATATCTATATCTTTTGTTAGTCTTCTATTACCATAATTATATTTTTTAAATGCACATAATAATGTTATTCCACCTTTAAAAATCATATCATTAAAACTATTGCTATGACTCATACAATAGATAAAGTCCTCTATATAATCTAGTGTGCTATTATTATCATGAAAATTGTTACTATTACTCCACTTATTATTAATCAACAGTATCATTTCCTCCTTTCTCTAACTATATTTATATTATAACAAAAATATTAATACGTATCAATACGTATTAATATTTTAGGAATTTATTTTTATTTAGTAATAAGTGTCCTTTCTTC
The DNA here is from genome assembly GCF_020662275.1 of Clostridioides sp. ES-S-0006-03. Lineage (NCBI taxonomy): Bacteria > Bacillati > Bacillota > Clostridia > Peptostreptococcales > Peptostreptococcaceae > Clostridioides > Clostridioides sp. ES-S-0006-03. The sequence continues at coordinate 426,965 of NZ_JADGMM010000002.1, forward strand.
TATGCTTTAAATAATTTTTTATGAATTTATAAAATTGTTTTTTAATTAAATTTTCTATGTTAGTTATACAATTTGAAAGCTTTGTTTTTTTTATATAATGACTTTGTATTAAAGCTGTTTTTTTATCAACTCCGCATATATACATAATTTCATAAATATTTGTGATATTACAATATAACAAAATTATATCTGGACATAAAAGATATTGTGTAAAAATCTCGGCTTCTAATTCAAGTAATTTACTTCTAGAATTTAACTTTACAATACTTGCCTTTTTAGTGTGACCTAGTACTATATGGGCTATTTCATGTGTAAGTGTCCAATGAACAGAGTAAAAAGAGTAGTTGTTATTATAACAAATTATATGTTTATTATCTTTTTCACTCCAAAAAGCAAAGCCTTGACAGTCGTATTTCTCTATTATAAAATCAATATCTTTTTTTATTACTTTTGAGAATTCTATATATGTATAAACCTTGAAGTCATCAGAATTACTGATAATCTCAAGGGGACAAACTGGGTAAAGTCATTATCTTTTTATCTAAAATAAATTTGTAAGCCGATTGCCTTAAATAATCTTGCACTAATCCTTATTAACTGCTTTATCAGAGAAAGAAAAGAAATATTTTTTTATTACATTTCTTTCATCTTTTGATAGTTTTAAGTAATTTCTAAATATATCAATATCTGACTCATCTAGGTTATATTCTATTGCAACTTGTTGAAGTATGTCATCATGTTCTACAAGCATGTTTCCTGTTCCAGTTCGCAACCATTCATCATTAATATTAAATTCAAAACAAGTAATTTTAATAATTTTATCTGTTACATTTCTATAACCTTTTTCAATATTTGATAGATAATTTTGTGCTATTGTAAGTCTTGACCCAAAATCTTTTTGTGAAAGATTAAAATACAGTCTAACAAGCTTAAGTCTTTCATTTATATCTGTTTTTATAAACATATCACCAGAGCCAAATCTAAGCCAATCTTCACTTACATTAAATTCAGAACAAATTTTAGATATGTGAATGTCTTTTGGAGTTCTTGTCCCAATTTCCCACATAGCTAAAGTAGACTTTCCAACTTCAATTTTTTCACTAAAATCTCTTTGACTTAAATTTAATTCATTTCTTAATAATTTAATTTGTTCATTAATTTTTTTATTCATTAAATTTATCCTTTCAGATAGGTGTTATTTTCTTATTAATCATTTGAGAAATGATGTGAGTCAGATAATTCTTGAAGGTTTTCTATATTTTCATTTCTGGTAATGAAAGATGTTGCACTATTTTCCACACAGTTGTCTCTGGAATCAGTATATAATTCTTTTGATTTGTTATTTTTTACTAAATTTCTAATAAATATTGAATCAACAATTTGATTGACAATTTCTTTTTCTGATGATGATAATATTCTATATTTTTTTAATAAAATTTTTTCTTCTTTAGATAAATAACTATGTTCATTTGATGGTTCAATGCTTTTATTTTCAATTCCCTTAGTAATCCAAATTGAGTTAACAGTAAGAGCTTTTGCAATTGATTCTAAAACAGGTAATTTTAACTGACTTATTTCTCCTTTTTCATATCTTTGTATAGTAGAAGTTGCAACACCTACACGGTCAGCTACATCTTTTAACGTTAGACCTATATTTTCTCTAGCATCTTTTATCCTTTTTCCAATATCTTTATTTTTGTTTAAATCTTCTGTTCTTTCTATTTCAACATCACAACCCATCAACCAGGCTTCATTTACATTAAGAGCTTTTGCTATTTTATATATATTATCTTGTTTAGGTTTGTATTTACCAGAAATATACGAACTTAATGCACTTTTTGGTATTCCCGATTTTTTAACCAAATCACTTTGTGTCATGTTTCTTAATTCTAATCCATTTTTTATTCTTTTTGATACAATATTCAATATTACACCTCTATAATATAATTATTTTTGAGAGAATTATCAGCATTATCATATAAATTTATTGTTTCTTCTATATTTTCAGTATTGCCATTTTGAGAAGCTGATTGTTGAGCATTTTCTTCGATATATTCACTTCTATAGTCTTGATACAATTCATCATCTTCTAATATTGTATCAACAAGTGAGTATACATATTTTTTTATTACTTTTTTTTGTTCTCCAGTTAAATTTAAATAACTTTCAAGTATTTTTACATCTAAATTATCGAGATTATATTTATTAGAAAGCTCAGATATTATTGTATTATCATTTTCTATAAAAATATCACCAATTCCATGTCTTAGCCATTTTTTATTTACATTATATTTTTCACATATTAAAGAAAAATTTCTATCAGTAAGATTTCGTACACCTGTTTCTATTTGACCAACTGTAGCTTGCTTTAAGCCTATTTTACTACCAAAATCTGATTGGTTTAAATTAAGATATTTTCTGAGTTCTCTAACTCTTGTGTTTGGATTCATTTTATCATCTTCAAATGAATTTTCTGATTCAATACTTTCATTTGGTGCTTTATCTTTTCCAACAAGAACATCCAATGACATATTAAGTGCATCAGCAATTAAAATAGCATTTGAAATAGCAGGACTTTTTTTACCTTTTATATAGTCTGACATTAATGATGTTTGTATGCCAGTCATTCGGCATAAGTCGGCTTGTTTAAGTTGTTTTTTTTCTAGTATGTTTCTCAAATTTGTGGAAAAATCCATGTTATCACCTCAAAACAATATTAACATTTCTAAAATATAAATTATTTTTTGTAAGTTTCTTCTGATGAATCATAAAGTTCAGTTAGTTCTGATATATTTTCAGTATTACCATTTCTTGCAGCAGACTGCTGTGCATTTTCTTCGATATTTTCACTTCTGTAATCTTGATACAATTCATCATCTTTTAGTATTGTGTCAACTAATGAGTATACATATTTTTTTATTGCTTTTCTTTGTTCTACAGAAAGATTTAGATAACTTTCAAGTATTTTTACATCTAAATTATCAAGTTTATATTTATTAGATAGTTCAGAAATTATTGTATTATCATTTTCTATAAAAATATCACCTTTTCCATGTCTTAACCAATTTTCATTAACTGAAAATTCCCTGCAAATATCTGATATAACTCTATCCGTTACTTTCACTCTATCTATTTCAAGACTTCCTAAATTAGAACGGGATATGTTAATTTTTTTTGAAAAGTCTTCTTGGGTCAATTTTAATACATCTTTTCTTAATTCCTTTATTCTTTTATAAATAGGCATTTATTTAGTCACCTCCTAGGAGGATTATAACATATAGAAAAAAGTGTGTAAAGCACAATGATATGGCAAAAAATGGTTGACAAGCACAAAATATAGTTGTAAAATGTGATTAAAACACAAAACAAAGTGGAGGTGTTGAATATGAATAAAGTTATTGAAAATAAAACTCAAAAACTAATTGAAACAAAAGGAAGCTCAACAAATGAATTTCTTAGTAAAAAAATTGATAGTGATGATTTAATGAAAGAAATTGTAAAAATGCCATACGAAGAAAGAGTAAAAATGTTTTACATAATAAAAGGTGCAAATATTACAAATGGTTCAGATGTATCAATCATGTAATGGAAATAAAGAATCGAGGTGATAGAAATGGATGAAAAAAAAATTGAAAATCAAACAAAAACAGATAAAGAAGTATTAGAAAGACTTATACAAGAAATGAGTATCTTAGAAGAAAAAGCTACTCCAAATGTAAAAGAAATTATTAATATGAAAATTGAACTTTCAAAAGAGATAAGAAGCTTAATAGAATTGCATAGAAAAATAAAATAATAATATAAAAAGAAATAAATTTATGGGGAGAAAAAGATGGAAGAGAAAAAAGAAGTAATAACTTTAAAAGTGAGTATAGAAATAGATGAGGAACTTCTAAATCAGAAAATGATTAAAATTAAAGGCTTGTATGAAGAACTTAAAAATGAATTGAACTCATTTTCTGATTTGATAAAAGCTAGATAAGAGGTGATAAAAATTGAAAAACTGTTTGTTACTGTTGCACAATCAAGACACTTAGGTACGATTATACCTTTGTGTCTAATTTTTACCTTCTAAGGCGAAAACAACTTGTGTAAGATAAACAATTTTGGGTTGTGGCAAAATTGTAAACAAGCAATGTAGGAATGCATACACATACATTGCTTGTTGGTATTGTGTGGATTATTTTTTATCATCCATACCTAGTGATTTTTTTACACTATCTAATGAATTGGCAAAAGCTAAAAGAGCAGCCACTTCATCATCTGGCATCTTTTGAATTTTTTTAAGAAACTCTATTTTAGCAGCAGAAAGTGATGGTGTGGAATTTTTCTCGCCTTCTCCAGTTATTATCCACTGTACAGAGTATCCATAAGTTTCTTCTATGAGTTTGGCTAATGTATCTGAGATATTTAATTTTTTTTCATTTACTAACTGATTAACATAGTTTGCACTTACACCTAAAGTTGATGCAAAATCTACCTGTTTAATATTCCGTTCAGATAATATAATTTTTATTCGTTCACCTAGTGTCATTGCTTTCACCTCAATTCTAAAATAAATCATAACATAAAAATACAACTAAGTCAAATAAAAAACATACTTGACATTTGACTTAGTTAAATATATGCTTTGATTAAGTCAAAGAAAGGAGGAAAAATATGAATACTAAGTTAGATAATAGAGAAGCTTTAAGTAAAATAGCAGAAAAATTAAATGAAAGTGATATGAAGCAAATATTGGCTTTTTTAGCAAGGAGCGTAGCCGCCCCGGAACGGGGCGCTCATCGGTGATTGGGGTGTGTACCCCAACAAGCGAAAGCACAAGGGTGTGTACCGTTGTGCCCTGCTTGCCACTATTGAATCGGGGTTACTTCTTCTCCTGAAGTTCAGCTAATTTTCTGATTTGCTCAAGAGCGTAATCTTGAAACTCTGGGCGTAAATTTTTGAAGATGCTCAAAGCCTCGTCTAGCCTGGCTGTATCAGCGGGGTCACTGTCAAACATTTCCCCCTCGCCGGTTTCTAACCAATGTTGATTTACTCTATAAAGCTGGCAAATATGGCGAAGAAGGAGTTCCTTTGGATGTACGCGGTCATATTCCAAGTTGCTTATCACATCCCGGCTAACCCCTAGCTTCTCGCCAAACTCGCGCTGTGATAACTTTAGAGCCTTGCGCACGGCTTTAATTCTGTTGGGCAAGTGATTTACCTCCTTCCAAAAGGATAAATCTATATTACAACACAAATAAGAAATTGTCAACACAAAAATTATTGCAATTTAGTGTTGACAACTCGAATTAACTGTGCTATATTGAGTTTACAACACATGAGAAGAAAGGAGGTTGAGGATATGACACAAAACAGAGAAGATGTGAGAAGACTTGCGGAGTTAAACTCTCTTTTCTTGACTTTGAACAATAAAGGTCAAGAAAGCGTCTTGACAGTTTTAAGGTCGTTGGATTTTGCACAGTCTGTTATGTGCCAACCGGCACCAACAGAGCAGTCCCGCAAACCGCCTAAAAACCATACCACGTAGTACATAATCCCTCATAACTTCCCGCAAGCACTCACAAGGCAGTTTCGGAAGTTGGGCACCAATCGGGCACCATTTCAAGGCATTTTACTACCAGCTGGAAAAGAAAAAGCCCGTGTTCATGCAGGTTTGCGGGACTTTGGAGGCTATGGAAAGATGGAAAAAGTATCTACTGTAAAGGATTGTATGAAGAACTTAAAAATGAATTGAACTCATTTTCTGATTTGATAAAAGTTAGATAAGGAGTGATAGAAACATGAATGATTTAGATGTAGAAATAAAAATAAATGAATTAGAAAAATATGGTTACTTTAGAGTAGATAAAGATTACATGTTACAAAATATAAATAAAAAAAGTGCTTTATATAGAAAGCATGTTGAAGAATATCCAAATGTAAATTTTAAAAAAGAACTTTTAATTGCAATGAAGTGTGAAGGAAATTTTTATTTTTATTCAAGAGAATTTATAGAAAAAAATAGTGTTTCTGAAATACTAGAAAGTACTAAAAAGCAATTTGTAAGATAAATTAATAAAATATTAAAAAATGGGGGAATACATATGTCAAAACCATATGAAAAAGTTGAATTTAAAGGCGAAATGAATATGGATTACTTTTGTAAAGGATTAGCAAGAGCAAAGGAAATGATGATAAAAAGACTTTTTGACGTAGATTTAGAAATAAAGTGTACATATAGAAAGAAAACAGAGGAAGAAATGAAAGCTGAAAAAGAGAAGAAGCTAGAGAAGGAAGTAATTTAATTGAAATTTAATAATTATGTAAACAAAAAGTGTCTTATAATTCGCAGTTATAAGACACTTTACAAAATAACTTTGTTGTCAAAGCTATAAAATCATATCTACTTTTTATTATAGCAGATAAGACAATAGAGTTCAATAAATACGCCAAAATGGAGCGATTAACGAGCTTGTAATAGGTATTAACATTATAACGATATAAAGTATCTATACAAATATATAACACTAGATACTAATATATAGATGCTAATAAAAGACTGAATGAGGTACTGCTATGAAAAGTTTTATAAGAGAGAAAAAGATATATTGTAATGACTATTTAGAGGTAGATATAATACCAAGAACAGATGTACAAACAAAAGGTAAGAGAGGCAAAAGAGAATACATATCTAAACCAAAGCAAAAGAATTTGAATGATAAAAATGCTAAAAGGTATTTTACACAATCAGTTAATACAAATTTTAATAATAAAGACTTAGTTATACATTCTACATATGCACCAGAATATCTTCCAGAAACATTAGAAGAAGCTGAAAAAGAGGTTAGAAACTACATAAGAAGGATTGATTATAAAAGAAAGAAAGAAGGGCTTGAACCAGTAAAATATATGCTTATAACAGAATTTGGAGAAAAGAAAGATGGAACTAAAAGAGTTCACCACCACATTATTATGAATGGTGGATTAGATAGGCATATAATAGAAAGCCTTTGGTCTAAAAAGCAAAAAGGTAGAAAAGAAGGCGAAAAACTTGGATGGATAAATACACATAGGCTTCAACCTAATGAATATGGATTACAGAATCTATGTAATTATTTGATGAAAGACCCAAAAGGTAAAAAGCGATGGAGTTCTTCTCGAAATTTAAAGAAACCTTTTCAAGTTTGTAATGATAGTCGATACAGTAAAAGAAAAGTAATGGATATAGTAAGAAATGATTTAGACAATAGAATGTTTTGGGAAAAACAGTATAAAGGTTACATATTTACAGAGTGTAAAGCTAGTTTTAATGAGATAACAGGAGTTAGCTTGTATATAAAAATGCGAAGGCTAAAATGAGGTGATTACATGTATTTAAGAGTATGTAAGTTCTGCAAAAAGAAGTTTGAAACAAATGTGTATTTAAAAAAATATTGTTCTTATGTTTGTAAAAATAAATTCAAAAAAGAAAAAAGAAATCAGAAAGAAGGTAATAAGAATGAGTGATAAGCTATCAAAAGAATTTAAAGAAATGGCATTAAAACAGAAACAATCTTTACCTCTTGAAGCAAAAATAATATTAACCAAAAGGAGACTTAAAGAATGGTATGAGTATTGGGAAGGTGATATTTATATAAGTTTTAGTGGGGGGAAGGACAGTACTGTTCTTTTAGATATTGCTAGACAAATGTACCCTAACGTAGAAGCTGTATTCTGTAATACTGGTTTAGAATATCCAGAGATTAAAGAGTTTGTAAAAACAAAAGAAAATGTAACAATAATAAAACCTAAAATAAATTTTAAGAAGGTCATATCAAAATATGGTTATCCAGTTATAAGCAAAGAACAAAGTCATTACATATCTAAAGTTAGAAATACCAAGAGCGAAGTGATAAAAAATAAACATTTAAATGGAATTAATAAGGATGGAAGTAAGAGTCAATTTGTTATCTCAAAAAAATGGAAATACATGATAGATGCCCCTTTTGAAATTAGTGATAAATGTTGTGAAATTATGAAAAAAACACCTTTTAAGGAATATGAGAAAAAGACAGGTAAAAAAGCAGTTATAGGAACTATGACACAAGAAAGTAATTTAAGAAAAAGAAACTATTTGGAACAAGGCTGCAATGCTTTTGGAAGAGATAGACCAGTTTCTACACCTTTAGCATTTTGGACAGAACAGGATATATTGAAATATATATATATATATAAATTGATGATTTCTAAAGCCTATGGTGAGGTTAAAAAAGAAATAGAATCTAATTTAATAGAAGAAATAGAAACATATAAGACTACCTTATGTAAGCGTACAGGATGCATTTTCTGTATTTATGGATGTCATTTAGAAAAAGAACCTAACAGATTTCAAATGTTAAAAAAGACACATCCTAATTTATATAAATATTGTATGGAAGAATTAAAACTAAGAAAAGTATTAGATTATATGAAATTGAAAAGTGAATAGGGGTGTAATAAGAATGAATAAAGAAATAGATGCGATATGTGCCAAGGCTGGAGAGTATATTTGCAAAATATGTAAATTTAATAATACTTGTAGAGTTGAGAATAAAAATGGGTGTATGTGTGGTCATTTTGAAGTAAAGAGCAAGATAGAAAAAATACTAGAAAAAGGTAATTTTATAACTGCCATGGATTTTAAATTAAAAAATATAACTATGAAAGAAATTGAATCTTACTGTGAAGAAAATAATAAAAAAATAGAAAATTGTGGATGGGGAAAAGAACAAATAATAATCTTTATAGATAAAGAGAGGGTAAAAGCTAATGACTAATAAGGAGAAAATAAAAGGCTTTATTTTGGTTGATTTATGTCAAGAAGATTATAGTAAACGAAGAGGTAAAAATGCTTATTATACAGGTAAAAAACACACTTTTAATTATGATTTATACCCTGTGATAGCAAAGGATATAAATAGAGCAAAAATATATAGAACTAAGAAAGAAGCTAAGAGAGAACTTGATACATTAAATAAAAAGTGTATTCATAATTATTTTGAAATTGTTAGCTTCAAAAAATCTATTAAAAATATGAGTAATAAAGAAATGCTAGAATTTATATCTATGAAAGAAAATAAAGCGTATAAAAAGTATTCTAAAGAAATTTGTAATATATGCAAAAGTATAAAATTTAATTGTGAAAGTCTTTATTGTGAAGAAGCTTGTAGCGATTGGTTAAAAGAAAACGCATGGGGTAAAAAAGGGGTGGTAAAAAATGATTTACAAGGATAAAAGACTGTTATCAAAATTATTAAAAATAATTTTAAATAAAGAGAGAAAGATACAAATATTAGAAAAAGAATTAGAAGCTTACAAAGAACTCGCAGCAGAAGGAGAATTTAATTTTTATTTTGCAGAAGAAGATGGTGAATATCATATAGAACTTTATAACCTCAACGAAAATTTTGGGGAGTTTTCAAGAGATGTTATATTAACTAGAAGAGCTTTACAAAAAGAGCTAGAAAAAGAAAAAAATTTCAAAGGAAAAATATTTAAACGAACAAAAGAGTCAACTATATATGACAATATAGATTATATTATAAAAAATAACATGTTTGTTAATATGAAAGATTGTTTTTTGGAAGGTATTGATACAAGTATATTAGAAAAGGTTTGTGGAGCTGATAAAGAATATGAAGTCATAACAACTATAAAAGGAGAGAGTTTTATAATTTTTAAAGATAAATATTAAATAAAAATAAAGAGAAGGTGATAAAAATGACTAATGAAGAATTTGAAAAAATAGAAGAAATATATCGTAGATACAAAGAGTTAATTAGTACAAAAGAAGAAGCAAAAGAAATAAAAGAAATTATTGAAAGTAATGATGTTTCAAATTTTAGAATGATAAGCTTTGATTTTGGCTGGGATGAAAATTTAGAATTTAGTGTTAGCGAAGAAACAAGAAATTATATAAAAAAAGAAGTTATAAATATGCTAGAAAAAGTAATTCAAGATTGCAGTGAAAAAATAGAAGCTATTAAGATACCAAGAAATTAAAAAAGATAAAGTAATCTATTTTAATTAATAATTAAGCGATAAATTATAATATAAAATTCCTTGTAGGAAAAAAGGAGCATAAAATATGGATGATAAAAAACTACAACAAAGATATAAAAATAAAGTTGCTAATGCACAAGGTCAACACTTTGAAAATTACATAAATTCAGCTTGTATAATTTATAGAAATGATAATAGAGCTGAAATAGATAAGACACCAGAACCATTTAGAGTATTAAGCAAAGATAAAACAGGGAAATTTACAGGTAGATTTATAGCTAATGCACAGCCAGATTTTAAAGGTGCTTTAAAGACTGGTATGTGTATATGCTTTGAAGCTAAATACACGCTTAAAGATAATATAAAAAGAAGCGTTTTAACAAATACACAGTTAGAAACATTAGATAGATATTACCACATGGGAGCGATAACAGGGGTTTGTATAGGTATACAAGATAGATTTTACTTTATACCTTTTCTTGTATGGAAAAATATGAAAAATTGTTTTGGTAGACAATATGTAAAACAAGAGGATATAAAAAGATTTGAAGTAAAATTTTTCAATGGAGCTGTATTGTTTTTAGACTATATAACTAAAGACGAGAAAATATTAAATGAAAATTATAGCTTATTAAGAAAAAAAATTGAAAATGGAATAGATGATAGTATTAAAAAAGTGAGGGGATAAAATGTTTTTAAACTTATATACTAAAAAAGATTTTGATGAAATAAAAGCAGAATATGAAATAGCTATTGGTAGAATAGAAGAACTAAAAGATAAATGTTCAAAGAAAGAAAAAATAATTTCAGACTTAGAAAATAAAAACGCTGCACTACATACAGAAAAAATGTCTTTAAAAATTAGATATGAAAATGACCAAAATATAAAAAAAGGGATGGAAGCTGGAGCTGGAATTTTAAGAAAAGAAATAGAAAGATTAAAAGAAGAAAATGAGATTTTGAAAAAAACAATAGAAACTTTTAACAATAAAGTCAAAGAAATAGAATTAAAATTTAAAAAGATGCTAAATAGTAAAATAACTAGACTTGAAGCTATAAAAGCAAGAACGAAGAGGTTTAGAAAAAAGAAAAAAATAGAAAAAATTATTGAGGAACTAGAATTAAAAAGTTTCTTAGAATAAAAAAGGTTGATTATTATGTTATTAGCCAATAAAAATAAAATAATACAGCTTGCAAGTAAAATAGTAGAACTATACAATGTTGAAGATTTAGAAGCAACAATAAAAGCTATACAGTACTTAGAAAAGTTGGAAGTAAATGGAGTTGTACAAGAAGAAGAATATAACAAGCTTCTAAAATTGATTGAAAAATAATATAAGGAGCTGAAAGTCTATGGAAAAGAAAGTAATAAATTATTTTGTAGATTGTATAAAGAAAAATAAAACTAGGATATTGATAGAAAAAGATAATAAGTACTATATATCAGATGGTGCATGTGTTTTTATAGTAGATAAAAATGAAATGGTATTAAATCCCAAGTTATTTGAAACTAACAGTAAGAAGTCTCAGATAATAATGGATAACATAAAAAAAGATAGCTATAGAGAATTGTTATTAAAATATTATATACCAATAAGAGAGCTTGTTTATCATAAATATATATGTGAAGATTTTGCAATTTACCTTGATGAAAACTATATAAAACTTTTTGGGAAATTTGATAAGGTAGAAGGAATAGACAATAACTCTCTTGTTCGCATATCTATAAAGGGGCATATAATAGGCTACTTATTACCAGTAAGGACAACGGAAAATTTTTAGTACTAAAAATAAAAGAAAGAAGGTAAAGTTATGAAAATCATATCTATTTTAAGTTTTAAAGGTGGCACAGGTAAAACAATAACAAGTGCAAATATGGCAGATATTTTATCTGTAGTACATAAGAAAAAGGTGTTGTTAATTGATGCAGATAAACAAGGTAATTTATCACAATACTTCTCAAAATTTGAGGAAAGAGGAAAAGGTACAGCAGAAATGTTGCTTGAAGATAATGCAAACATACATGAATACATATGTAAGACTGAAAATAAAAATATAGATATTATAACTAGTAATATGTATTTATATCAAGCTGATAGAATGTTATTTGATAGTGATAGAGATAAATTTAGTATATTAAAAAGATTGCTAGAAAAAGTTAAAAATGAATATAATTTTTGCATAATTGACAATGCACCAAGTGCAGATATAGTAACAATCAATTCTTTGGTAGCATCAGATGAAGTAATTATAACAGTAAGAGCAGATAAATTTTCTCTTAAAGGAATAAAAGAATTACTGGAACAAATAGAAAATGCTAAACATGTAAATAAAAAATTAAAATTTAAAGGGTGTATAATAACACATTATCAAAACAATGATGTAAATAATCAATTTATAACTTTGCTACAGAATATCTGCAAAGTATTTGAAACTGTAATAAGATTAAATAAAAATGTAGCTGAAAGTACATTTTATCAAAAAACAATAATGAGATATAACAAAAGATGTGGTGCGACAATAGACTATAAAAAGTTAGTTAATGAGTATCTAAATATAGAATAAAAAAATGTGTCCGAATTGGACACATAGAAAGGAAAAGTAAAATGGCTTTTAATATGTTTGAAGCAATTAATAATAGCAATAATAGAAAACTAGAAAATAGCAATCAAAATATTGAAAATGAAAAAACAGAAATAAAAAATATAAGTGTTTATGACTTAGTACCATCCGAAGAAAATTTTTATTCTGTTGAGGATATAGAAGATTTAAAATCTTCTATAGAAATGTTTGGAATAAAACAAAGCTTATTAGTAAAAGAAAATAAAGATAATAAATATACAATAATAGCAGGTCATAGGAGAAGATTAGCAGTATTAAAGCTATTAGAAGAAAGCAAAGAAAATGAAAGATTTGAAATGATACCTTGTATGATAGAAAAAGTAACTGGAATAAGGGCGAAGATTTTATTAATAACAACCAATTCAACTGCAAGAGAATTAACAGATTTTGAAAAAATGAAGCAGGCAGTAGAAATGAAGAAGTTATTAGAAGAGCTAAGAGCAGAAGAAGATATAAAAGGTAAAACTAGGGATTTAGTTGCTAAAATGTTAAATACATCAGCTGGTCAAATAGCAAGGTTAGAGAACATATCTAAGAAGTTAATGCCGAATTTTAAAAATGAGTTTGAGAAAGAAAATATAAATGTATCTACAGCATACGAATTATCAAGACTAGAAGAAGCTGAACAACAAAGTTTATTTGAAGAATATAAAGATAAAGGAAGTTTAAGTATCAAGGATGTTACAGAAAAATCAGAAGAGAAAAAAAGTGAAATAAATGAATTGGAAACTTATGAAATTGAAGAGGATGAAAATGAAGTTGAAGAAATTGAAAATATAATTAGTTTTCCAACTGCAACAATAGAAGATGAAAAAGAAGAAGGAAAAGTTTTTAAAACAATTTTTGAAATACTAAAGGATATGAAGATTAGAAAATTCGCAGAGTTTATTTGTTCTCAATGTAATGTAACTGGAACATTTTGTGATTTTGCGATGGAATGTAATGATAAAAATGGAAAAGGGTGTGTTGATATATGCATAAAGTGGTTAAAGGTGGAAGCACAAGAAAAGAAGTAGATATAAGACATAATAAAAGTGGATACTTAGATAGTACAGCGTATGAAGCTATAAAAAAAGTTGACAAAGAGAAACAAGAAGTTAATGTATTGATTGAATTAATTAAAAAAATGGCTAAGATAGCAGGTTTTGAGATAGTAGGAAGAATAGAACTTAGAAATAAAAAAACAGGCGTTCTATATAAATAAAATATTCTTTGGTGGGTGATAAAAATGGATATATGTAATGATTGTTTTCATTTTAAACATTATAGAGGTATGGAAATTGGAAGATGTAATAAAAAAGAAAAAGTAGTATATGATAAAGCAAATATATGTGGATTTTATAAAAGTAGATTACAAAATCTAAATATTGAGGAATTATTGAGTGAAATAGAACGATGGTCAAATGAAAAAAAGAATAGTTATGTAATATGGTTTGCTGAACATGACAGTATACAGCTTGATATAGTTCAAGACATTAATAGACCTAATAATCCAGAGGATGATGTACTTATAGAAGAATACATTGAAAATAACTATGGTTATGTAAAATATGAAGTTATTGATTTAGATACGATAGAAAAAGTTGAATTATAAAAACAGGAGGAGTAATAAAATGGATAAAGATGTTTGGCTATATAGTTGGGATGATGAATATTTTGCAAGTGATGAATACGAAAGTAAAGAGGAAGCTATTGAAGCAGCTAAGGAAGAACTTAAAAGGTTTGGGGAGTTTGGTAGATTGGTTTATGTTGGGAAAAAAGAAGAGGTTAATATACCTAACATAGATGCAGAAAAAGCGTTAGAGCGTGTTCAAGATAGAATTGATGATGAATTTGGATGGTATGGTGAAGATTGGTTTGAAAATATACATGTTGAAGATATATTGATACTAGAGAATAGAATAAGCGAAGTATTTAAAAAATGGATAGATGAATTTGGATACAAGCCATATTGGTTTGTTGTCACAGATACAAAAGAAATAGAACTAAATGAGGTTATTAATGAAGGTGATAGAAGAAGTAGTGGAGTTGATAATAATTAGAAAGGGATAAAATTATATGGAAACAAATACTATAGAAGAGAATAAAAAAAATAATATCAATTTGATAATTGAAAGAGCAGCGAAGTCAGCAGCAGAACAAGCTATACAAATATATAAAGCAAAATTAAATGAAGAAGCTATTGAACTATATAATAGAAAGATAAGAAATACTAAACTGTTGCTGAAACATTATAGAGAGTTTAAAAAGCATATTGATAATTCTGTTTTTAAAGTCTCTTGCAAAAACGGAAATGCTATTGAAGTGTTGACTACACTAGCAGATAGATATGTAAGTGAAGATTTGTTTGTAGAAAGCATCAGTAAAAGTGTATCTAGGACTAATGTGATAATTGCACATATAGATATAATGTTGAAGATATATGAAGAGTATTGTAATAACTCTAATGATATAGAACAAAGACGATATAGAATAATAGAAGAAAGATTCATAAAAGAAGTAAAACATAAGAAAGATAGATGTAGTATAAACAAGATAGCTAAAAGAGAAAACATAGATACTAGGACTGTATATAAAGATATAGACCAAGCGTGTGAAAGACTAGCAGCTCTAATCTTTGGTGTAGATGGAATAAAGAAGTATTGAAAAAGTATATGTGAATGGGCATGTTTTTATATATAGATAGGTTTAAATAAGATACATATTGATATATAATAATATCAGTAATTGCAAATGATTAAGTGTATAATAAGAGAAGTATTAATTTATAAAGATATAAAGAATAAAAGGGCAATAAGTGTTCATATACAAAACAATTTCAAAATGGTAATATATAAAGTGTAGAATTGTCCTTCTGATATAAAAGGGAAATCAGAGGGAAAAGTGAGGGTAAATATAGGGAAAAGAAAATGTTATAATGATAATATGGAAAAGCTATATATAAGAACTAAATAAAAATATTTATATTAAAAAACCTAGCAAATAGATTAGGTTTTTTATTTTATATGTTTGTCTTAGAAGACTTAGATTAATTTCTAGGTCTTTTTTAATGAAAAAACTTAATAAATTTCAGATATCGGTAATTCCGACATCTGAAATTTATTAAAAATGCATAATACATATTATTCAGATATGCACACTATGCATATCTAAAATTCAAATATTTAGGAGGTTGATTTTATGAAACTAAAACTTGTTAAAAAAGGAAAATTTTTAGGGACAACATGCGACTTTTACATGAATGAAGAAAAAGAAATATTTATGAGCAGAACACAATTAGGTCATGCTCTTAAATATTCTAACCCAAGTAAAGCAATAGAAAATATACATAACAGAAATTTTGAGTATATGAGAGGAAAATCTATTGAAATAACGGGGGCTCAAATTGAGGGGTCGATATATAAAAACAAAAATGCTAAGAGAATATATATGTATAATGAAAAAGGAATCTATGCTATAGTAAGAAAATCTAATATGCCTGTTTCTGATGAGTATTTTGATTGGGTATATGAAGTTATACATTCTATAAAAGAAAATGGATATTATATAGCTAATGAAAAAGATGAAAACTGGTTAGGTATAAGAACAGAAGGTAAAAAAGTTAGAAAAGATTTTACAGATGAAATACAAGAGTTTGTATATTATGCAATGCAAAGGGGCAGTAAGAAACCAGAAATGTATTACAAACATTTCACAGAATTAGTTAGAAAGAAATTAAGTATACCAAAAGGTATTAAGAGAGATGAATTGAATCAAGGGGAACTATTCGACATACAAGCACTAGAAAGAGTTATAACAATGAAGCTAGATAAATTAATAAATGAAGATATGGACTATAAGGATGTATATAAAAAGATAAAAGAATTAATTGATTTAATATAAATAAGAGGTGAAAGTATATGGATGATAATAGAGAAGAAAAGATTAAAATGAGAGATACATTTAGAGACTTAGCAAAATTATTTGATAAAAACATGAAGCTAGAAGATGAAATAAAAAGTTTGACAGAAGAAGAAACTAAGAAACAAGAAAGGTTAGTAAAAAGATATGAAAAAGTAGTTGAAACTATTTGTGAGAAGCTGGACTATCTAGTAGCACTAGAAGAGGAGTAAACAAATGAGAAGAATAGTATGTGATAAATGTAATAATAAATTTAAAGTAGCTTATAAAGATGTAAGAACAGAAACTATTGGAGATATAGAAATAAAATATTTTATATGTAGAAAGTGTAAAGAAAAGTATATTATATATTATGAAGATGAAACATTAAAAGGACTGAAAGAATTATATAAGGAACTTATTTATGAAGAACAAAATGGATTTACAGATAGAACAACAAAGTCTGAAAGAGAAAAAGTTTTTGCTGAAATGATTGCATATGTAAATACATTAAAAGAAGTGTGTAATAAATATCTTAATAAAACAGAACATGAAATGAAAGACATAGAAAAATACATGGAAGAATTATTAAGAGAAGAACCAAGTGAAGTATATGAAGCTTAAAAAAATATGCAGGTGCGGTAAGACAATAGATTATAGCGAGAAGGCATGTAGTGAGTGTGCTAAAAAATATATTAAAAGCAGAAAACAGAGCAATAAAGTATATAATTCTAAGAATAGAAATAAAGAAAGAGATAAATTCTACAATGGAAAAGAATGGAGAGAAACCAGAGAGTATATATTAGAAAAAAATATATATTTAGATTTGTGGGATTATTATATTAATAAAAAAATAACTATAGCTAATACAGTGCATCATATCATTGAGTTGTCAGAAGATGAAGAACTTTCATTAGAAGAAAATAATCTTGTACCATTATCATCTAAAACACATAAAAAAATACATACATTATATGAGAAAAATGAGATAACAAAGAAAGAAACTCAATCAAAATTAAAAGAGATATTGAGACTTCATAAAATATATAATGAATAAGGCTATCCCCCCTACCTATGAAAAAAAGAAAAGGGGATGCGGAGAGCGAACAGGGGTATATATATACGGAGATTTTCCCTTTTTAAGATTTTTTTGTAAAAAAAAAATGCAAGATATCTTGCAAGAAAGTAAACTGTTTTTTAAAAATAGCTGATAGCTATTATTTTTTTGTACAAATTTAAAAAGGATTGGAGGTGTAAAAAAATGGGGAGAAAAAAACAAATGACATCTACAACTAAAAAACATTTAACTAAAAAAGAAAAACAGACTCGGCAAAATGTAGAAAAACAAATAAAACTTGATAGGGATGATTTAGTAATAGTTCCAGAGTTTTTAAATAGTGATATTTTAGCATATAAAGAATTTTTAAGGGTAGTAGAGGAAGCTGGCAAAATTGACTTGTGGGATAATTTAGACTTAGCAATAATTTTAATGTACAGTGATGCATATAGTAATTATATTAAATTGAAAGAGCATATAGAAAAAACAGGTCATGTTACTTCTGGAAAAGATACTGATAAAATAAGTCCTTATGTAACTGCAAAATTTAAATATGCTGAATTGATACTAAAATGTTCTACTAAGCTAGGTTTAGCAACTACAGATAGATTAAAATTAGTTGTTCCAGAAAATGAAAATTCAAAGGAAAATAAATTTGCTAAATTTATAAAAGTAGGAACATAATGGCTAAAAGAAAAAAAGATAGAGTAACAGAATACGCCAAAAAGGTGGTTGCTAAAAAAATAATAGCTGGTGAAAGTGTTATTCTAGCATGTAAAAGACATTTAAATGATTTAAAAAGAAGTAAAACAAAAGAATTTAAATACAAATGGGATGTTGAAGCATCAGAGGAAGCACTTGACCTTTACAATGAACTTACTATTTTAGAAGGCGATGAAGTACAAACTCTAAAAACACGAGGATTTCAAGATTTTATTTTAGGTAGCTTAGAAGGCTGGATTGAAAAAAGAACTGGATATGTAAGATTTAGAGAAGCATATGTCCAGCTTGCTAGACAAAATGGAAAGTCTTTTTTATCTGGAGCTAAAAGTATAAAAACAAGTAATTTTTCTACATATATAAAAGGGAAAATTATTTGTGCAGCTACCAAGAAAGAACAAGCCAAAATTGTTTGGGAAGAAATAGAAAAGTTTATATTGGCAGACGAAGATTTAAATGAAATGTATAAAATAAAACGTTCTGATTATGAAATAATTGCAGGAATGACAGGTACAACAATAAAACCGATTGGAAGAGATACAAAAAGTTTGGATGGATTCCGTTCGATATTAGCAATACCAGACGAATTGCATGCACATAAAACAAATCAAGTATATAAATTACTTCTAGGTGGTCAAAGAAGAGTCAATAATGCTCTGATATTAGCCATAACTACAGCAGGTTTTGATTTGAACAGCTATTGTTATGAACATTATACTTTTTGTAAAAAAATACTATCTGGAGCCATAACTAAAGAAAGTTTATTTATATATATTGCTGAAATGGACAAAGAAGATGATATTTGGGATTATCATAATTGGGCAAAGTCAAATCCGTTACTACTTTTAAATGAAGATGATAGTATAAACAAGTATGAAGTTGCAAAAATGAGTGAAGTCGCAATAGATGCTAAGGAAAAGGGTGGAAGCGAACTCATGGACTTCATGACGAAGTGGTTAAATATTTGGGTTACATATAAGGATGGAAAATATCTTGATGCTAAATGGCTTGAAATATGTGCATGTGACTTAACTCTTGAAGATATGAGAGGTAAAGAATGTTATTTAGGTATAGATTTGTCAAGTGGTGGAGATTTAACTTCTATAGCATTAATATTTCCTCTTGAAGATGAAAAAGTTTATATTTATAGTCATTCATTTATGCCAGAACTAAGAATTATCGAACATGAACAAACAGATGAAGCACCGTACCGAATGTGGGTAAATGAAAAACTTCTAACACTAACTACAGGAGCTTTTGCTATTAAAACAGACTATAAATTTATAATAAAACATTTAGAAGATACATTAACAGAATATGAAATAAATGTAATAAAATGTGCCTATGATAATCACAATGCAAGTGCTTTTATATCAGATTTAGACTTCTTAGGTTGCGATTTGATAGATGTACCACAAAGTGCTAGGTCACTAAATGATGCAACAGTAGACTTTAAACTATCTATGAAAGCAGGTCAAGTTTTATATAATAGAAAAAATAAGTTGTTTAAATGGAGTGCTATAAATGCAACTATAACAAAAAATAGCTTTGGAGAAATAAAAGTTGATAAATTAGAACAAGAAAATAGAATAGACCCAATAGATTCAATTATTGATGGTTGGAAAATGTACTTTGAAGATGTAAAACAAAATGCAGATATTGCATATGTACCAGATTAATTAAAAGAGAGGGGAAAAGATGGGTGTATTAAATTGGTTAAGAAATATTAGGTTCAAGACGCCAAAAATAAACTTTGCTAGAGGTAATAAAAGTAGTTCATTTTCATTTCATAATAGTGATTTAGCCAATAATGAAACTATTTTTGCAGCAATAACTATACTTGCTAATTCGATAGCTAGTGTTCCGATAAGCCTTCGTAATGGATATGTAAAAGTTAAAGCTAAAGAACATTATATATCAAAGATGCTTAGAGATGGGTTAAATCAGAATGACACTATGTTTGAGTTTATAAGACTAATGGAGGTAGTAAGGAATGTAAAGGGGAGTGCTTATGCAATAAAAGAATATGATTATCAAGACAATATAAGTTCTATATGGGTGTTAGACTCGGATTTTGTGACACCTTTTATTGATACTGACACAAAAGAATTATGGTATAAAATATCAACTAAAGATGGAGAAAGTTATTTTCACAATAGACATATAATTGCTGTTAATCATATCAAGTCTGATTTTGGAAAAGGTATAAGCCCTATTAATGTTCTAAAAAATACATTAGATTATGATAGAAAAGTTAAGGAGTTAAGCATTGAACAACTATCTAATAATATTAATTTTAGATATGCATTTAAGATAAATGGTAATATGAGTAATGAAAAAATGGCTGAGTATCATGAGATGATAAAAAGATATATGGATAAGGGAATTATCTATCTGGATAATGGAAAAACACTAGAGGAACTTAAAAATAATTCATTTATTGACCCGAAAGTATTTGAAGTAGAAGAAATAACAGTAAGTAGAGTAGCAAGAGTTTTTAATATACCAACGCATAAATTGTATAGTGGAAAACAGACTTATTCGAGTTCAGAACAGGGTGATTTAGAGTTTTTAGTTGATACAGTGTTACCAATAGTACGCATGTACGAACAAGAATTAAATAAAAAATGTTTAAATACTGCTGAGAGTGACAAAGGTTATGAAATTAAATTTAATTTGAGTGGATTTGCAAGAGCAGACATGAAAACAAGAGGTGAGTTTTATCAAAAAATGATTAGATGTGGCGGGTTGACACCTAACGAAATTAGAGAATTAGAAGATAGACCACCAAAAGAAAATGGAGATGATTTAATGGTGAGTAGAGATTTAATAGCAATTAAAGACCTACCAATGTTATTAACAACAACTAACTTGAAGGGGGGTGATAAAATTGAAGAGTAGAATATTGGAACTTAAAAATAAAGATTCAGATTCGAATACTATTAAAAAGGTTGGAAGTATAGAGATAAAAAATCAAAATGAAAATAGTGCTGATTTATATTTTTATGGAGATATTGTTTCTGAGTCTTGGCTTAGTGAATGGTATGAGGATGATAAATGTCCAGCAGATGTAAGTGAATTTTTAAATGAATTAGAAGGTATACAAAATATAAATATACATTTAAATTCTGGTGGTGGTTCTGTGTTCGCTGGACTTGCTATATATAATCAATTAAAACGATATGATGCAAGTATAACAACTTATATAGATGGAATAGCAGCGAGTATTGCAAGTGTAATAGCATTTTCTGGAAATCGTATTATTATGCCAGAAAATGCTTTGTTAATGATACATAAACCATCCTCTTGGTGTGGAGGAAATGCAGAAGATTTTAAAAAAGAAATTGAGATTTTAGATACGTGTCAGAAAGCAATTTTGAGTGTTTATATGACAAAAGTTAAACCAAACGTTACAGAAGAAGAAATAAATGATTTAATCAATTCTGAAACATGGCTTACAGGAAAGGAAGCAGCAGAATACTTTGAAATTGAGATAGAAGAAGCTATAAATGCAGTTGCTTGTTCCTCGGATTATTTTGATAAGTATAAAAATATGCCCAAAAATAAGATTAGTAAATTAAAAAGTACTAAGAATGATTTAGAGTTACCAGTTATGGAAGAAGAAACAAGGTTGTTAATAGAAAGAATAAAAAATAAAACAAAATAAAAGGAGTGAATTTATAATGAATAGATACCAGTTGGAACAAATGAAAGATGGAGTAAAAGAACAATTAAAGATAGAAAATGAAAATCTAGCTAAAATGTATCTTGATTCTAAAACTACTATAGAAACAAGACAAGAACAACAAAAAATAGTTAAAGATTTAGATGAAAGATTTGAAGGTATAAAAAATAAAATAAAAGAAATTGATGATAAAGAAGCTAAAGAAATGGCTTTGAAGAATAAAAACAAAAACTTAGGAAACAGTGAAAAAGATATTAGAATAAATGCAAAGGCTGAATTAATAAGAAATGTTATGGCTGGTAAAGCAGCTACAAAAGAAGTACGAAATGTTCTTGGTGATGGTGCTAGTCTTAATGATGGAGATAAAATATTGCCTAGAACTGTTGCAAATGAACTATTATATGAACCAATGGCTAAAAATCCATTAAGAGGAATATCGGAAATGACAAATATAACAAATTTAGAAATTCCTAAAATCATTTTTTCTTTAGACGATGATGATTTCTTGGATTCAGATTCAGCTACAGCAAAAGAATTGGAAGCAGATGGAGCAAGTGTGACTTTTGGGCGAAATAAATTTAAAGTTTTTTGTGACATAACAGAAACTGTACTAAAAGGGACTAATACTAATTTAGTTCAAGTTGTAGATGCAGGTTTAGAATCTGGATTAGCTAAGAAAGAGAAGAAAGTAGCTTTTGAATCAACAAATCCTACAGATATGTCTTTCTATAATAAGTCTGCCGAAAGTGGAAATCCATATTTAATAAAAACAATAGAAGGTAGTGATATGTATGAATCCATAATAAATGCTTTAGCTGATTTAGAAGATGATTATTCAGAAAATGCAAATATTGTTATGAAAAAAGCTGATTATTTTAATATGATTAAGATATTAGCTAATGGAAATACAACTTTATATACTGCACAACCAGAGCAAATATTAGGAGCACCAGTTGTATTTTGTGATTTAGCTAAAATACCAGTTGTAGGAGATTTTAGATACTCTCATTTTAATTATGACCTAGAAATGTTTTATGATAGAGATAAAAATGTTAAAACTGGTATAGAAAGTTTTGTTTTAACTGCGTATTTAGACCATAAAATTAAAATGAAATCTGCTTTTAGACTAGCAACAGTAAAAAGCAATACACCCTAAACCAGACCTTCCAGAAGAAGGTCAACCAGAAGTAGTAGAAAATAAATCAAAAGCTAGAAGTATGAAAAAAACACAAGAAGTAAAGTAGGTGAATAGCTTGGATGAAAAAGAGCTACTGAATTCCATTAAAGTTTATTGTAGATTAGATGATTGTTTTGAAGAAGAGTTGAAAGACTTAAAAGAAGCAAGCGAAGAATATTTAAAAAATGCAGGTATAGTTGCTAATTATGAAAATAAATTATATTTTTTAGCAATAAAAATGCTTGTTTTGCATTTTTACGATAATAAGGGAATAACAAGTAATAAAACAGAAGAGGTTCCTTATGGAATAACATGCATAATAAACCAACTACAAATGGGAGGTTTAGCTAAATATAAATGTTAGATAATAGAATAATTATAGAAAAACTTTTTGAGAATGATACAGATGAAAGAGGATTTCCACTTAATGACTGGAAAACATATTATACTTGTTGGTCAGATTTTAAAGCTGTAAGTGGTAAAGAATATATATCTGCAAAAGCTACATCTAGTGAAAATGTAGTAACTTTTACTATAAGATATTCAGAAAAAGTGAAATTGATAATAGAAGATGCAGAAAGCACTAAAAGATATAGAATTAAATTTAAAAATAAAATCTATGATATAATTTATATTTCTGATTTTGAAAATAAACATAGATTTGTTGATTTTAAATGTAAACTTGTATCTTAATAGGATGTGAATAAAATGAGTATGGAATGGAATGGTTTTTCAATATTACAACAGAAATTAGAAAACTTAGAGAAAAAAGTAAGTAATGAAGTAGTGGACAAAGCATTAGATGGAGGTTCAGAGGTGCTTCTAAATGGTCAAAAAGAGACTGTACCTGTTTTAACAGGAAATCTATTGCAATCTTTAGGCGTTTTTGATAAAAAAGGTTCTGGAGCTAATAAAAAAGTAGATATAGGAATAGCACATAATAAAGATAGGTCAGCTACATATGGATATTATCAAAATTATGGTACAGAAAAGATGGCAGGAAATGGATGGATGCAAAAAGCTTGGAATATGAAAATAGGAGAAGCAAGTACAAAAATAAAAGAAATACTCAGAGAATCATTAAAGAATCGTTAAAAAATTGATGGAGTATAAAAAATGATAAATGAATTGATTTGTAAAATAATGAAAGGTCTAAATATAGATTGCTATTATTTAGAAGCTAATTGTAAAAAAGATAAGTATGTTATTTTTTCAATTTACAATGAAAATAGACTTGACCAAAATTTGTATGATGATGATTATATAGCAACTACATATAATATACAATTATCATTCTGGTACAAAAATCCTAGTGATATTGATTTATATGAAGATATAAAAAATAAAATGAAAGAAAATGGTTTTTATCTTAAATCAGTAGTAGATAGAAAAGAAGGCGAGTTTTATGGTAAAACATTCGACTTCTTATATGAAAAAGATGAATAATAATAAAATTGTTGAGGTGTCCAATTTGGACACATTTTTTATGCAAAAATAAAAAAGGAAGAAGGTAATAGAATATGCCAAAAGCAGAAAAAAATTATAAAAGTAAAATAATATCTGGTCTTAAAAACATACATGTTGCAAAAGTAAACGACGATGGAACTTTTGCTGTTCCAGTTCCTATATTAGGTGGAAAAAAAGTCGAATCAACATATGAGGTAAACGAAGATATAACTTATGCAGATGATATGGCTGTTGATAACGATATGAATGTTTCAAATGGTTCTGGAAAAATGTCAGCTTTGGGATTGTTAATAGATGAAAAAGCATTAATTTTCGGTGGAGATAATATGTCTGGAGGTTGGGGACTGTCTACTAATATGCAAATGCCCAACTTAGCGATTCTATTTGAACAACAAAAAAGAGATGGTGGGAAAATTTTAAATGTAATATATAATACACAATTTAAACCAGCTGGAATTAATGCTACTACGGTAGAAGAAAAGAAAGAAAAGGAGATTGTTGAATTAGACTTTACTTCATTACCAGCTATAGCAAGTGTTGATGGTAAAAACTATTTTTATTACACAGTAGATACAAAAGATGAAAATGTAAGTCAAGAAATGATTGAAAACTGGTATAAAACAGTTCAAGTTCCAAAGAGAACAGTAGAGAATACTCCAGAATCATAAAAATAATATGGAGGGCTTATAAACCCTCCATATTTAATTAAAGGTGAAGAAATGAATTATAAAGAAAAAATTATACATGGTTTTGATAACATACATTTATGTGAAATAGATGAAAATTCTGTTCCTAGAAAAATATTAGGTGGAATTTCTGTAAGTATAGAATTAAAACAATCTTACAAAATTATGAAATGTGGTGGAAATGAAAACATAATTTTTTATGGTAAAGTAACTGGCACAGGGAAACTGAATTTATTGGGATTAACAGCAGATGAAGAAGAATTAATATGGAATTTTAAAAGATATAAAAATGGAATAGTTGTTGAAGATAGTATAAAACCAAACAATTTAAGATTACTATTTACAAGAAAAAGACGTGATGGAGCAATTATTTATTACTGTATATATAATGTTATTTTTGATATAGATAGTATTTTAGCTGAAACAGATACAGCAAAAAGAAGTAGTAGTAAAAGAGAATTAAATTTTAATGTGTTTGTTGACAAAAAATTGAAATTAACCTTTTTTTCGATGGACACAAAAAATGGAGAAAAAGAAATTTTAGATAAGTGGTTCAAAAAAATACAAATTCCAGAAAGGTAAAAATATGATAGATGATAAGATAACAATTAAGTTAAATGAAGAAAGTGTTGTGTATGATGCTAGGCTGGATATGGGAGCAATAGCAGAAACACAGCATTTTTTCAAGTTAAGAAATGATTTTATGACAGTACCAGAAGTTTTGAAATGGGTTGGTAAAGGCGATTTTATGGTGGTAAATGAATTAATTATACAGTCTATATTAAGGTGTCACAAACAATTGAATAGAGAAGATATAATAACAAATTTAAAGTTTAGAGAAATGCCCAAAATACATGAATATTTAAATTTGTTACTTGAGAAAGCTATGCCAGCAAAAGAAAAAAATAATGGTGAAGATGAAATTGAGGATATAGAAGAAAAACAAGATGATTGAGACTTTGAGTACTTAGAATATTTATGGACTACAGTATTAAAAAGACCAGTTCGAGATTTTTTAAAAACTACACCAAAAAAATTATTTTCACAACTTGATGCACATGGAAAATTCAAAGGTGTAGATAAAGAAAAAAAGAATGTTGAGATTGTTAATTCTACAGAATTTATGTAAAAAAAGGTGGTGGTTAAATGTCAGAGGAGATAGAGAAGCTATCGGTCACGTTAGCACTAGAAGCAAATAACTTTACTAAACAAATCAGTGCAATAAATAAAGAAATAGGTAATTTAGATAGAGAATTTAAAACAGCAGCACAAGGTAATAAACAATTTGAAAATAGTTTTACTGGTCTTGGTGCTAAGATGCAAAAGCTTACAAAACAGATTGATTTGTATAATAAAAAGTTAGAGAGTCAAAAAAATCAGTATAAAAGTTTGCAATCTACTTTAACCACTCAAAAAGCCAAGCTGGATAGTTTAGAAAGCACACTAGATAAAAATTCTAATGAATGGAAAAAACAAGCTCAACTTGTACAAAAAAACGCTGAAAAGTTAAGTAGATTAGGAAGTAATATAAACCAAACTAAAAGTACGATTAGTAGACTTAGAACAGAATTAACACAAACAGGTCAAAAATTTCAAGAACTTGGAAATAAAACATTAACTATTGACCAAAAACTGAGTAGATTGAATAGTCAAGCGAGATTAACAGAATCAGAGTTCGGTAGACTTGGGGCAGAGCTTGCACAAAGTGGGTCATATTTTCAAAGACTTGGAAATGAAATGAATCAGCTGGGAAGTAAAATACAATCAAATAAAGCTAGATTGGCAATATATCAAGCTGAATTTAACAAATTAAATAATGAGTTAAATCAAAATAAACAAAAACATGCACAACTTGGTGCTGAGATTAGGAAAACTGAAAGTATTTTAAGCCAAGTAGCAGCGTATTATGGTAAAAATTCACATGAAGCACAACAACTCACACAAGAATTATATAGATTAAAAGATGCTTATAATAAACAAGAAATAGAAATAAAACAAGCAGAAACAGCACTAAATGGCTATCAAGCAGAGCTTAATCAGACTAGTGCAAATATAACAAGATTATCAGCACAACTTAGACAAATGCCTTTTACAACATTAAGCCGTTCGCTATTAACGGCTGGACAAAACTTGAAAAGCGTTGGAATGAGTCTAGGTATGTATGTATCTATGCCACTCGGGATGTTAGGGATAGCAGCAACAAAAGCAGGAGTCAACTTTGATACTTCTATGAGTAAGTTACAAGCTACAGCAGGTATAGCTGATAAAAGCAGTGTTTCATTTCAAAAACTACAAGAAAAGGCACAAGACCTTGGAGCTAGAACTTCATTTTCAGCAGCACAAGCAGCGGATGGTTTAACATATTTAAGCCTTGCTGGTTGGGATGTAGAAACATCTTTGTCAAGGATAGAACCTGTGTTGAGAGCTGCCGAGGCGGGTGGTATGGATTTAGCATTGTGTTCTGATTTGGTAACAGATAGTATGTCATCAGCAGGAATCGCAAGTCAAGATTTTACTAAATATTTAGATATAACAGCACAAGCACAAAGAAAATCTAATACTAATATGCAACAAATGCTAGAAGCATATGTAACAGCAGGGGGAATGTTTAAAAACTTAAATATGCCACTTGAACAGTCTGCCGCACTTATTGGAATACTGGCGAATAGAGGAACAAAGGCAAGTGAAGCTGGAAATGCATTAATAAGTGTTTTTAGTAATATAATTGGTGAAAATGGAAGAGCAGGAAAAGCGTTAGATGCATTAAATATATCACTGTTTGATTCGCAAGGGAAGCAGAAGGATACTGTTGCAGTTTTGAAAGAAATGAGTAACGCATTAGGTGTAACCTCTGATTCTACAACAAAGTTGACAGAAGAAGAGCGGGCAAGGTTTGCAACAATGATTGGTGGTAAGACGCAATATGACACATTGATGAAACTGTTAGCAGGTGTGAATGATGAATATGATGAGTTAGAAGATTCTTTAAAAAATTCTAAAGGGTCATTGATGGAAGTTGCTACAACCATGAAAGACAATTTAGGTGGTTCAATTATAAATATGAAATCAGCACTTGAAGGAGCAGGAATAAAAGCTTTTAAAGCTATGGAACCAGTACTTGCAAGTCTTATACAAAAAATTACTGAATTGGCTAATTGGTTTACTAATCTTGGAGAATCTTCGCAACAAAACATAGTCAAAATGGCAGCTATAGCTGTAGCACTTGCACCTGTTTTAATGATTTTTGGTCAACTTATAATTGTTAGTAGTCATTTAACTAATCTGATGGGGAACATTAAGAAAGCTACAACAGCATTAGGAGCTAGTGGTTTTGGGAAATTAGCAGCAAAGGTTGGAGCTTTAATTCCGAAATTATTTACTCTACAAGGTGCTTTTGCACTGTTAGCAGCAGGTGGGATTGTATTAGCTACAAAAGCCTTGCATGACTATAGTGTTGCAGATGGCAAAGCATATGAACAAAGAAAAAAGAATATTGAAACATTAGATAGAGAAAAGAAAAGCTATGAAGAATCACGACAAAAAATTGGATATATAGCTCAAGAGTATGACAAGTTAAAAGGCAAATCGAAATTAAGTTCAGAAGAAGCTGAAAGGTTAAAAACATTAACTAAAGAAATTGCTGAGATAATGCCAGAATTAGTATCTGGATATGATGAGGAAGGCAATCCAATTTTAAAAATGAAAGGTTCAGCTACAGAGTTATGTTCTGAACTAGATAGAGCAATAGAGAAAAAAGAACGTCTTATAAATTTTGATAAAATGGACAATGCTGAAATTGCTGTTGATAAGCAGTCTGGTAAAAGAGGTAAGGATGGTAACAAGCTTACAGGAAAGGCAGCAGATTCATACCAAACAGACGGCGAAAAAATTATAACCATACAAAAAAAGTACAATGATGATATTGCAAAGTTAGAAAAAGATGGTGTAATTCTACGTGGTAAAATAAGAAATTCAGAAGGCAAAGACAGAGAAAAATATATACAAAAATATAATGAACATTTAAGAAAAAGAGAAAAATTAACACAAGATGCACAAAAAGAGAATGAAAGAAGTTTAGAAGAAGCTAAGAAAGTAGCACAAGAAGTTGAAGAAGGTGTATTTGCTACTGTAAAGTCTAGTAGTAGTTTTAAGTCTAGCGAAAATAATGATGCTAAAAAACAGTTTGATGACCTAAAAGGTATTTTAGATTTTAGTGGAATAAAGACACAAGAACAATTATCTAATGCAGAAAATGCTATGAATAAATTGTTTAAGTCAGCCTCAGCTGGGAAAATAAATTTATCTGATGTAAAAAAAGAAATTGAAGGAGCTAATGATGCATTAGCTAAAGATGGAAATTTAAATTCTTATAATAAAAAAATGCAAGATTTGGCTAAAACAATTGCTAATAAAACAGGAACAAAAGCCAGCGACTGGGTAAGCTTATTAACTACTTTAGATAAAGAATTTTTAAAAACTAGTGATTCAACAGATGTTTTTCTTAAAAAGTTTAATAGAACTAGACAACAATTAGAAGCTGGTGACAGTTTAGCTGTTGCAGTACAACAACAATATGAAGCATTAAATGCTGCTCTTGAAGGTCTACAGATAACAGGAAAAGAAGAGGTAGACATACAGACTGTTATTGATTTTACTAATGACCAGAACATACCAGAAGATGTTAGAAATTTTGTAAATAGCTTAATAAAAAAAGATGCAAATGGAAATATAACTAATTCAAAAGAAGTTATAAAATTTACAGCAGATTTATTATTTGAACTACAACAAGAAAATCCTAACTTTGATAATTTACAGGCAGAAGCAGATAAGCTGTTCAAAGGTGACAAAGTAAAAGTAACAGAAGATTTAGAAATTACAGAAGGTGAAATTGACACATCAAATGTCAAAACAGATGATGTTGAACAAAAAATAAAAGATAAATTTGCACAAGATAAAGTATCAGCTAAAATTAATGTTGCAATTGAAAATGGAGATATAAATTCTGATAAAGTTAAACTAGTTGGAGAAATATTTGATAAAATACCAGAAGATGTTAGAACAAAATTTATATTAGATAATACAGAAGCGATTAATAAAGCAAAAAATTACGATGATATAATTAAATATTTAAAAGAAAATCCAGAAATTGCACAAAAATATAATATTAAGGTAGAAGGATTAGAGAAAACCAAAGAAATTAATGAAGAAACTGATAAAATTAATAAAAAGAAAGCTGAACCAGAAGTAAAAGTAAAAAATGCAGGTGAAAGCAAAAAGGAATTAGAAGATGTAGGAAAAGAAGCTGACAAAGTTGACAAGAAAAAACCAGAACCAGAGGTAAAAGTAAAAAATGCAGGTGAAAGCAAAAAGGAATTAGAAGATGTAGGAAAAGAGACTGATAAAATTGATAAAAAGAAAGCTGAACCAGAAATAACTACAAAAGGGGTTGAAGGTACAGCTGAACAGCTGAATCAATTAGCAACTAAAGCAAAAGAAGTAGGGAAAGGTAAATATGAAATAAGCATAACAGCCAAGACAGCACAAGCAGCTAAAAATGTAAGTGGGTTAATAACAAAGATAAATCAATTTGGTAAAGTAAAAGTTAAACAATTAGTATTTAAAACAGAAACAGCACAAGCAGCTAAAAATGTTACTGGTTTAGATAAAAAAGTAGCTAGTTACAAAAATAAATATGGTGGAAAAACTATAACAACAACATTTAGAGCAGAAACAGCACAAGCAGCTAAAAATATTTCTGGATTAATGCGTAAGATAGATTCGTATAAGGCAAATTATGCAAGGTCATTTACAACATCAATGACGGCAAATGTACAAGTTAATAAGAATGTTACAACAACAGAAAAAACAGAAAAAACTGAGACTGGAAAACCTGCATCATTACCAATAGAAAGGGCGATACCTGCACCTACATTATTAAATGATTCACCAACACCAGCTACAAGAGAAAAAATAATCCCTAGAGCTAGAAGTTTTACTAATTCAACGCCAATTGCAATTACTGGCAAAGACATAGCAGATGCATTAAAATATGATGTTAATTTATTGCAAGAGTTAGAAAATAGATTACAAAAAATAAATAATGAATTAACTAGACTAGATAAGTTATCAGAAAATGCAACTGATGCAGATAAAATAAAATATCTACAAAAACAAAATGAATTGTACAAAGAACAGGCAGAAGTACAAAAAGATTTAGAAGATAAATTAATAAGACAAAAAAATTATTATAAATCTGCACTTGAACAAAAAGGACTAAAATTTAATAGTGACGGAAATTCAACAAATTATGAAGAGGAAATATTAAAGAAAAAGAAAATAGTTGCAGACTTAGAAGAAAAAGCTGAAAAAGCAAAAGATAAGAATAGTGATTCATTACAAAAAAAAGCTGAAAAAGAAAAAAATAGCTTGGAAGAAATACAAAAACTTTATGATGAATATATAAAGGTTACTTTAACCAGTTTACCAGAATGTATAGGTCAGTGGAATGAACTTAATCAGAAAATCAAAGAAAATGAACAAAGTATAAAAAATGTAAAAAGAGAGCAAGAAAAATTATTCATGGAATCGACATGGACATCTATGTACAAAGATGTTCAGCAAGTGAAAAATGAATTAGATATGTTAGATGTAAAATTAAAAAATGCATCTACAGAAGAAAAAGAAGAAATAATTAAGAAAAAAATAGAGTTACAAAAAAAGTATAATAAAGAATTAACTGAAACAACTGAGTATATGAAACAAGTCCAGAATCAGCTTAAAGGTAAATTGCAAAAATTAGGATTTGAATTTAGGGATAATGGAGATATTTCTAATTATATACAACAATTACAAAAGTTGAAAGAAGAAAACAAAGATTTTGAAGAAGCGGAAGAACTTGCAAAAGGATATTTAGATTTATTATTAGAAAAAATACCATCTGCACAACGAGAGCTTGAAGGAATAACTGGAGCAATAGCAGATTTAAAAGAAGAACAAAAAAAGCTATATGAAGAACAATTAAACACTATCACAGATGTAGAAAAAGAAATAACAGACATATATAAAAAGCAAGTTGAAGAAAGAAAAAAATTAATTGATGAAGAATTAAAGAAAAGAACAGATTCTCTTAATAAAAAGAAAAAAGCTTATAATGATGCAAGAGAAGAAATGAATTATAAGAATGATGAAAAAGAGCAAAAAGATGCTATTGCAAAAATAGAAAAAGACTTAGAAAAAGCTAGAAAAGATACAAGTTTATCTGGTCAAAAAAGAGTACAAGATTTAGAAAAAAAATTGCAAGAAGAGCAGAAAAAGCTAGAAAAATTAGTACAAGATAATCTTGATAAACAAGTAAATAATATGTTTGACAAAGAAAGCGAAAGATTAGAAAATGAAGCAGAAGAAACAGTCAAAAATCTTGAAGAAAAATTTTCTGATACAAAGCTTGCAGAGATAGTAAAAAATGTTCTTGACAGTGGAATTTTTACAGATATAGACGGTAATGTAAAAGATTTACAGGATACAATGATTGAATTTATAAACAAATACCAAGATGGTCTGACTATTGCAGGTGATAAAATAAAAACTGAATGGTTAGACAAGTTGGATGAAGCTCTTGAAAAAATGGAAAATCTAGCAGAAATAAATGAAAAATTAGGTGTAAAAGAATTTAATACAAATTTAAAATCTTTAGACTATAATTCGCAAAGATATAGTCAACCGACTAGTCGCATGCTAAACAATAATACTACTAATAATAATCAAATTATTTTTAATCCTAGTAAACCGCTGATTGTGATAGAAAATGCTACAAAAGATTCCATACCAGATTTACAAAAAATTATTGATAAAACTGTAAAAGAAGCACTAAATAATTTTGCAAAAGAAATTGTTAAATAAAAAAGGAGATAAAAATTGTTTATTTCAGAAAAATTTATTTTAAATAAAAGAACTAGTGATTCAATGAGTGTAATTTTGATTACAGAATCAAATAATGACATATTCAGTGATTATGGATTTGTGTACTCTGAAACAATAGAAAAAGTAAAAAGTTATAATGATAATTCAACTTTTTTTAAAGGGGAAAAAGATACTAATGAAATAGTATTAAAAATATGTTTAGTAGATGGAAATTATGTTCCCAAAAGGTGGTCTGATTATGATATAGAAGAAATCTACACATGGATTAAAACAGATGATTTTATAGAATTTATCAGTGAAGATAATGTTGAACTTACTTATTATGTAAGAGTAACTAAAATAACAAAAAAATTTACTGATAATATGGAAGGTTATCTTGAAGTTACATTCCAGCCGTTTACAAATTTTGCTTATAAATCAGATGTTAAATCAATTACAATAAAAGAAAATATTGAAAGAAAAATAATTATAAATAATAAAAGTAATATGCAAGAAGATTATATGCCTATATTTGAAATAACTAATCTAGGGGATGAATCTACTGTAAATATAATAAAAAATACTAGTATAGAAGATGGACAATTTGAAATTGCAGGGATAGAAAAAAATGAAAAAGTAACAATAGATAATTTATATTGTACAGTAATTAATACAGAAGGTAAAAGTAGATTTGAAAAATGTAATAGAAATTGGTTAAGATTAAAAATAGGAGAAAATAAATTAAAAATTATAGGCAATTGTAAACTAACAATAAAGTCAAAATATCCTGTTTTAACTTAATCAATAATGAGGTGATACTTATTTTAAGAGAGAAAATTAATTTAAAAGAAATTAAAAAAGATTATAATATAACACTACATAAAGTTAATAAAAATATAATTGGACAAATACCAAAGTACTGTTTAAATTCTCTGACTAGGAAAATTGATGGTATTGACGAGTTAGAATTTACAATACCAAAATATGTTTTTGATAGAGATACATTGAAAAGAAAAATAAATATTATATATGATATGACTAAAAACGAAAGATTTATATGTATTAATAATAAAGAGTATTTTGTTATAAAAGAAATAAAAGAAGATAATTATAAAAGTAAAGTAGTTAAAGCATATTCAAGAGAAATTAAATTATCAAAAGTAGATATAAATATAGAAAATATAAATATACAGCTATTTACAGCAGAGGAAGAAAACGAAATATTTTCATTGAATGATTACATGAAAAATGAAACAGGATGGCAGCTAGGTCATGTAGATGAAGATATAGCATATGATGTATTAGAAGATGGAAGTAAACAAGAAAAAATCAGATGGCAAGAAAGTGTAAGCACGAATTGGTATGACTTTATTACAAAAAATATAAAAGAAGAATTTAATTGTGTTATTGAATTTGATACCTTCGATAAATTAGTTAATTTATACAATATAGATAGTTTTGGAGATGAGGTAAAAATAACATTAACAGAAGATAATTACATAAAATCTATTGAAAAAACCTTAAATACAAATGATATAGTAACAAGGTTGAAACTTGAAGGAAATGAAGAAATGGATATAATAGATGCTACTGAAACAGGGTATCCCTATATTGAAAATTATTCTTATTTTATAGAAAATGAAGAAATGAGTCCAGCATTAATAAAAGCAATAAATATATATGAAGAAATGGTAAAAAAAAGAAAAGTACAATGGAGAGAATTAGCAGATTTAAAAAGTAGTAAAAGCAATGAATTGACAGATAAAAAAAATGAATTACAACTTGTTTATGCATTTATAGCGGGTTTACAAGGTGAAAAGAGAGCATATGAAGCATCAAGAGATGATATTAATTTAGCTAGAATTATAGCAGAGATAACTAAAAAAAATGATGAAAAAGTAATACTAGAAGTTGCTGTAAGAAATTTAGAAGAAGAAATTGAAAATCTAAGAAAAAGTATAGATAATATAAACTTACTTTGTAAACGTGAAACTTCAACAGATAAAAATGGAAAATTAATATTTAATGATGAATTATTAGAAGAGCTGAAAGAGTTTGTGTATTATGATACATATACTAATTCAGCTTTTATTAAAGTTGAAGATTTAATAAAAGCTGGTGAAAGAATTTTAGAATTAAAATGTAAAACAACAAGTGAATGGTCAATAGATATAATAAATTTTTTAGATAGGATTTTAGATAATGGCAGGCAACATTGGAATGGAATATTAGGTCTTGGTGATGTAATAGAACTTTATAGCTATAAAGAGCATATAAGAAAGATGATATATTTTGTGGGATATTCACAAAAATTTAATCCTAGCAGTTTAACAATAGAATTATCAAATAAAAAAATGAAAAATGATGATATAAAAACTATCTCAGACTATTTGAAAATGGCAAAAGAGTCACTTCAAGTTTTAGAGTCTAAAAAATACTTATTGATACAACAGAAATACAATAAAATAAGAAAAAATAGAAATATCTAAAAAGGGGTGAAAGTCATTGGCTGTATTAGATAATAGCCCTACTTTTTCATATGTTCGTATAACTGGAATAATAGTACATTACTATGATGAAGTTTACAATGTTACAGAAAAATATTCTTGCATGAAATATATATATTGGAATAGAAAGAATCCTTATGAACTAGAAGATTCAAATATTTTATTTGATAATTCTAATGAGAAATTCCTTGTAATAACTAATACAAATGGTATGCATAATATAGTTCCACAAAGTGAAGATTCAAATTTCAGTATATCTTTTGATGGGGATTCTATAAAGTCTATTGAAAAACACATTCATGGATTATATGAAAAAAATGAGGAAAATGACAAAAGATTTGTTTCTATAGAAACAGATATAACAGGAGTAAAAACGACGATAGGAGATTTAAAAGAAGAAGATACAAAGATAAAAGAAAATATAACAAAATTAGAATTAAAATCTGATGAAATAGACGCTAGTGTCAAAAGTGTTAGAAAAGATTTTACAGATAATAAAGAAATAAATGAACTAAGAGAAAATGTTAATAAAAATATCATAGAATTAAATGCAGCGATTGGTTTATATAGTTCTAAGATAACAGAATATTTCAAGGATGATAAAGTAACAAATGAGGAAAAAACAGAAATAAATATACAAAATACTATTATTGATGATAAGAAAAAATTGCTATATGTGCAAATTGAAAAAGTAATTTTAATATGTGATAAAAATGTTGATACAACTGGAAAATTAAATATAAATAATGCTAAAAATGCTTTAAATGAAGCTCATGATAATTTGAAAACTGCAATAAATTCAGCTATAGCAGATGGTGTCGCAACTCCTAGTGACAAGGTTTTAGTTATAAATACTTTTTCTAAATATAATATAAAAATAAATGAATTGAAAAATGTTCTGGACAATATAATTTTACTTGGTGCAGGTGGAAGTATATCAGAAGAATTAGCGAATTTTAATATTAAATCTAATCAAATGACTATGAGTGTACAAGAAACAGAAAAAAATATAAAATCTGAAATTAAACTATTATCTGATGAAATAGCACTAAAGGTTAGTAAAGGAGAATTTAGTTCTTTAATAGAACAAAAATATGATAGTGTAAGGATAGCTTTTAATAAAATAAGTTCAGCTTCTGTGACTATTAACTATGATGGGATAACAATTTTGAATGGCTCTATAGCATGTGATTGCTTAACAACTCCAAGAGGTCACAACCCTATTATTCGTCTGTTTGAAGATAGCAGTGCAACTATATGTTTAGATGCACAAGAAAGTGATGGTTCTGTAAAAGGGAGTGCAGTAAGATTAAAATATAATGAAAACTATTTATTTATAAACAGATATGGAGCAAACATATTTGTTGATGGAGAGGTAAGACTACAAGTAAAGCAAGATGATGCTTTTGTAAAATGTGGAAATGCAAGATTTTGTTTTACTAATGACCCATATTCATTCTTCCCAGACCAAAGCAGAACTGACTTAGGGCAAAGCTATAACACATGGAGAAATGTTTACTGCGATACATTAAGGTGTGATGATGTTAGAAGTACATCAGATAACAGGTTCAAAGAAAATATTAATTATATAAGTATGACAAAAAGAAGGTCTTTCTCAATGAATATAGAAACACCTTTTTTAAATTTTTTAACAGATGATTTGAAAATAGCTACATTTAATTATAAAAATTTTAGTGAAGAAGAAAATAATCAACAAATCGGATTTATAGCAAATGATATAAAAGATACAGAAGTTGGAAAAATGTTTGTTTATGATTATAACGATGAAGGGCTAAAATTTAGTGTATCTGGATATACAACTATTATAGCAGCAGCGTTAAAAGAAGAAGTATTAAAAAGAGAAGAATTAGAAAATAAAATAAAAGAATTAGAAAAAAATATACAAGGATTACAAAGTAAAGGAGAATAAAAATGGATGTAGATTTTAAAATTCTGTATGAGAATGTACAAGAAGAATTGAATAAGAGTATGTCTAATATGTTGCTCTATAAGAGTATAGCAATGCAAAAAGATATAGAGATAAAAGACAAAGATAAAAAAATAAAAGAATTAGAAGAAAATATTATATCGCTTAAAAAACTATCTGAAAATGTAGAGGGTGTTGAACAATGCGAAACAGAGACTATGAAGTAAAACAATATTTTTTAGAAATAGATTTTTCAGAGTATGAAAATAGAAAAAATATAGTAAAAAAAATAATATATAGTGAAAATGATATTAATACAGCTTTTATTAAAGCACAACTAAAAAATGATGGAAAGATAATGGATTTAAGTAACTATGATGTCATAGTCAACATATGGAAGAATGTAGGTAATAAGGTGAACTCTCCATGTGTCATATTGGATGCAGAAAATGGAGAAGTAGAGATTCCAATTACTAGGGAAGCTTTGAAGGGTGCAGGTATAAACCCATTTACAATCATGGCTATAAATAGTGAGGGGTCTTTAGAATCTCCAAGATTTTATTATAGAGTAGAAGAAGGGCTTGTAAATGATGATGATATTGAAAATGCAGATGAATTTGGTGTTTTAGTATTATTAATAAGTCAAGTCAAAGAAGTCTTGAAAGATAATGATATTCTGGTTACTAGAGTTGAAAATTTAGAAAATTTGATAGAGGAACAGGAAGAAATAAGAGAAGCTAATGAACTGGTAAGAAAAGAAAATGAAGAAGTAAGAAAAACCAGTGAAGAAACAAGAGAAGCTAATGAACTGGTAAGAAAAGAAAATGAAGAAGTAAGAAAAACCAGTGAAGAAACAAGAGAAGCTAATGAACTGGTAAGAAAAGAAAATGAAGAAATAAGAAAAACCAGTGAAGAGACAAGAGAAGCTAATGAACTGGTAAGAAAAGAAAATGAAGAAATAAGAAAAACCAGTGAAGAGACAAGAGAAGCTAATGAACTGGTAAGAAAAGAAAGTGAAGAAGTAAGAAAAACCAGCGAAGAAACAAGAGAAGCTAATGAGTTAGTAAGAAAAGAAAATGAAGAAATAAGAAAAACACAAGAAATAGATAGGCAAAATTCTATAAAAAGAATGGAAAAAGAATTAATTGATAAAACTGATGAAAAATTTAATGAGGTTGATATAACACTAGATAATAAATTAAAAGAACAACAAAAACAACTTGATGATAAAATAGTTGAAACTAATAATAAGATAAATGAAGTAGATACTAAAATAGTTGAAGTTGACAACAAGATTGTTGAAGTGGATACTGCTAAAACAGATATGACAACAACTGTATCTAATAAATTAACTGAATTTGAACAAAGATTTGAAGAGTTGGAAAGTACAAATACAACAGGAGAAATAATACAAACAAGAGAAGC
This sequence comes from Clostridioides sp. ES-S-0006-03, assembly GCF_020662275.1. NCBI lineage: Bacteria > Bacillati > Bacillota > Clostridia > Peptostreptococcales > Peptostreptococcaceae > Clostridioides > Clostridioides sp. ES-S-0006-03. The sequence goes on from NZ_JADGMM010000002.1 coordinate 466,021, forward strand.
TTACGATGGAACTCAAAAAAATACATTGAAAGAAAGATTTACATATGATTTTGATAAAGTATATGAAAAAATAGCTGAAATGAGTTCGGCTGCAACTAATGTAGCCTTTAGTAAGTCTTATGTTGAATCTGATTGGTTATCTGATGGAGAATACTTTAAACTTACAGTTAACCATAATCTTGTTACGGAGAATATATTTGTTGCCATATTGGATGAAGCAACTAAGAAAAGTATGACTAATTCTTATACTGTAGTTGATTCTAATACAATAGAAATTTTTAATGAAAGTAATATAGATGTAAAAGTGACTGTTGTAAATGGTAATACCAATAAAGAAGTTATAACAGCTACAATAAACGATAATATAACAACACTAGATAGTACTTATTCTAGTGTTAAAATTGATTCAAAAATAGGTGTAAACGAATTAAGCACAAATGCTAAAAACCTAACAGATGCAGTTAATGAACTTTTTCAATCTGTCAGTAATGGAAAGGAATTAATCGCTACTGCTATTACTGACAAAAAAGTACCAACTAATAGTAGTGATACATTTCAAACTATGGCAAGTAATATTAGTAGTATAAAACAAATGCCAGATATGCCTAGTGATGTTGAAGAAGTTTGGCAGTTTGCAGGTCATACATTATATATAAAGTCATTATGTATAGATTCACAAGATAATATTTATAGTGGTAGCAGTGATAATACTATTAGAAAAATCTCGAGTTATGGTGTAGAGATTTGGAAGTTTGCAGGTCATGCAAGTAGTGTTTATTCAGTATGTATAGATTCGAGTGGTAATATAATAAGTGGGAGTGCAGATACTACAGTAAGGAAGATATCTTCTCAAGGTACTGAAATATGGCGATATGGTGGAAATAGTACTGCTGTAAGTGCGGTATGTATAGATTTAGAAAATAATGTCTGTAGTGGGACTAATGGAGGTGTGCTAACAAAAATAACTTCTGGAGGAACTCAAATTTGGAGTGTAAAACGACATGTAAGAGATATAACTTCTCTATGCGTAGATTCTCAAAATAATATAATTAGTGCTAGTTTAGATGCCGAAGTAACAAAGACATCAAGTAAAGGCGTTAAAATTTGGATATTTAGAGCATCTGATAGAGCAAATATAATATCTCTATCAGTAGACTCTGAAGATAACTTTATAAGTGGACATAACAATGGAGTAATAACAAAGATATCTTCTCAAGGTACTGAAATATGGAAATTTACAGGTCATACTGACTTTGTAAATTCGCTATGTGTAGATTCTCAAAATAATATAATTAGTGGTAGTCGTGATAAAACATTAAAAAAAATATCTCCTCAAGGAAAGGAGATATGGAAATTTACAGACCATACTGCTATTGTAGATTGTATAAATATAGATTCTCAAAATAATATAGTGAGTGGTGCACAAGATAATATAATAAGAAAATTTCAGCAGAATTTAGGTATTTTAATCACAAAAGACCATCAAAGTGAAATACACAAAGTAACTAAACTAGATACTATTGTGAAAGAGGTTTTACCTGCACCTACTGAAGTATGGGATAAAATCCAAGGTGGTTATGTATATTCAATATGTATAGACCTAAATAATAATATTATTAGTGGAAATTATGATAGAATAGTAAAAAAAATATCTCCAACTGGAGAAGAAATTTGGTGTTATAAAGGACATGAAAGTGGTGTATATTCAGTATGTGTAGATTTACAGAATAATATATATAGTTGTAGTAGTGATATTACTTTGAGAAAAATATCTTCAAGTGGTGCTGAAATTTGGAGATTTACTGGGCATACAGGTACTGTACGTTC